>JBIKZJ010000125.1:0-14613 GCA_044354755.1 Schlesneria sp. | reverse complement strand
GACGTGACGTTCTTGCAGCGTTTTCGCAGCGGCAGGGAAAAAAACGACGAAACAATGGTCTCTTGCTGACCACAGTAAAACAGGTTGATGGAAGCGGCAATCGATTGGGCTTTGAGCCAGAGTGGCCAGGGCAACGTCGAGAGGTCAAATGCCGTCAAAAAGTGTTGATGGTCAAAGCTCACAAAGGGGAGTCCTAATCGTTTGGCCGCGCGGGGTAGGGCGGGCTCAAAATCAGTAATCATCAAGTCGGGTTGCTCTTGTCGTATCGCCAGTTCAAACTGATTGACGAGTTGTGAAAGTTCCCACACGTAAGGAATGCTTTTCGTGACAGACTGAAGATAGCTGACCCGTCGACCAGAATAACAAAATTGCAACCCTGGAATTTTTCGCACTTCAACCCTGGCATCCCACTGATAGATCTGGCTCAAAAAGTCAAAAGCCACATGCGGTGCAAATAACACGACGTCATGTTCTGACTTCAATTCTTCGACAACGGTTTTCACTCGTGTTGCATGCCCGCGTCCCTCACCAGCGACGCTATAAAAGATCTTCCCCATGATCGCTCCTTCTCACTGGCCAGCAGTCATCCGAAACTCAACCTCGATTTCACGTCCTCTCAACAAATCTCCAGACAGGTTCTCGATTCACGGTGACGCCGTTACGAGTTCTTAGGAGCACTCTGAGATCCATCCCTTGTGGGATCCGTCACCGCGATCGGCCTGGGTATCTTCGGAACAATTTTCAATGATGCTTTGAGTCTTCCGGTGGTCGTACGAGGGATCACACTTTACGAATCCGTCAACACGAATCCGTCAGCGAAAGCATGTTGGGTAACGGGTTGGACTTGCGGTACATCCAAAACTTCACCGTGATCGCGAGATTCGCGGCAGGATAAGACTGGAATCTGACCTGATAAGTCCAATAACATCAGTTCACCCGACTCAAGCTCTGCAAGTGCAGTACAATGCTCAACCCAATCACCGGTATTGCAGTAGGTAATTCCATTTAACGAGGTGATTCGAGGGACGTGAATATGTCCACAGATGACACCATCACAGTCCATCTCCTTGGCGTGACATACCACACGCTGTTCAAAATCACTAATAAATTGGACAGCCTGCTTTGCCCAAACCTTCACATTGGAACTGAATCGGCAGTCGCTGAGATGGAACCAACGGCGAAATTGATTGACGACCCCATTCATGAGTACGAGTTGATCGTAGGCAAACGCACCGATTACCGAGAGCCATTTCGCAGTTCGCTCCACATCATCAAACTGATCGCCATGTAATATGACAAAACGACGCCCATCGGCAGTCTGGTGTAAGAACTGATCCGAGATCGTGATTTGTCCGAAATGACATAAAAAATTTCTGAGAAATTCATCATGATTACCAGGAGCGTAGTAGATCTGCGTCCCATTGGCAGCCAGGTACAACAACCTCTGCAGAATCTGAACATAAACTTCTTGCCAAAACCACCGCCGCTTCAACCGCCAACCGTCGATAAAATCACCAACAATGTACAACTCTTCCGGCTCGACGCAATTCAAGAATCGCAAAAGGGATTCAGCCTGTGCATAATGACAACCCAAATGAGCATCACTCAAGAAAATTGCACGAAATGCTGGTAATTCTTCATTTTCCAATAATCGATTAGTCATGACGAGCATCCTTTCTCGACAGCGGAATCAGCAAAAACGAGTTGATTTTTCCTGAGAGCGAAGACAAAGCGATCCGTCATCAACCTACCTGCTCAATCAGCGGCGGGCTGAATCAGACTGCTCTAGTTTTTGTTGCCGTTTACAAATCTCAAGCTGATGAATCGAATTCAGAACGAATTGGAATACTCAGACACAAGAACGCATCCCGATTTCACTTCGAGGATTTTAGTAGCGAGTGTTTACGCCTGATTAAGGTAATATTAAAAAATCGAGAATTGTCAACACAGGAACTCCACTGACATCGAAGAACTGAGCGTTAAGGCGGAACGCCACCATTCCGACGCCTGCAAATGCTGACTGTCGGCCTGACCGTCACACGTACTACGAGCAGCGGAATTCAGGATGGTCGCGTGGTTCTACGAAGCTGCGGAGGGAGAGCGATCGGGTGCCGGACTGGTTATTTGAGGGTTTTGGGAATCATGGCGAAGCTCATGAATCGCCGATCCAGGCGATGGTAGGCGGGCAGAAGGATGCCAGACGTCCTTCTGCGAGGGATGGCTTCATCGATCGTTACCGGTTCATGCGGGGGGTTTGAATTTGTCATCCAGTGGGACCTGATAGCCGTTGGCGAGTCGATTGGTGAGATTTGCCGCTCCGACAATGCTCATTAATTCGCCAAACATCCCTGCGGTCATTCCCTTGGAAACTGCGGCAGCGCGGTGTGAGGCGATGCAGTAGTGACAACCATTGGTGGCACTGACCGCGACGTAGATCAGTTCGCGGACGAGCGGATCCAGTTCACCGGGTCCCCCCATGACCTCTTTGAGCATCAGCCATGTTCGCTGCAGGGTTGGCGGATGATTGGCAATCGCCTTCCAGAAATTATTGATGTCGTCGGTTTTCCGTGTCAGACGGATATCATCGTAAATTTCGCGGACGAGTCCGGTGCTTTGTTCGTATTCAATTAAGGTTTGCAAGGTTTGAGATCCTTTTTGGACGTTGAAAAACGGGGACAAGCACCTTGAACTGCGTATCATTTCCGGCGTTTTTGGATTTCGGTCAGAGCCAGTCCCCGTTTTTCAACAGGTTCTCAGGATTGAAGGTCCCGAGTACTATCGCAGATTGACCGTGCCCTTCCAAGATTCGGTCCGTGTTTTGAGTGTTTTTTCCCGGGTATTGTGGCGGCATCCTCAGGAAAATCACCACGTAAGCGCGCTCGATGGGCCAAAGGTGGCGGGGGAGAGTGTTTCTCAATTCCCCGTCGTGAAACGGGGTTAAAACGGGATTTCGCACTGCAAAAAAACAAACCCTCGGCTGGCAGAAAAACGTCCGAAACGTTCTCAGACTGCCCGAAAGTACTCTGGCTGGGTACAATACGGGGCGAGAAAAATCTACGATCATCTCTTCTGCTCTACCACGATTGAATTCAAAAAAAACTATGAAAATCGCCGTTGCGAGTGAACATCGTGGCTTCAAGGCCAAAGACCGCATCCTGGCAGAAGTCCGTCAGTTACAGCACGAAGCCCTTGATTTCGGCCCTTCCACGGATGAAATGTGTGATTATCCCGACTTTGCGGCCAAGGCGGCGCGGGCGGTCGCCTGTGGTGAAGTTGATCGGGCGATTCTGATTGGCGGGACAGGAATTGGGATGAATATTGTCGCCAATAAATTTCCCGGCGTTCGTGCGGCGCTCTGCCATGATGACCTTTCGGCTCAGATCAGCCGCAGCCACAATGACTCGAACGTGCTCTGCTTGTCGATCAACCTGTTTGGTGCCGAAGTGGCACCCCGAATCATCAAAATCTGGCTGGAGACCCCCTTTGAAGGGGGACGTCATGCGCGCCGCGTCTCCAAGATCGCGAAACTGGATGAAGACCGACAAAACCACCCGCCACAACAATAAACCACGTCCACAACACAAAACTCGGCGGGCGCGAATTCTGGTTCAACCACGAACCGAGTGAGCGAGGTACAAATCCCTTGTTCTACAGCAAACAGGACGACTTGGTTTCCTGAACCGTTCCCTTTGACGGCCATGACGATCGGACCGCTCGGTGTCGACCTGCTTCATGGTCCCCCTCTTTCCGAAGCTTTGAGGCAAATTCCTTGGAGACTGCGTTCGATTCGTGAGTCAATCCCTGTTCAGAAAATACGAAGATTGTGAACCACGAATAAGACGAATAACACGAAGAGGAGGGGACAAAACCCTGAAACCCTGAAACCCTGAAAACTGAAAACTGAAAACTGAAAACTGAATTTTCACAGCCGCGCACTTGGTTTGTTGTTGAACCGGAAATCGTGATTCCAATGAATGGGAATCTTCTCATCGCTTAATCATCCATCCGATCGAGGGGATAAGCGCTAATCGGTAACCCCAGTGCGCGGACTTCCTGCAGACGGCGCCAGGCCCGTGTGGTCCGTTCTTCGCGCTGGGCCACTTCCGCCGAATCGAGCAGGCGTTTATCGAACGGTCCCTCAACAATCGGTGGTTCAAAACCGGGGTCGACGATGAACTGTGAGACGATCGGATTACAGCGGAGGTGACGCTCTTTGGCCGTCATCAAATACCGCGCCTCGACTTCCCCCAGCACAAACCGCAAGTAGAGATCGCTTTGCGTGATGTCTTCGACTTCCGCACCACACACTTCACACAAATACCCAAGGTCACATTTCGCCATGAATGACTTCTACCTCCACTGCTCCGGGGTCATTCGTGGGATGAGCGACCCGGAGGAATAAAACTTCAAGCTCAAATCTCAAGACATTTCGAGTTGATCTGGCGTCAATTGGTTGCTGCCAGACATAACCGTTCACAGCAAAGTGAGGGGGACAGGGACAATTTTCCCGGCAAAACGTTGAGTGAATGGTTTGAGCGATTTGGCGGTTCTTCACTCGGTCGCGGAAAAAATGAGCCATTCCCCGAGCGGTGAACGGTTACCTGCCAGACCGTTGCCGCCAGACGATGACGGGCTGCATATTTTATCCGAGCACATCACGAACGACCTGACCGTGAACGTTGGTTAATCGGCGTTCGATGCCGTTGTGATAATACTTGAGTCGTTCATGATCGATACCGAGTAAATGGAGCACGGTCGCGTGAAAATCGGGCCAAGTCACCGGGTTTTCGACCGCTTTCCAGCCGATTTCATCCGTTGCACCGTAACTGGTCCCATGCTTTAAGCCTCCACCTGCCATCCAGACACTGAAGCCGTACATATTATGGTCGCGACCACTTCCCAAAACATTGGCTTCCGATTGGGCAAAGGGAGTTCTGCCAAACTCGGTCGTAAATAATATTAAGGTGTCTTCGAGCATTCCCCGCTGACGCAGGTCGCTCAGTAACGCGGCAATCGGCTGATCAACGCGGAGTGCCTCTTGCGCGTGGTTTTCTTTCATATCTTCGTGGCCGTCCCAATTGATTCGCGGCGATCCGAATGAACCACCGGCGAATAACTGGACAAACCGGACCCCTTGCTCGAGCAATCTGCGGGCCAGCAGGCAACTGCGGCCAAAGTCGGCGGTCTCTTCACGGTTTAATCCGTATTGGGATTGGGTGGCGGCGGTTTCTCCTGTCAAGTCGGTCACGTGCGGAACAGAGAGCTGCATTTTGGCGGCCAGTTCATAACTTTTCATCCGCGCGACCAGATCACTTTCCGGTCGCGATAACTGATGATGTTCATTCAAGGCCGCGATAAAATCACGGGTTGCCAGTTCGCTCTTGCGATCAAACGCGAGCGAACCTGGGGCGGCCACGCTGCCGGCGGGGAGTGCGGGAAACAGATCATCAATCGGCTGTCCCTTGGTTCGAAAGGCGACTCCCTGATAACGAGCGGGGAGAAAACCGTTTGACCAGTTGATCGTTCCCCCTGCTGGCAAACCGCGAGGGTCAGGCAAGACCACATAGGCGGGAAGTTCGTCGGTTTCGCAGCCAAGTCCATACGACATCCACGAGCCTAACACCGGAAATCCATTCAGTCGGAAGCCGGTATTGGCCTGAAAGGTGGCGGGGGTGTGGTTGGCCGAGTCTGCGGCCATCGAGCGAATCACTGTCAATTCGTCCGCAACGCCGGCCAAATGCGGGAACAGGTCGGAAATCCACAGGCCGCTTTCGCCACGCTGCTGAAAGTTCCAGTCGTTTTTGCGCAGCAAGCCAATTTTGCCAAAAAATGTTTCGGGGGTTTCTGAACCGGGTAAGGGTTTGCCATGGTATTTTTCGAGCGAGGGCTTGTAGTCGAACGAATCGAGATGACTTAAGCCACCACACATATACAGGTGAATCACCCGTTTACACTTGGGGGGGAGGTGCGGCGGGGGGTCTGCCGCCTCGCTCGGGATCGTCGCCCCCAGCAGTCCTTGCTGACGTGACAACAGGTCCAATACGGCGGTTGCAGTCAATCCATGGGCTGACCACGAGAGAAAGTCGCGTCTTGGCAAGAGGGCGGGGTCAGGCATGTCAGGGGGTCCTTGCTGAGTCCTATCCATCGAAGGGTTTATGAATGATGGTGAACGACTCACTGCCGATTTGCAACGGCAGTCACCTTCGGATCTGCATCGCGTCCTTTTTGTTCGAGTCGTACCACGAGTCGCGAGCCACCGATCGGACCGTAGCTCCAGACTTCGGTGATCCCTCGGGAGGTGATTGCACGCGTCAGCGAATCGGGACCACCCATCATCGTACGCAGGTCGGTTGCCGTCATCCCAAATTGAATCCCCGTCTGTGACTGGGGGCCTGGGGCGACGTTGAGTGGCTTGCCGGGAGTGGCCTTCTGCCAGCGGCTGTTTTGCCATTGATAGCCGAGCGATGTCAGTTTGGTTTTGACTTCGTCATACGTCGGATCAAGGCGATAAGCATCTGTGAGATATTCGACCGCCACGCTTTCATTCCCCAACAGCCCGAGATATTCGTCCGCCAACTGCAGCAGGCCGACCACGCCATCCCCCTTTAATCGGAGTTCATGCGATTTGATCCATTCGACCAGCACCTGTCGGGCCTGTTCGAGTTTTCCCCGGTCGCGTAAGGCTGCTGACAGATTCTCGACTTCGCTGCGGGGTGCGGTTGCGACGTGTGCCACGCGGTACGCCAACTGTAATTCGCGCTGCTGCTGAGCTTGTGCCAATTCCTCGGGAATCTGTTGTTCGATTTCGTCGGCAATCGCATCACCATTGCGTCCGTCGGGGTTGGCGCCAGAGAGCAATCGCTTGCGTGTCACCGCGACAAAAAAGAGGCGATGCAATTGAGCTCGCAGGTCCTCGTTCGCTTTGCGATAGGTCGCGACGGGGTCTTGTTCGTAGACCTCTTGCAAATTTGCGGGGATTTTGGCGAGTGGTTCGGTTGTTCCGGTGAGCTTCTCGGTCAAAATCCTGGCGAATTTTCCCCACGCCGCCGGATTGGCGGGTTCCGCTTTTTGCAGGCCTTGCCATTGAATTCGCAATCCCTCGTGGATCAGTTCTCGCTGTCGTCGTTCTGGGAGTTTCCAGTCGATGATTTTCTGCGCGAGAGAAAAACGACCTTCCGCATCTGTCGGCTTCAACGATTCGTATTCGACTTCGACCGATTTGGCGAAGGCGAGATTGGCCTTCTTCGTCAATTCCTCGTCGTGATAAAACCGGCTGATTCGGTCGATCCATTCACCAAGTTCTCTCCAGTCGCTGGCGGTTGCTCGAGTCAGTTTGGACATGCGCGACTCGAATTGCTCGGCATAACCCTGTACAACCTTCAGATCATCGACGATGAATTCGAGTTTGCCCGCTTCTTTCCGGAAGCGACCTTTCACTTCGATCGTTGCCTTGGGCGAGATCGAGCGGAGCTTGGCATTTTCGACGATGAACTTGGCGTCACACCGGGAGAGCCGCAATTGCCCACCACCGAAGCTGCCAATCCGGCCTTCGACGTGGATGGCAATCGGCGAATCAACAAATTTGTCCCACGGCTTATTGTCGTTCAGCTTTTCCACCGACCAGACATTTTCAGCGGCCAATAGGGTGTTTCCCCAGCCCTGCGCGATGACGACTGCAATGAGCCAGTTCCAGAGGAATCCGTAGCGAAAACCGGGGACGAGCTCACCCCCCTGGCGACTCAAACGGGAAAGCCCGTTCCGCTG
Organism: Schlesneria sp.; assembly: GCA_044354755.1. Taxonomy (GTDB): domain Bacteria; phylum Planctomycetota; class Planctomycetia; order Planctomycetales; family Planctomycetaceae; genus Schlesneria. The sequence continues at coordinate 6,849 of JBIKZJ010000125.1, read as the reverse complement.
TTTCCACAGGGGAACGGGGAGTCTGTCGCGGATGAAATCGTCAATGCTCCTCATGGCCTGAGTCCTTTCCTTGATCACTCGGAGATCACTTCCTCTGCAGCGTCCTCTGCAGCCGAGCCTGGGTCTGCCGCATCGGGGACCGCATCATACGACCAACCACACGCCTCACATTTTGACTGGTCTGTGAACATGACGCCCCCGCACGACAAACAAAAGTCGTCACCGACGTGTGCGGCCTGCAGATCGTGTTGCTCTCGAATTTGTTTCAAGAGCTCTGTCGCGGCCTCGACCTGGGTGCTGGGGACCTGAACCTTGATCCCACCGATGGCATTTGAGAGTGCCCAATCGGTGCGAATGGTTTCGGCATCCGTGAGGAAAACGGTGAAACCCTCGGATTCCAATCGCAGCTTGCAGGCCTCGGCTTCTGGCAATGACTGACACTTGGCGATGGTGACGATTTCCTCAGTCATGATTTGCGCTTTCTGTTTTCCACCGGCACGCCGAACAATTGTGATCACTCTACCAGCCAGCATATCCTCCAGCGAATGCAAAGCGACAGGATTTTACCACAGAAAAATCCCCACCGATTGCCGTCACTGAATCGAAGTGAACCTCAGATTCGGTTAGATTCTTGTTGAAACCCGTCATTCAGCACGGGTCCTGGTCCCGTCTACTGATTATCGCAACGGCGTAAACACCTGATGTCACTCTTTTTCGAGCCGATCTGGTCCTGGCCGCTGGTGATCCTCACCAGCCTGGGTCTGGTCGTACTGGCGCTGGTGACTTATCGCAGCCAGGGGAAGCGTTTGTCTTCCTGGCAAGCTCGACAATTACTCGCGCTTCGGTTGCTGGCCGTTTTGCTTTTGACGTTTGCCATGTTGCGACCTGCAATCCAAAAATCGGACACGGATGAAAATCCGGTGCAACTGCTGGTGTTGTCGGATGTCAGCCGCAGCATGAACACCGCAGATCTGCCCGGTGGCGTCACCCGATTTCAGGGAGTTCAAACCGATCTGGCGAAGTACGAATCGAAGTGGAAGGAATTGGGCAAGCAAGTGGAAGTGCGCCAATTCGATTTTGCCCGTGACCTCGTCCCGCATGATCCGGCACTGACCGAGGGGGGCGGCGATCAGACCGCCTTTGGCCAGGTCTTCGAAAAAGTCCTGCAGGAAATGCGAGATCATCGGTCGCTGGGAATCGTGCTGCTCACCGACGGAGCACAGCGTGCGGTTGCTCCGTTCGATGCCGATCCCTTCACGGCAGCGAGGAAATTGGGTGACAGTCAGATTCCCATTTATGCGGTGGTTTATGGAACTTCTTCGCTGTCGACATCGACGCTGGATGTCGCCGTGGAAGACTTGCGAGTCGATCCGATTGTCTTTGAAAAGAAGATTGTTCCGGTCAGTTGCAAGTTGCGGGCAGCGGGTGCCAACGGCAAAAAAGTGCGTGTTCGTGTGCTGCTCGAAGATCGAACAGGAAAACGGATTAACCAATCGGGTGAGCTGAGGCCGGCCCCCGCCACGCAGCAGGCGAGAACGGTCCGCGAGTACGAGATCAAGGGGGATGCGGAAACCATCACCGTCGACCTGTCGTTTGTCCCAAACAGTTCGGGAGAACTGAAAATTGCGGTTGAGGTCGAACCGATTGAACACGAACTGTTAACGCGGAACAATCGCCGCGAGACCATCGTCACGGTAAAAAAGGGGGGGCTGAACGTCGCCTATTTCGATCAGGCGCGGCCCGAGCAAAGCCGCATTCGGATGGTGAATGGCGAAGACAAAATTCAACTTGATTTTCAGGAAGTTCGGACCGGAAAATTTTCCGGGCAATCAAACCTCGACCGGACGTGGTTCGACCGGGGCCGCTACGACGTGTTCATCATCGGCGATGTCCGGGCCGAATGGTTCGGTTTCGAGATGCTCAAGCAACTGGCGGCTCGCGTGGAAGAGGGGGCTGGACTACTGATGATCGGGGGCCTGCAGAATTTTGCTCCCGGAGGATACGCTACCTCACCACTCGCCGACTGGCTCCCTGTCAAACTGGACGAGGCCGAGTTTCGTCCTGCGGGAAAAATCAACGAGAATGCCCAACTGCTCGGCGATGTGAAACTGGTCCCGACCGAGCGTGGGTTGAAAGAATACGTGATGCAGTTGGGGAGTGGCGATCAGAACCGGACCCTTTGGCTGGATCTACCGGCACTGGCAGGTGCCAACCGTTTACGTCCATCGAATGAGCTGGTCCGGATTTGGGCCGAGACAGCGGACAAACAACCTTTGCTCCTGGTGAACGACGTTGGCCGGGCACGTGTCGCGGCGTTGGGGGTGGATACGACCTGGTTGTGGTGTCAGGATGGAAAAACCGAATTTCATCAGCGATTCTGGCGACAGATGATTTTATGGCTGGCCAGGAAAGAGGCGGATACAGACCAGCCGGTCTGGGTCAAAGTCGAGCCGCGCAATTATGCGCCGGGGGGGATAGCAACAGTGTCGTTCGGGGCCCGTGGTGCGGACAAGCAACCACTGAACGATGCCGAGTTTCAAATTGAGTTAACCAAACCTGATGGAGTGATCGAGACCCCGACCCCTCGTCGGGCGAATGACGAGCATTCGGCAGAAGTTTCGCAAACCACGGATCCTGGCGACTACTGGGTGCGGGTCACGGCAAACAGGAATGGTGCGGACCTTCAAGAGACGGCTTATACCCGCTTCATTGTCGATGCACGCGATCTGGAGCTCGACCAACCCAGTGCGGATCCTGATTTTTTGAAAGAACTCGCGGCACTCACCGGGGGCCGTTCGTTGAATCCGGAAGACCTCGGCAAGTTGTGGGAACAGCTCAAAGAAACCCGCTTTAATGCGTTGACCCGAATTCAAGTGATCACCTTGTGGGACAATTGGTGGTTGCTGCTGGCGTTTGTGGGTGTGATGAGTCTCGAATGGTTTTTGCGAAAAAAGCGGGGATTGGTATGAGTGCTACTGCTAATTCCGCTGCTGGTTCCGCTGTTATGGTGGTGGGTGAGGTTTCCCCTGGATCATGGATTGGTCGGTCACCGTGAATAGGGCGAAACCCGTGAATATGGCGAAACCGGGCTCTCAAACGACACCACGAAAAACGGCACTTGGTGGCTGGTTTCTGTTGATGATGAACCTGTTGTTGGCTTTGGCCGCATTGCTGGTGTCAGCCTTCTGCTGGATTGTCCCGATCGAAGTGATCGAACAATGGGCGTTTGACCGTGCGGGGGAAGGGACGTTTGATCGATTTGAAGCGATCGGTCAGGCCGATTTTTTTGTCTGGCTGGGTCGGATTGTGGCACCGCTGTGGTTGTGGATCGCCTGGTCGATTGGCAGTCACCTGGCGGCGTGGGAGGCCTACGGTATCGACCTGATCCGAGGTTTGGCTGCCATCACGCGATTATCGGTTGAGTCCCAATCGACCGGACGGGTCTCTTTGCTGGCGAGTTTAAAAACTTACGGGTTGCGTGGTTTGCTCGTCGCCTGGGGCGTTCTCTGGCTGGCGCATGCCGTGCATGGCCTCGGATTGCGGGGACATGACTGGCCTTATTTTCGTTTTCATTCCGGCGAAGAGGTGTTGCCGAATATCAGCGATTCTAATCGATTGGTGATTCGCTATCTGCGTGAGGCGACACCATCGACCGCTCGAATCCTGGTTGCGAGCGATCAGAAGTTGTTTTTTCTGTCGTATTACCTGCGACCCCGATTCTTGCTGCACCGCATGCATCCCGACAGTGAACATGTGATTCCACTGAAAGATCAGCAGCGAAAACTGGCCGCGTTTCGGCTGGAAGATTTGACTGCCAAGGATCTTGCCCAGATGCCACATGACTACAGACTGGAATACTTTGAACATCCCGATCTGGTTGATCAGACGCAGGTACTCAGTGACACAGCGTGGGTCGCCTTTGTGAGGCTAACAACTAAAAACCCGAGTCTGATTCCGCCGTACCTGGTTCGGTTACGAAAGGTGGACCCGTGATCCTGGTTACGGAGCTTTTCTGCCTGATGTTTGGTTTGATTGGGCAATCGCTGTTTGGCGTATTTGTGGCGAAGACGGTCTTGTGCCTGAACAGTCCGTCGATGGCGCTACCGCAATTCGCTGCCGAGACCCGATCGAACTCGATTCCCCTTGCCGAACTGTTGGGGCTGGGATCGCTGTTTGGTGTCGGACTGACGGCATGGTTGCTGTTGGCCTGGTCGCTTTGCGGAGGAGAACTGGGGATCGTTCCCAGTGGGGTGCTCGCGCTGGTCGGATTCGCCACCGGTGGGCCGATCTTGTGGCAGGAAGTTCGTCTGTGGTGGCAACACGGGTGGCGACCGTCGTCCCAACAGGGGCGAACGGGGCCAATTGGCGAGGACGTAGGGAAACAGCAACAGGCGATCTGCTGGACATGCCAGTCGCTGATTGCGATCCTGATGGTCCTGGCTCTGTTGCAAACCTTGCAGACACCGCAAAAGCTTTGGGATGAACGGGCTATCTTCGCGTTAAAGGCGCGGGTGCTGTTTGAAGACCGATCGATAGACAGCCCGGCATTGCGGCATGCCGATTTTGTGCAGTATCACCCCCATTATCCGCTGCTGTTGCCGCTGGCGGAACAGAACGTGTATGCGTTGTTAGGGCGGGTTGATGATCGCTGGTCGAAGCTCATTTTTACCGCGCTGTATTGTGGACTGGTGCTGACCACCGCCGGGGTATTGCAACGTCATCTGACTTGCGCCCAAGCCTGGCTGGGGGCATTGCTAATGGCAACGATTCCGGTATTAATGCCGTATGAATACGGATTTCTCTGTGGTCAGGCCGATGCCCCCACCGCCTGCTATCATGGGTTAAGTCTGCTCTACCTCTGGGAAACCTTATCTGGAAAACCGTCACAGCGACCGGCGATCGGATCAATGTTACTGGCGGGTCTCTGCGGAGCCTTGGCAGCATTCACCAAGGATGAAGGGATTGCCTACCTGATGATCGACGGCGCGATTCTGGGTTTGTTCCTGATCGGTTTTCTGCGAAGCCGCAAACAGTTGCGTCGCGCGTTGTTCGGGATGGTCTTGTTTGTCGCCGCCGCCAGTATGCTGCTGATCCCGTGGCTGATTCATCGCCGCAGTTTGCCGAATACGACGGAAATGAACTATTTTGGCCGAATGACCTGGGACTTGCTGGTCAGTCGTCTCGAGACACTTAAGTGGTCCGTCCCGCATCTGATTCGCCGCATGTTCTGGGAATGGCGTGAATGGGGTCTGCAATGGTGGTTGATGCTGGCCGCGATCGCCTGTCGTCCCTGGCGTTCGCTGCAACCACCGCTGTTACTGTTTCTGCTCGACATTGTGGGATCACTCGCCGCGTTGCTGTTGGCAGGAATGCTGGCCCCCGCGCAACTCGACGAACATATTGGCGGTTCGAGTCATCGTTTTCTGATGCAGATTGCCCCGGTCGCCGTCTTGTTTGGGGTGATCTTATTTTTCTCTGACGAACCTCTTCCGAGGGTGAAATCCGATTTTGCGTTGAAATGCGAGTGAAGCTGAATTCGTAATACAGAATTCGTAATACAAGGGAAACTGGCAGCAGTCTGTGATTTGGTTCAACGACAAACCAAGTGCGCCGGGTCGCATGTTGGGCGTGAAAAAGGTGGCTGACTCGGCCTGATGATCCGGTATTACAAACAGTTTGATCAAGATAACCGAGACAACCACGCAGGAATTGTATGATACCATTTGTGTTCGTGGCGATGAGGGACGCGATGCAAGCAATAAGAGGGTCTATTTTGTCCTCAGCTGGAAGCATCCTCATTGCGATCCGAAGTACGATCGCGGAGCAATCTATCGAACCCGTCTTAGACGGTAGCAGATTTCGCCTTACGAGTTTTCCTAAACCCCAGCACGCCCAGAGCTCCCAAGCCTAAGCTGAGCATGGTGATGCTTGAGGGTTCGGGAACAGTCGACAGCGATCCGCTAGCAATAAAGTCGTAGTGATCGTATACCTCGTAGGCATAGGATGAGTATGGGTTTGCCGTCCAAATCGGGAATGTCCCAAGTTGACCCAAAGCGGTCAATCCTATCGCCGACATCACGATATGAGTTTGCGCGACAGTTGGATCTCCACTGTAAGGTTGGTCTGAAATAATAATCTGAACAGGACCACCAGGGTGATTAAAAATCTGCTCAAATGTGTCAAAGGTCAAGTCCTTTGTAGGAAGATTAGGAGAACCAGGAAGATATCCATTACTTAAACCGGTATTCAGAATATTGCTAGAACCAGTAAATGCAATGTTCGCGGCTGTGATCGTTGCGAGAGAGGTGTCATAATCGAATGAACCCGTTGCTTTGGCACCATCATAGAAAGTCACGTCAACGAGGTGATACGTAATAACATTTGCGCTCGCCTGAATTTCGTATGCAAGTATTGTAAGAACTGCTGATGCCAAAATTAAAATGCTTTTCATCGGACGTTTTCCCTAAAAAATGGGGGTGAGGTAAACCTGCTTAATGAACGTAAATACTGTCGTACTCAAAGACCTGAACTTGTGGCACTGGTGGCATTAGTCTTATCTGATGTAACAAAAAATCTTCGGAATTGATCCCTTGAATTAAGCTCTGCAGAAGCGACAATCATTAGCGACGCAGAAGTCGTGCCGGCGGCAATCACCGCGATGGCGAACAGAAACAACACGGACAACAAACTCTTCATGCCTTTCTTTTCTAGCGGTGGATGTTGACGGCGACTGCAAAAGATCTCCCGAATCATGAGAAGACCCGCTTGCAATCACCCTTTGCGATAACTCGACGTTTCGTTCGTAACGCTGCGGTTGGCCATTTTCCGAAAAAGCAATTTTTGGCAGTT
>JBIKZJ010000124.1:0-14616 GCA_044354755.1 Schlesneria sp. | reverse complement strand
ACCGACCAGCCACTTTGCATGAACTGTCGAGCGAGGTGGTCGAGCAGTTCCGGATGCGTTGGGGGGACTCCTCGTACACCAAAATCATTCGGGGTTTTGACCAGCCCTCGTCCAAAATGATACTGCCAGATCCGGTTGACCATGACCCGAGCCGTTAAGGGGTTGTCAGTACGTGTCAGCCATTGCGCCAGTTCGAGTCGCCCGCTGCCCGTGGTTCCGGCAGGGAGCGGTCCGCCATCGAGCACCCGTAGAAAGCTGCGAGGTACCTCGGGGCCAAGTCGATCGGGTTCTCCGCGGAGATGCACACGGACGTTATGGGGTGTCCCCTCTGCCATGCCGTACGTCAGGGGAAATGGGCCTTCGGCCAGCAACTTGTTCAGTTCCTGTTTGGATAATTCGGCATCCGTGAGGGTTTCGGCCAGTTGCTGTCGAAGCTGCAGAACTTTGCTGCGGCGGAGTTGGCTTTTTGCCTGGAAATCGGTAGCGATCGCGGGTTCCCATGCGGGAAATCCTGTGGCGGTAATAACAAAATTGTCCGCGTGCAGCGACGGCCTGACGCCACCGAGATGACCATAGCTGTCAATGAACGTGTAGTCGATTGAGCCGTCCCAACCGGTCGCCAGTTCCCCGGAAAACGCAGTTTTTGTCGTTGCTGACTTGAGCTGACCTTGATAGGTTTTCGTCGTGAGATTCAGCGTCACCTGGACCTGATACCATTCCCCAATCACCAGCGGAGCGACCACGTCTCGGGAATCGGCACTCCGCCGAAAGAAGTGCCGACCGTTGAAAAAGAGTTCCAGCGCGGCCGAGGGACCGGGGCCGTGACCGATGTAGTAACGCCACGAACCCTCACCTCCAGCGTCTGCATTCGCACAACGAAAATCAAACGCGACGAATAATTCACCATTCGCATTCGGTTTAACGTTTGCCACCGTCCTGCCAAACCCATCGTACTCGGCCCGATTCGGCAGCTGGATTCCGAGTTCGCCGGGCGGGAACGAGGTGATAAATGGGCTTTGTCCCTGAGTCGTCAGCTTGACCTGACTATTGGGGCCTGGTTGCCAGGGGTTGGCTGGTGCGACCTCTGTGGTTTGCAGTTCAAAATCACCGTCGAATCCGGTCAACTCTTCCAGTTCTTTCGCAATCGCCACCGGGTCGATACCGCTGGGTGAAGTACTGGGGACGATAAATTCTGTGGAAACGATCGCAAAGGGTGAATCCTGTACCGCCAGATTGTCAAATTCGATCGCCGGAAGAGTGGGTCCCGCCTGTTTGGATTCCCCTGGGTCAGCCGAATCCAGCACAACAAAATCGATGATCCCCGGCCAGTTGGTTGAACGCAATTTGTTTGAGAAGAATTCGGTCGTGTGCCCCGGCACACCAACTCGCCCCGTAAGGGTCCGGGCCTTAAGGTTCACCGCAATCTGTAAATTTTGCCACTGACCGGGAGCAAGTAACGCAATCCGATCAGTGATCTCTCCCATTCGTAGCGAGAGCGAATCGGACGAGATCAACGCTTCCACTGCGGGTCCAGCGGAAAGGGATCCCATCCAGAATCGATGGCTCCGTTGAGCGTTGGGATCCGGTGCCGTCACCCGGAAATCCAGATTCAAATAGACGATGTCATGCAGCGGGCTTGATCGCTGCGGATATAACGCTTGTGCAATCCGGTACTCCCCAGCCCCTACGGGAATATTCGCCCCGACCCTACCCCTTGGGTAAACGTTTTTGAACGGGCTTTGAGCGGCGTTGGTTACGGCGATCTTTCCTTCATACAACCAGGGAGGAACCAGTACGCCGTTACTTCCCCCCGCCGCTGCCGCCTGCATTTCAAAGTCACCATCCAGGTCATTAAGCGACCTGAGAATCGCTCCTGGAACGGGTTGCTTTTGCCGTTCAAGGCTGGCTGCAATGGTCGCCACGCGAGTTTCATACGCGCGCCATTTCGGCAACGATTCGCTCGGCGGCAACAGCGGCACCATGGAGCGAACTTTTTGCTTCTGTTCAGATCCCGGAAAAGCATAACGGCTGCTGTCAAAGATTCCGTACAGTCCGTAATAGTCTTGCATCGAGATCGGATCAAATTTATGGTCGTGACAGCGAGCACATCCCAGACTCAGTCCCAGCACCGTCTGCCCCAGAGTGTCGATTGTGTCCTGGATCGTCAGATGGTGATAGTTTTCAGAATCGAAACCAAACCGGCGCGAAATCGCGAGGTAACCGGTGGCGGTGATTCGTTCGGCATAACGATCATTCGGCTGTTGGGCGGCAAGAACATCCCCCGCAATTTGCTCACGCAAGAATTCGTCATAAGGCTTGTCTTGATTGAAGGCGTCGATGACGTAGTTACGATACCGCCAGGCAACTGGTACCGGATAATCGGCGGTCTCACCCGCTGTATCCGCGTAACGGACCACATCCAGCCAATGTCGACCCCAGCGTTCTCCATAGGCGGGGGAATCCAGCAGTCGGTCCACGACACGTTGAAAGGCTTCGGGGGTCGCATCGTTTTCGAACGCCTCGATCGCCTCAGGCTTCGGTGGCAGTCCGGTGAGGTCAAAGGTCGCACGGCGAATCAAGGTCCGTTTATCGGCACTTTGAACGGGTCGTACACTGGCCACCTCTTGCTGCGCACGAATGAAGTGATCCAGACTCGTTCGTCCCCAATCCTGATCCCGTGGAACAGGGATTGCCGGATCACGTACCGGTTCAAACGCCCAATGCGTCCCTGCGACAAACTTGGATGTTGTGGCGGGCCAAGCGGCTCCACCACGAACCCAGGCAATCAAATCCGCGACCTGATCCGGTCGCAAGGCTTTTTCTTTCTCGGGGGGCATTGCCGAGACCCCTTCATGCCGCTGCACCGCCTTGATCAGCAGGCTGGAATCAGGATCACCGGGAATAATCGACGGCCCAGACTCGCCCCCCTTCATTAATGCGTCGCGTGAATCCACACGTAATGAACCACCCGACTTCAAATCACCATGGCAGCGAAAACAAGTACCCACCAGTACAGGCCGAATCTTCGCCTCAAAAAAGTTTGCGTCGGACTCGGCCGCAAAGGAACCTGAACCTGTGAACAACACCGGCAACGTTGCCAGCACCACAAATAGCCGACATCCAATTCGTTGAAAAACAACACCATGAGAAAAAAGCCGAAACACGGACAACCAAACGGAGGTCAGCAATTCAAGCGGCTGTCGTCGATGTTGCAGTGTCGCCAATCGTAAATCGGAATGAATCCGATCGGGATTCTCGCTCATTCGATTCATTGTTACTTCCTGTCAGGTCGATCGTTGACATGCTTGAACGGATCATGAATCCCGGTGAAAAACAGGAGTTTCCTATCCCTCCGCAGTTTCGCACGAAAGATGCCTGGTCGCAACCGCTTACATCCGAAATTATTCCGGAATGTACGAGAACCATGGGCAAAGGGCAGCAGAAAACAAGATCACAGTTCAGATTGTCTGCAGACGGGGCTGAGTCGCCCTTGGAACGGGATCGGAGGTCAGCAAATGTTCTGGCTGAATACCCATGATTCGCTCTTCAGCACCGACGTTCATGGCCGGGTGCGGAAAGAGGGCCTGAACTACTTTTGCACCCAAATTGAACAGTGTTTTCGCAGCAGCAACAAGCGTGGAACAAGTGCTTGCCAGATCGTCGACAATCACGCATTTGCGACCTGAGACATTCACCAAGAGCGACGGTGATCGAGCGCCATCGGGACCGGGCCGGCCGTTGGTATTCACCACCAGATCAGCCGCTAACGCCCTGAGAAACCGCTAGGATCGCTTCCCCTCCCCCCCGCATTGGATCCCGAGCGGTCGCCACCAAGGCCACCTCCGCTCCCGTCCTCGTACCAAAGTCGCCAAACTTTTTTTTCGAACAGACCGCTTGTTTCGGGCTGTCCCCCTCACTTCGCTGTGAACGGTTACGTTGATTCGCCCCAATCAGAGCCTGCCGCTCAACCAAAACGAGAGAAGAATTCGCGAAACTGCGATTTCATCGCAGTCAGGAATTGAGACTCAGGCATTACCTGATGGACTCACCAGAAATTCCCTGATCGTATCCCCTCGGTTTTTCCCTAATTCCGCTTCTCTTTTTCCTGATCCCCATTCGAGGGAACTCCTGAGGATTACATCAGGGATTAACTGAAAACACCTCAATAATAATCGGTTTCATTTAAATTCTCTTGCCATCATAAAATTTATGTGTATTCATTACCAAGGTGAGCAGCAACTGTGCTCAACATTCCGGACCACGTCATGACGACAGCAATACTAGGCACAATGTTCCCGGAACGCAGGTTTGTCCATGAATTGAGTCTTTATCAAGAACGCGACCATGATCCATTCCCGCAAATATTTTTGTTACGCAAGTCTGGTCATACGACCGACTTTGGTGGCATTATGTCTGCTGTCGGCTTCCCCTCCTGCAGAGGGATCGGTCATTTTGTCGGATTACCGAGTCACGTCGAATGAAATTCTTCGTAACGAATGTTCGTTTGCTGAGTTGAAAGTTTGGCAAACCCTTAAGCGAGGCGCAGTGGAGTCAACTCGCACTCGCTGCTGGGTTGCCGACGTGGCGTCCATCAATCTGAATCCCTTGCTGATGGAATCAGCTTTTCTGCTCGCATTCGCGTTCGGGCAAACACCGCGGCGAGTCGCCGCGTCATCGATCCCCACCATTTGGGATCGCTCTCGCGGTTGCGAATTTCTGCTCTTTACGAAGAGCGACTTTTCCCCGCCCGCAACAAGGGTTTTGAGTTGGCATCGAGACCTGAAACTGCGGTCGCCACCTGCCGTTCCGCCGGATGAGTTATTGAAACCGCCCAGGCCTTCGCAGAGTTTTCGCCTCGAACCATAACGACCGGTATGGATTTCTTCCTGACTCGCCCTTGCGTCGCTGGTCGGGGATCTCACAGATGATTCTGATTTTAAAAAAGGTAATTTAAATGAAAAATACAATGAAGTCATTAATGTTCTTTTCAGCACTCGTGGCCGCAGTCGTGGGGGATTCGCTGAATGCGAATGCGGCACTCTTAAGCCTGAATCTGTACAATACGGGTGCGACGACGACCAAGTGGGACGCCCCCGTTCAAGTGCTTGCCAGTGTTCCAACCCCTTCCGCTCCTCCCGTTGACCTGCACTACGCGGTTCCAGTCAAGGCTGGGGTTTCTCAGCCGACTGCTCCTGGGAATCGCGCATACAATGTGAGTTCGGCATCCGCGACGAGTCTTTCTTATGCTCAGGATCCAACCAAGTCTCTATGGATTGGCGTCCTTGCATCGGGTATTGGTAACAATGCGGCCCCCGGGACTTACATCTACCAGACGACGTTTAGCTTAGCACAAGCGACACAAGGTCATATTGCCGGTAAGATCTCATCGGACAATGCCATTTTCGCGATTCGCATTAATGGTGTTTACGTCGCCGGAACTGCGGCATCGACAGCAACCAGCAATCCCTGGTACCCCGCCGGATCGGGAGCCAACGCATCTTATCGGAATTTCAAAACTTATGATTTTCTCAACGTAAACATGAAATCGGGGATCAACACGATTCAGTTTTATGGCGATAACAGCACTCTTTCGAAAACGGGAATTAACAACATCTTCACGACCGCGAATGCAGTCGTGCCAGAGCCTTCGACGTTTGCCTTGTTAGGCCTGGGGATTGCAGCCATGGCCGTGGCGGGTTACCGTCGAAGACGGGCTGTCGCTGTCTAATCGTGGTGAGAATCGCTCTGTAAGAATTGATGAGAAACGGCCGTCCAGCGCGAGTTTGGACGGCTGTTTTTTTGCTGACTGCGCCCCTGGCTGACAGACGACACCACGTTCGAGTCAAAACGCGATGCGAGTCCGCCAACCTCTTGGGTCACGAACATTCTCTGCGGGTGTCGTTCGGCAGTTGGTGCTTGCGCTCATGAGCGCTCATCGCGAGGAGGACTTGACATTTTTTCAAAAACGTTGGCTCGTTCGTGGTGCTGAACGGTGGCAGTCAGAATGGATGACGATTTGGTAAGGCAGCTTGTGGCAAGATCTCTGGAGACAGTGCATTGAAATCGCCGCTGTCTGCAGGCAGAGTCAATCGATTCCGCCCCGACGCATCTACGGTGAGTTGCGATGTAAACGGCCCGCTCCGAGCATCGAGTTCCAAACTTCGAGTTGAGTTGGCGTTAAGCCTCAGATCGTGCCTGACCCTGATGAGATCGGCATGTTGTCATTCTCGGGTTCCCGGATTGCTGCGTTCAGCAGATCTCTGACCTGCCGATGTTCACAGGAACGAATTCGGGTTGTTAGGGTGATTTTTCAGGCGGCAGATTCTTGATACAGGCGACAGCAATCCGGATCTGGTCATAGGGAACGGCGGATTCCATCGCTTCGAAAATCGGCTTTAATTTTTCGGTTCCTGTGGTGCTGGCCACCAGACGAATCTGAGCGAACAGCGAGTCGCTTAACCAAGGTGCGGGATCGCATTGCTGCGTGGCTGCGATGAATTCCGCCAAGTATTCTGTGACCGTTGACAGCGACCTGGCGGTCACGGTGGCCACTTGTTCGAGCGATTTCCCCTCGCGAAACAAATCGAATGCCAGTTGTTTGGTGGTTGACAGTGCCAGTGCCGTACTCGCATCGCTTGGGGCAGAACCTGACTTCGTGACTGACGGAGCGACGATGTCGGTACTCAATTGATGCTGCTGGCAATGGTCCCGAATCGTCTCGGTAAACAGCGTCCCAAAGTCGGTGGTTTTCTTATCTCCGACCCCGTGAACCTGCCGGAAATTGACCAGCGACGTAGGACGGCGGCGAGCCAGATCGCGCAGGGTCGTGTCAGCGAAAATGACGAACGGCGGAACGCCATGTCCTTCCGCGACGCGACGACGCAGAACTCGTAAGATCTCGAACAAATCGCGATCGACCCCTTCCCATGAGTCGGCCTCGATTTTTGTACCACTGTCGGCAGACGATTTCTTTTTCGACGGTTTTAACAATCGGGGGATCGCCTGTCCCTTTAACAGTTTCCAGCCTTCGTCGGTTAACTTCAGGGTGTTGTACTCGCCCGTTCGCTCAAGAAATCCCTGGGAACCGAGTTGCTCGATCCAATCCCGCACCCCCTCTTTCCGCTCATCCTTCAGCAGTCCATAGGTTGAGAGCTCATCGTGTCCATTACTGAGGATTCTTGCATCCTTCGATCCGACCAGCACCTGGGCCACATAGTCGGCTCCGAAGCTCTCTTTGACCCGGACAACACATGACAGAATTTTCTGACTGACGATCAGTGGGTCGATGACCAGGTCGAGCTGATCCAGGCAGACATCACACGCTTGGCAATTGGCCGTTTCATACGGCTGGTTAAAATGTTCGACCAGCGTCTTATGGCGACAGACGATTCCCGTACAGAAGCGTTCAATCCCCTTCAGGCATTCATACGCTTGCGATTTGGCGTCATCGGGAAGATCTTCCTGCATTTTTCGCCAAGTCATGAAATTGGCGGCGGACCAGAGGAGCCAGCATTCTGCCGCCAACCCATCCCGACCGGCACGGCCAGTTTCCTGCTGGTAATGTTCCAGCGACTTGGGAGCCCCCGTGTGGATTACGTACCGGACGTTGGATTTATCAATCCCCATGCCGAATGCGACCGTAGCGACAATGATGTTCGTATCTTCATTGAGGAATTCGTCCTGGTGTCGCATTCGATCGGAATCGGGTAAGCCCGCATGATAAGGCCGCGCCTTGTAACCCGCTCGCGACAGCAATTCGGCAAGCTCATCGACCTCACGTCGCGAGATGCAATAGATAATTCCCGATTCGTCGGGATGAGCATCAATCACCGCCCGAACTTGCTTTACCACGTCGCTCTTCCGCTGCACGCGATAGACCAGATTCGGGCGATCGAACGAGCCGATCAGCCATTCGGGTTCGCGCAGCCCGAGTTGTGCGGAAATGTCATGGCGAACATGTTCGGTCGCGGTGGCGGTATAGGCATGGACGCCGATACCGGGAAACCGGGTCCGCAACTGTTGCAGCATGCGATATTCCGGACGAAAGTCATGTCCCCAGGCACTGATGCAATGGGCTTCATCGATGGCGAAAAACGAAACCTGACACCCCTTGAGAAAATCGAGCATTTTTTCGGTGCAAAGTCGTTCCGGGGCGACGTAAAGGAGTTTGAGCTGACCGCGTCGAATGGCATTCGCCACATTCTGACGCTCGGACTGACTCATGGAACTATTGACGCAGGCTGCGGCGATGCCGCATTCGGTGAGCGAATCGACCTGATCCTTCATCAGGGAGATCAGGGGTGAAACGACCACGGCGAGTCCCGGCATCGCGACAGCGGGGGCTTGAAAACAGATCGACTTTCCACCACCGGTCGGCAGGATCACGACCGAGTCCCGATTTTCGAGGATCGCCCGCATGGCCTCCGCTTGTAATGGCCGAAACGAATCATATCCCCAGTATTGCTGCAGGACATCGGACAGCGATGACATCAAGTCAGTGTGTTTCGTCATTACTGAGGCTTCAGGCTTTCTGGCAAACGGGTTTTGCAAATTTCCGCTGACGCATGATACTGGACCAGTGCCGAGGAACAAGCCTTCGCCGCCGCTCTGTTTTTGCGGTCCCCTCACACGAGACGGGGAGACAACGAGTCGGTTGGTTGAGCCAAATCGGTGTTTATGGTGAGTTGCCCCCTTTTTCTGCCGAAAATGGGGAGTGAATCGGCAAGCCATATTGCCGTGGGATTGCAAAAGCGCAGCAAGGTCGTTTTTCTATGGGGATGAGGTTTCACAACAGTAACTTCCCAACCCTGCTCGTGCATCTACCACGATGGGCAACTTCCCCGTCGTTGAAAGAGGGCTCAATGCGATCGACTGTTCTTGCGCTGATTCTGGTCACCTGTCACGTCACGTTCGCTCAAGAGGAAAACTGGAATCAGTTTCGTGGTCCACGTGGTGACGGCACGACTCGTGCCGTGGGATTACCTGTCACGTTTGGCGAAGGTTCGCCGGAAATTGTCTGGAAGACCCCGATTCCGGGTCGGGCCTGGTCCTCCCCGGTCATCTGGGGAAAACAAATCTGGGTGACCAATGCACCCGAGGTGCAGAATACGACCCCCGAGAAACCAAAGCTCGATCAACCACTCGCCTTGTCCGCCCTCTGTATCGACCTGGATACCGGCAAGATCCTGCAGGATTTGAAGCTGTTTGAAGTTGATCAGCCGCAGTTCACCCATGCCACCAACAGCTATGGTTCGCCGACTCCCGCCATTGAAGAGGGCCGGGTTTACATGCATTTCGGTGCTTACGGCACGGCCTGCCTCGACACAAAAACCGGTCGCAAAATTTGGGAACGTCGTGACCTGGAATGCGACCACTTTCGCGGCCCCGGCTCGTCCCCTGTTATCCACAATGGGTTGCTTTTTCTCACGTTTGATGGCTTCGACGTGCAGTACATTACGGCTCTCGACAAAAATACCGGTAAAACCGTCTGGAGACAGGACCGCAACGTCGATTTCGGCACCACCGATGGGGATGCAAAAAAAGCCTATTCGACGCCATTGCTGATTCAAGAGGGGGGACGCGAGTTATTGATCAGCCCGTTTGCCTCGGCCACCATCGCCTATGACCCCAAGACAGGGACTCCCATTTGGACCGTTCGTCATGGCGGGATGAATGCCGCAGGACGCCCCCTGTTTGGGAATGGTCTGCTCTACATCTCGACTGCGGATGGACCGAATCCACTCATTGCCATTTCACCACAAGGCAAAGGGGATATCACGGAAAACATCGCTTGGCGGACTAACAAGTCTGTCCCCAAGCGTCCCTCGCAAATCCTGATTGGTGAAAACCTGTTCATGATGAATGATGGTGGGGTGGCGTCGTGTGTGGATGCCAAGACCGGCAACGAAATCTGGACTAAGCGACTGGGAGGCGAATACTGGTCGTCGCCACTTTATGCCGATGGCCTGATTTACTGCTGCTCACAATCGGGGACCATCGCCGTCTTTAAAGCGAGTCGCGAATATGAAGAAGTGGCTGAAAATAAGCTGGGCACCGGCTTTCTCGCCTCGCCCGCCGTGGCCGGAAAATCGCTGATCCTGCGTTCCAAAACGGATCTTTATCGGATTGAAAAGCGATGACCAAATACAATTCACGGGCATGGGCCAGTCATCTGTTTGATGTCGAAGGCTCAATGGTCCGCGAAATTTTTCGGCGTGTTGCTGCTTGCGTTCTCGGGGCCGCGATTGTGGTGTTGATCAGCGTCGTCAGCCCTGAAACGATTCGGTATTTTGCTATCCCCGTAACGGCACACTCGCTGATCGGCACCGCACTCGGGCTGCTACTGGTCTTTCGGACAAACTCGTCTTACGACCGTTTTTGGGAAGGTCGCAAGCAATGGGGGGCGATCAATAATGAATGCCGAAATTTGGCGCGACAGGCCAACATCTGGCTGGCATCAGACCCCAAGTTGATGCGAGAGGTAATCCGTTGGACGATTGCATTTCCTTATGCCACGATGCAGCGTTTGTGGAGTTTACCGGGATTAGGGGTCAGATTAAATGACGTTTCCCCAGCCGATGTTGCACAAGTTGAAGCCTCAAAACATCTCCCACTAGCCATCTCGCGGTTGCTCACGCAGCGACTCTTTACGGCTTGTCAGCAGGGGTTGATCGACAGTCGGCAGTTGATTGCATTTGACCAGAACTTGACGTTACTCGTTGACTACTGTGGGGCGTGTGAGCGAATCCACTCGACGCCGATGCCATTCGCTTATGCCGTGCATTTGCGACGGGTACTGATCGTTTATTGTATGACCTTGCCGCTGGCATTCGTGAAAGATTTTGGCTGGGCGACCATTCCAGCAACGCTGCTTACTTCGTACATCCTGTTCGGCGTGGAAGAGATCGGGGTCGAGATCGAAGATCCGTTTGAACGGACCGTAAACGACCTGCCGATCCAAAGCTATTGCCAAGGGATCGACGTGATACTCAGCGAAATCTGCGACGAGTCCCGTGATACCGCGCTTCGGTTGCCGTTCGAGAACCATAACTCTTGATCGCGATTCACTCACTCAAAATCTCGTGAACCACATGGCCGTGGACATCGGTCAATCGCATGTCCCGGCCACCGAAGCGGAATGTTTGCCGTGTATGATCAACCCCCAGCAGATGCAGCATCGTGGCGTGCAGATCATGAACTTCGACTTTGTTTTCCACCGATCGATAGCCAAAATCATCGGTCGCCCCGTGGATGGTCCCCCCTTTGGTTCCCCCCCCTGCCATCCAGATCGTGAAGCCGAATGGATTATGATCCCGGCCATCCCCCCCTTGTGCGAACGGGGTGCGGCCAAATTCGCCACACCAGACAATCAGGGTCTCGTCCAGTAAGCCACGTTGTTTCAGATCCTGGATTAACGCGGCGATCGGTTTATCGACCGAGCGGGCGTTTTTCGTATGGCCATCGACGAGACCCGCGTGCTGATCCCAGCGATCACCGTTCCCTGACGGGCAGGTAATTTCGATGAATCGCACTCCGCGTTCCACCAACCTGCGGGCAACCAGACATTGCCGGCCATACGTTCGGGTGTTTGGAAACTCATCAGTAAGCCCGTAGGCTTCCTGAGTTTCTTTAGTCTCGGAACTCAGATCCATCAGTGCGGGGACAGCCGTTTGCATTCGCGCAGCAAGCTCATAATTTGCGATCGCCGACTCGATTGCATCGACGTGACCGAGTTGTGCCAGTCGCTCTTGATCCAGTCGCCGCATCAGCGCCAGCTTGGCCTCTTGCAGTTCACGCGACTTTTCGGTCGGGCGAATGTTGGCGACAGGGGCCTCACCCGAAGTAAAGACCGAACCCTGATACGCCGCAGGCAAAAACCCGCTACCAAAACAATCCATTCCCCCAGGAGGAATCAGACCCCCATTCAGAATGACAAACGCGGGAAGATCGTCACATTCCGAGCCGAGTCCATAGCTGACCCACGCTCCATGGCTCGGTCGTCCCTGTTGGCCATGCCCGGTATGCAGGAAATAGTTGGCAAACGTGTGCTCGGAAAAGGGGGCCACCATCGAACGAACCACCGCCAGATCATCCGCACAACTGCCGATGTGGGGAAACAGGTCACTGACCGGAATCCCAGACTCGCCGTATTGGCGGAATTTCCAGGGGGATTTCAGGAGCTTGCCGATACTCGCGAACTGGGTGGGCTCCACTTTCCCAATCACTTCATGGGGGGCCCGTCCGTCATACCGATCCAGCATCGGTTTGGGGTCAAAAGTATCGACCTGAGAGGGGCCCCCATCCATATACAGGAATATGATCTGTTTGGCTTTCGCCGGATAATGGGTCGGCTGAGCGGCCAGCGAATTACCGCTGGCGTTTGCGGCCATAACCGACGATCTCGGTTGCGGCAGCATCGTCGAGAGTGCCACAGCACCAAACCCATGAGCCGCCTGGGAAAGCAGCGCACGGCGTGAGATTGGCTGATCAAGATATCGCTGGCAAGGAAACATGCAGGGCCTCATTCGACGAACACAAATTCTTTCAGATTAAACATCACATGACAGAGATTGTTCCAGGCCGCACGTTGCTGATCAGGCTGGCTGACCCCCTGGGCTTGCAGGAACAACGTTGCCGCCGAAATTTCTGCGGGTGTGGGGTGGCGAGCAAACGCCGTCAAGTACATCCGATCCAAACGCTGCTCGATCGTTTGTGGACCGTCAGCAGCAAACTGTTCGGCCCAGCGATTGGCCTGCTCGATCACAAAGGGGTCGTTCATCAGGATCAGCGCCTGTGCCGGAACATTGGAAACCGTGCGGCGACCGACGGTCGAAAATGGTGAAGGGGTATCAAAGGCCAGCATCATCGGCGAAAGAAAATTTCGCCGTACGGAAATATAGATGCTGCGGCGACCATTTCCATCGAGTGGACCACTTCCCCCTGGACGACCTCGTCCTTGCATGAATTCCGTTAGATGAATCGGGACACTCAAACCAAACGGCGTCCGATCCAGCCGTCCCGAGACCGCCAGTAACGAATCCCGAATCGCTTCCCCTTCGAGACGCTTGATCGGCATGCGGTGCCACAATGCATTATCCGGATCGACGATATCAGCCTCGGTAGAATGACTCGACATCTGGTAGGTGCTGCTCAGGATCAACGAACGAATCATCGCTTTGGTCGACCAGCCGTTTTGCACGAACTGAGTTGCCAGATAATCCAGCAGCTCGGGATGTGACGGGGCTCGTCCCAGCACTCCGAGATTATCAACGGTCGGGACAATTCCCCGTCCGAACAGGTGGTGCCAGATTCGGTTGACGGCGACGCGGGATACGAGCGGACTGCGTAACATCTCGCGGGCCAGTTCTTGTCGTCCACTTCCCGCAACGGTTTCCAACGGGAATGCCCTTTGAGGTTGATCACCCAATTCGACGGCCTCCAAAAATCGGCGAGCGACCGGTTCCTTCGGAGTGTTCGAGTTCCCGCGAATCAGCAGAAATTCGTTGACCCCATTCCCTTCCAGCATCGCTGGGGCCAATGTGGACTCCCATTGAACCTGCTTGGCGAAGGCCGCTTCGATCTCGGCAAGACCGGTCACGGAGGGCTGGAATTCCGCTAGTCCGAACAGCGACGAATGGGTGACGAACCAGTGTGCAAACTGAGCCTGCTGCCAAAGTGAAGGAACGGTTGGCAGAACGTCGGCCTGAGCGTTCTGAGGTGGTGCCGCTTGAGGGGGCGATTTTCGTAACGAATCGGCCGCAGTTCGGATGGCCCCGGCGAATGCGACGGTCCGTTCCTTGATCGACTGACCTGCTAAAGCGGTCCATGGCAGGCCATTTCCACTAGGGTCAGGAAACTTCGGCTGTTCATCGCTTTGTACCACCATGGCGATAGTACATGGGGCCTCATCCACCGGTGCAAATTCAATATGCATCCGATGTCCCCCGTACAGCGACAAGTCATGCGGGACCCAGTGCCATTGATCGTCGTTGTGCCGAGCTTCACGGAAGACGGCCCCATGCAGCGGCCCCACCACGATCAGATGCGAATTAACCGAGGCATACGCCCGAACCGACCCGCGGACCAGATACCACACGTGACGTTTATTCAAGATGAATTCGGGAGATCGGACCATTCGTCCACTGAATTGCCAGGCCCCCAGCGTTCCGTTATCCAGCTCCATTCCGCCGGCCAATTTGAGCGATTTCCAAAAGAGATCCCGCTCCCAACCCCCGATTTTTGCCACCGACAAAGGGGATGTCCCGGCGGGACCGACACCAAGCGAAAGATCCCCACGAGCCACTGGTCGCAATCCGAAAGAGACGCCATCCTGCATCGGAGAGACAAAATCAGGGGCACCAAAGTCTGCCACCAGTCCGGGAATGACCACATTCGCTTCCGGCGATGTGCTTGCGGGGGTTGTTAACGCCGCAGGTGCTGCCGGATCCATGGCGGTCAAAAGATGCAGCGGGTGTGCTGGATCGGATTTGGCCAAATTCCATTCTCGACACCATCTGGCCAGTAACTTCGCATCCAGTCGGTGTTCGTCTGCGAGACGTTGCAGAATCGCAGCCCCTGGCGCGATTGGCTCATTGTCCTCGGCCGCATCCGCAAACG
>JBIKZJ010000505.1:0-4430 GCA_044354755.1 Schlesneria sp. | reverse complement strand
GGATCGGAACCTGTTTCAAGGTGAGGCCAGGGCCGGAATGCTCTTTCACCAGGGCTTGCATCGTATTCACGATATCTGATTTCCATTTCCAAGTGCAAAAACCATCCACATTGTGAATGCGTTTCGTCAGACACAAATTCTCGCTCGTGATCATCAGGTGATGCCACCCGGATCACAGGTTTATTCCGGCGGAGTCACCAAATCATTCGGACTTTACGGTCAATCCAGCCTGTTGTTGAATTGCGATAAACAGCGCGTCCGCGATCGCGCGCATTCCCTTGTCGCCGGGATGTCCGGCCACTCCTGCATGTTCAATTTTTCGCTCGGCACGCGCTGCATTGGTTTCATCGGAACCGAGTTTGGCAATGTCTACGAAAACCGCTCCCCCCACTGTGGCGGCATTGCGCATGATCTCGTCCTTGGTGGGGTTTGGCCAGAAACAACTTCGGACAAAGATGGTCGGTTTCCCCGCTTGCCGAAAGGTTTCGATCAGCTTCAAGTAAGCGGCGGCATACTCGGCTTTGGCCTGGTCGGTGGTCAGTTCGGTGACGTTTTCACCAATGGCGAAAATGACAATATCGGGGGCAAAAGCAAGTTCGGCTTTGAACTCTTTTGCAATGTCGAACGTAACAGGTTCTCGTTCAAAATCGGCGATATTTCTCACCTGAATCTCGGGTCGGGTTCCTGCAGCCTTGGCGAGATCTGCAGTCAGTAACGACACGTAATCCTTTTCTTTAACGCTCGCTGCCATCCCCCAGTTTCCATTCCAACCAATCGCCGGGGCCGGGCCATGCAGCGTAATACTGTTACCCAGATACAGAACACGAGCGGCGGGAAGTTTGCCGATCCGCACGGGAATCGCGGAGACGTCAGCGGCCTGGACTGACAAAACGCCAGCCATCGCTCCACACAGCACCAGCAGCAGAACAAAAAGTCCGTTTTTCATCATCATCGACCTTTACTACGGGAAACACTCTCTAACCGAGGTTACCACGTCATCTTGATCGATTTTCGTCTGGCCAGCAAATGCCAACCGGGTTTCCGCATCGGGTTTCCGCATCGGGTTTCCATCACGATTGCCTGCTGTCATCGTTGCGGCCGCGCGGGAGGGCCGCGCTTTTGCATGGGTGGAAATTCTCGGGTCAGTTGCTGCATGACCGTCTGCAGACGTTCGGCAATCACCGGTTCTTCCTGCATGCGATCAGAGGTTTCAGCTGGATCATTCCGAAGATTGAACAATAAATTCTTTCCTGCTGCAGTCTCGATGAACTTCCAGTCACCATCAAACAACGCCGAATTCGCAGCGGCAATCAGAAAGGGCCCTCGGTTCTGAACCGTCCCCCCTCGAATGGGGTCCCACAAGTTTTTCCCATCGATTTTCAGCGATTCGTTCCAGGGTAAACCGACGGCCGCGGTGAGTGTCGGAAAAAGATCCTGAGCCGTCAGCGGTTGCTGACTCGATGTGCCGGGATCGAGTTCTGCTGGCCAGCGCAGCAAGCAAGGGACATGAATCCCTCCTTCAAAGGTCGAGCCCTTTGCGCCCCGAAAAGTTCCGTTCCGTCCCGACTGATCGGCACCATTGTCCGAAAGAAAGACGACAAGCGTATTCCGCCGCAGACCTTCTTCATCCAAGGTTTCGAGGATCCGACCGATGGCATCGTCCAAAGCGTCAAGCATGGCCAAGCGAGTGATATTTTCCCCCCGATGATTTCGATATTTGGCCTCGTACTCGGGTGGGGCAGCCAGTGGGAAATGGGGAGCGTTGAAGGCAACCTGGAGATAGAACGGTCGCTGGGAATCCCGATGATGGATCAAACGAACCGCTTCATCCGCCAGCAGGAATGTCGAATACCCTACTTCCTGAATTGAGGTTCCATTCCGTTGCCAATCGACCTGGCCGTTGCGGGCCGTATGACGATGATAATCAATTTCGGCCCCCAGAAATCCAAAAAAATGATCGAAGCCCGTGCGATTGGGATGGCTGGTACTTCCGAGATGCCACTTGCCGACCAGCATCGTCTGATAGCCCGCAGACTGGAGTGTGCGAGCTAACGTAGGTAGCCCTGCGGGGAGTCCCGCATCGCGCGGCTGCAGGGGACTGGCGATTCCATACCGACGCGGCATCTGTCCAGTGAGAATGGCGGCACGAGTCGGACTGCAAACCGGATAGGTATAATACCGCAGCAACTCGACTCCCTCGTCCGCGATTCGATCGATATTCGGCGTCCTCGCAACGCCGCCATGCAGACCCAGATCACCCCAGCCCAGATCATCAGCAAGCAGCATAAGCAGGTTAGGAGGGGACTGGATTTTCGCCGATGAAACCGTTTGTCCGCAAACCGACCCCGGTGCGATCAGGAGCAAGATCACTGCGGTCACAGATCGAATTTGAACAAAACGCACTGGAAAGTTCCCCGCAGTCATCCCCGCCCGTTCTTTACAAAAAGTGCGGATGGCCATCAGAGCTCATCCGCACTGTTCGTCACAGACCATCCGACTCAATCAGGTCGACGTGGCCGTTCGGGACGGTCACCACCCTCATTTTGACGACCTCCTCCGGGAGGCCCCCCCGGACCACCCCGTAGCCCGCGAGTTCCCGGACCTTCACCATCCGGTCCGCCCGGTCCGCCCGGGCCTTCCTGTCCTGGATGGCGTTTGACGAAGTCGTCAATAAATTTTTGCAGTTCGTCTTTATCGAGCTTTCCATCTTTGTCCGCGTCAAATTCTAACGCGTGATTCAACATCCGCTCTGGGTTCACCATTCCCCCACCCTCAGGTCCACCTGGTCCTCTCCCCGGACCGCCTGATCCACCCGGAGCACCTGGGCCACGAGCACCTCGATCGCCAACAGGAGGCCTCCCTTCAGGCGGACCTGCTTCCCCACCGCGGCCGCGACCTCCCCCTGGTGCGCCACCCCCAGGTCCACCCGGTCCACCGCCCCCCTGACGACCTCTACCCGGTCCGCCTGGTCCACCATCCGGTCCACCCGGTCCGCCGCCTCCCTGACGACCACCACCGGGCCCACCGGGCCCACCTGGCCCACCGGGCCCACCTGGCCCACCGGGCCCACCACCGGGTCCACCGGGACCACCGGGACCACCTTGCGGACGAAACTCGTCCTCGGTCAATTTTCCATCTTTGTTCTTGTCGAGAGCGATTAACGAAGCGGTCGCACTTTTTAATTCTTCGGCAGAAATTTCACCGTCATGATCGGTATCCAGGGCTTCGATCACGGGGTTGGGCCTGCGTCCTCCCGGTCCTCCCGGACCACCTTGGCCAGGTGGCCCTGGGGGACTCGGCGGTTGCGCCATCACCAGCGTTGCCCCCGCAACAACCACGGCAGCTAGCCCCCACATTGTTCGTTTCATCGTTATTTCCTTTCAAAGTGAACGTTAAAGATTCCAGTACATCCACCGGCGTTACCGGCCAACGATGAGCGGGAATCAAACCTTTTGAAACTCGGTCAACCACAATCCGTTCTGAATCAACCCCATTCAGAGTTGGAACCACATCAATACCAAGCTGTGTCACCGGGGCTTTGACTCGCTGACACAATAAAGAAATCGATTCGATCGCAAAATCACGTCGCGACCACAGATCGCGGGAGTGGCGTTAAAATCACTTTCGTCCGAGGCGAACCGATTCTGTGCCAAGACTTCATACTTCGGTTTTGCGGCAAGCACCAGCACCCCATTCCAGCGGCTCGGAATGTATATCTTCCCATCCGCCACGATGGGTGAGGCATAGACCGGTCGGCCACCGGCATCCAACCCGGTCACTCGTTCGCGATAAACAGATTCTCCTGTCTTGGCATTGATACAAAACGCCTGACCACGATCATCAACCCAATACAAATGGCCTTCAAACAGCGCGGGGGTCGCTACGTACGAACTATTCCGACTGGTCCACAAGACCTGAGGCTTCTTGGCGTCGGTGCTGCCGTTCAGACGTAGCGACAGGCTTCCCGCAGAACGGAACCCGCCAAAAACATAGACGGTCTCGCCGTCCGCGACGATACTGGGACAGATATTACCAGTCAGCGTATGTTCCTCAAACCAGCGAATTTTTCCGGTATCCGGATTCAGACCCCACGTTTCGCCAGGAACCGCAACCACCAAATCGGTTCGGCCGCTCGCTAACTCGACGAGTGCCGGTGTCCCATACGCCAGTTCCATGGCTGCCCCTGCTGCTTTCCAGACCTCTTTGCCTGTCTTCTGATCAAGAGCCCTGAGCGACTGACTCTCTTCCGAGGCATTCACGATCACCATGTTTTTATACAGGATCAGACTCGCTCCGGATCCCCAGCGGCGATTGCTGGATTCTTTTCCGACGCCACTTTTCCAGAGCTGTTTTCCCTCCAGATCAAACGCGACCACACCGCTTTTGCCGAAGAAACAATAAATTCGTTCACCATTGGTGACGGGGGTCCC
>JBIKZJ010000504.1:0-4432 GCA_044354755.1 Schlesneria sp. | reverse complement strand
GATCCACTGGAGATGCTTAATCACTACAGCATTGATCGAGAATTTCCATCTGGATTCGCGCACCAATCGCAGAACTTCATCAAATTGCCTGAGTCCGTTCTGCGCTTCGCGAAACGCGAGTTCCGCGGGATTGTCAATCAATCGAACATGATTCGCCGGATCCCCCAGCGCACTGCTCCGCCTCATCATGAGCATGGGCCTTCAGCATTTGAGACGCACGTTGCACGGTTTCGCGTGTGATATTCTCGTTTTCAAAATGCGTATTTCCATACGCGAAACTCTGCCGTTGGGCTTCTCGTTGTTGATCCGTCATTTCGGTTTTTCGCGCAATGGCGATGAGTCGTTCGAGATTTGTCATACCTGAGTCCCTTCCAGACGTATCCCTTCCAGACTTGAGAGTGTCCCAATCGTTTGGGTGCCGAGTTGTTCGGCAAATTCTGTTGTTTGTCAACCTGACTTACTGATCGGCACTCCCCCGTGCGGCCTTCGGTGCGTCTGGAATACCCCAAACCGCTGCCATTCTCGCCTGTTGTCGCATGCAATATTGTACACGCAGGGAAATCGAGAACACACGTCAAGAATCCGTTTTTTCGTGTTCGATGGAAAAACACATTCGCGGATGGATCATCGCGATTGAGATGAGTGGCAGGTTTTTTGGAAGTGGGAACGATTTGGCGAAGAAGCGGGGACCAACCAGAACAAAACCCGCTCTCCACCGACCCCGCGTCGATGGAAGCAACGACTGACCAGCTAAGAAATCGGTGCGGGGACGATTGCGTTCGGGGTGGCACTTACTGCTAGGACAGTTACTGGACACTTAGTTAACAAGACTTTTTCTTAGGCGACCTTTGGAAATTTTGCCTTCCGCTTCGCCAGAAAACGCCAACTTTGGACAACCGCTGACAACTTTGGACAACACCCTCCCAGTCCGCAAATCCAATTTCGCCCAACCCCGGACAACAATGTACAAGTCCCTGATTTCATGGGGTTTGCGGATGAAAAGCCATCCCAATCGTCGGTTTTTTTCCGAAGAATCGATCCGGTGAAACGACGTGCAAGCGACGTCGGTTTTCGGATGGAGATCCAGTTCAGGATCAAACAAACCCATCGCGGAGATCACCTTGACTTACGACAGTCCTGCGGGTGCTGTCACGACGAAATCCGGGCGTGAAAGGTGATGCAAATGGCAAAATTTAAACGAAGCGAGAACATTGGCGTGATCGGTGGCGGTCCCGTTGGCGTGTCGTTCGCACGACAACTAGCGGAAATGCGAGACCCTTCCTCATCGCATCTCTGGCGGGAAATCGATCTCTATGAAGCAGGTTCACGAGTTGGCCCCGGTGGACCGTTTGGTCCTGGAACTGCCAGCTGGATCAACAATCAAAAGGCGAGCCAAATGGGGATCACGCTTCAGGATCCCGGGGAGTATGCGAGGGAAATTGCTGCGGGGGTGTACCGGGACGAATTTCCGGAGATCGATTTTCAAAGTGGCGGCGAATTTTACCCGCGCGAGATGTTCGGGGAACATCTTGCTAGCCAAGCCTTAAAGATGTCGCAACCGAATTGCGCCCCCGGCCCCAGTGTCGACCGGATCAATTTATTGACCAAACGCCACATCATCAAGGTGAACAGGAACACCGCAGGTAAATTCATACTGGAAGATTCGACCGGGAAAATGTCCAAACCGTATCAAAGGGTCGTCCTGGCGATCGGCACTCCGTGTTCGGATAAGTACCTCGACCTGCGGGGGCACACGGCGTATGTGCATCAACCGACTTGGCCGATGCTCTGTTCCCGAAAATACGCTACGGATGGACCGATCGTTCTTCTGGGCACTTCGCAAACGTCGGCCGATTTGGCGATCGCGATCAAAGAACTTGGCTATCAAGGGGAAATCGTCATGACCTCGCGCAGCGGTGAAATCCCGATGGTGACGGCCCCCTCGGCGTCCTCCCCGTACTGTCTCCAGTACTTGACTGAAGCTCAGTTAAAACAGTTGATCGACCCCGTGACCGGCTTCATCCCACTGAGCCAGTTTTACCCGCTCCTGCAACAGGAAATCTGGAGTGCCACCGGTGTGATCGCGCCGTTGACTGCTCTGCGAGAATCAGAAATCTCCCCGGCGCAGTCGCTGGAATTCGGGCTGAGCGCGGCCAAAGTCCCCCTGATTCATCAGGAGGTACTTCGATCCGCCCGGTTTTCATTCGAGTTCGCCTGGCGTCACCTCTCTGAGGCAGACCAGAAAAAGGTAAAAAAGTACGACGCAACCTTTTCACGCTATCGTTATCCGATCGCCCCGCCGACCGCCGAGAAGTTGCTCGCGTACCTGAAGCGCGGGGAAGTACGGATCGCCAAAGGGTTGATCCCCGATTCCGTGCGTCCCGACGGGCAGCGAATTATTCTGGAATGCGAGCACGAAATTCTGTATTCCCATGACGTTTTGAATGCGACTGGCCCCGGATCGGATTTTACGAAGCTCGCGGCTCAAGGGGCGATTTCGGGTGTGATTCCGCAGCTGTTGCAGGCAGGAATGGTGACACCCCATCACGCCGGGGGGTTGCGATTTGACCACGAGACGTTCGAGGCGATCGATGCCAACAACGAGCCGGTGCGCGGCCTGCATCTGTTGGGGCATGCTCAGAAAGGCCAGCTTTTTTTGGTCTCGGCAATGGATAAGCTGGTCTACCTCGCTCATCAACTGGCATCGGTGATCGCTAGTGCCTGAACAGTCCAGGCACTAGCGATGAAGCGAGGGGGAAGCGGGTTCCCAGGAAAAATCGAGTATCCTCGTCAGCGTTACCAAGCTCCCTGAAAAAACGGCGGCGTCCCATCCATTCCGTTCGGTTGCTGGGTTCGCTGGTCTCCCTGATTCGGGGATCTCCTGCGCTGGGGCACTCGCCTTCAATTCTGCGAACCGATACCATTACACCGGTTCGCAAAAAGCTCGCACCCGTTAATTCGTGAAATTTCGCAGAAGAGAATCTCGACGACATGGCTGCTTACACGCCCGACTTCGCCACTTTTCGGCAATTGGCCGAAGGAATGAATTTCGTACCCGTTTTTCGGCAATTGATCAGCGATACCCTGACTCCCGTCAGTGCGTACTGCCGATTGCAGGACGAAGAACACTCGTTCCTCTTCGAAAGCGTCGTCGGGGGTGAACGAGTTGGTCGATACAGCTTTCTCGGGGCAGGGCCGTTCCTCCAGATTGATGCCTTTGACCGGCAAATCGTCCTCACCACCGCAGGGGAAACCAAACGGTATGCGGTCGAGGATCCCCTGCAGCACCTGCATACCATGCTCGAACAGTATCGAGCACCTCATCTGCCGGGACTCCCCCGATTTTGCGGCGGGGCGGTTGGCTACGCGGGCTATGATACCGTCCGCTACACCGAAAACCTCCCCAATCCCCCGGAAAACGATCGCCAACTCCCCGATCTGTCCTTCGCCCTGTATGACCGCATGGTGATTTTTGATCAGATCCAAAAAACGATTCTCGTCGTAGTCCATGCCGATGTCTGTCATGGCGATCTGCAAGCGGCCTATGACCAAGCCTGCCGACGGGTCGATGCACTCTGCCTGCAACTGGATACGCCGAGCGAAACCATTCGCCTGGCGGATATCTCGCGGGTCGGCGATCCGCAGATCCCGTTTCGCTCAAACTTCACTCGGGCCGGCTATGAAGCGGCTGTGGAAAAATCAAAAGAATATATCCGGGCGGGTGACATCTTCCAGGTGGTCCTCAGCCAGCGTCTGGAAGTCTCGACCCCCGCCAGTTCGCTCGATATCTACCGCGCTTTACGCGTGGTGAACCCCAGTCCGTTCATGTTTTTGCTCCGGACACCGGCCGTGAACCTGATCGGAAGTTCTCCGGAAATCATGGTCCGGGTAGAAGCAGGAATCACCACCATCCGTCCGCTGGCGGGGACCCGGCGTCGGGGCAAGACCGAGGCGGAAGATCTGGCACTCGAACAAGAATTACTCGCCGACGAAAAGGAACGAGCCGAACATGTGATGCTGGTCGACCTGGCTCGAAACGATGTCGGACGTGTCGCCGAATACGGAACGGTCGAAGTGAGCGATGTCATGCATGTCGAGCGGTACAGCCATGTGATGCACATCAGTTCGACCGTCACCGGCAAGCTGGCCGCGGGAAAAACGGCACTCGATGCCCTGCGAGCGGGTCTGCCTGCCGGGACGTTGTCGGGAGCTCCCAAGGTCCGTGCCATGCAGATTATCGATGAACTGGAACCGCATCGTCGGGGGCCGTATGGTGGTGCGGTAGGGTGTATCGACTTTACCGGACACATGGACACGTGTATCGCACTCCGCACGATCGTCATGCTGGGGCAAACTGCCTATGTCCAGGCAGGGGCGGGGATTGTGGCGGATAGCGTGGCGGCGTCGGAATATGAAGAAACACTCAGCAAAG
>JBIKZJ010000503.1:0-4450 GCA_044354755.1 Schlesneria sp. | reverse complement strand
CTCGGTCCACCCCACATAAAGAGCAGCAGACACTGTTTCGCCTTCCCCAACCCCGCAGGATCCGGAAAGTTCTCTGTGTTGGCGACCCCCGTGTTGGCTGCGAGTGCCGAACGGAGCGACCAGCCGGCGGACCCGAAGAGACTCGCCTGCAGCAATGTTCGCCGCGCGAACCGCTGCGGGATGCGATCAAACGGAGTAACGGAACGAATGGGACTCATTCAACACCTGAGCATCATCAAAACGGCAGCGGTCAGCCACCGCAATCGGGGCGGGACATATTTGGCGGGCTCGATGGATTGTGACGGATCGTCAAGGGGTTCGTCAACGCGAAAAACTGGCTTCCTCGCGTTTTGCTACCGCCAGTTGGGCTTCGCGAAGCGATTGACCGGCATCAAGGCGGATTTCTCGGGTCCCCACCTGCAGGACAATGTATTTTCGCCGGATCTGTTTGACGGTCCCCTTCAGTTCGGCCACGCTGAATTCATCACCCTCGTGCAGTTCGGTTTTCTTGTTCTTTGACGGGTCGTAGAAGAAGGCTCGTTTCGAGTCTCCCAGGATGAAGATGGTATCCAACCGAGTGAACGAGGCCTCGTCGTCCTGAACATCGAGTTGCAGTGCGAGTGTTGTCGATTGTGGAGGAGATTCGCTGTCCGTGACCACCAGTGACACGGCTGTTTCACCGGGAAGAACCTCGTCATCGGGAATCCAGGTCAGCTCGCCTGATTTCTCGTTAATCGACAGCCCTGCAGGTGGTTTTTCCCCGAGTTTCCATTTGAGCTGCGCGAGCGCCGATTCGGGTAACTGGAGTTTTGGCTGAAATTTCCATTCGCGATTGAGAAACGCAACCGGTGGTTTGGCCGCGACGAGTTTCGGCGGGGTGTTCGGTTCACGCAGTGTGATCGAAAAGGTTTCCGCCAACATCCCCTGTGGTGCAGAAGGGTGCCGCACTTCGATCGACAGGGGATATTTCTCTGCAGCGACTTCCGCAGTCGGCTTCCAGGTGAGCTTGCCCGTTTTTTCGAGTTTCAATCCCTCGGGAGGTGTCCCCACCAGGGTGAATTCGGGTTTCCCCTTGGTGGTGTCATATCCTTGTGCACTGATGGTAAACTCGATCGGCTTACCCCGTGTGAACGGTTTGTCGGTGATCGGCATCAACTTCATTTTGTAAGGAGGGGCCGGTTTGACAAACATGTTGGTCGCCACCAACTCGCGAAATTCTTCCAGCGAATGATCGTTTGCTGCGGCTTTTTGCCGCACCAGTTGGATCAGGTCACCGTTGGGATGGGATTTGGGCTGGGTCCGGTCGACTCCCCGAGTCACCGTCCAATTGTCGCCATCAATCGCCGTGACATCGAGAAACTCGTTCTTGATCCGGATACGGAAACCAGGCTGCTTGGGAAAGTCTTCTCCCCCGGTAACACGCATTGTGGTTCCGTCGTCAGACAGGTCTTCGACGATTTCTGCTTGAGGAAACAGTTCCGGTCGGGAAGGGGCATCGACCAGCGCAATCCCTTCCGCCTCAAATTGAACTTTCAGGAACGGGTCCCCTTCAGACTCTTTCGTCGAGACGCGCATCGCCGTGATCCGGTGAAGCAGGTCAGTCCGATTGAAGAGATACAGGAACCGCACCAACTGCTCGTAGCGAGCATCAGCGTCAACCTTGACCACGACCGCAATGTAGTCGTTTCCTTTGAGAAACCGTCGATCGGGCGTCACCTTCAGGTCTTCAATTTCGCAGAGTTCTGCCAGATCAGTCAGCCATTGCATGTACAGACGTTGTCCATTGACCGCGTCTGGTCGCTTCGACTTTGTGGCGTCCGGGGGGAGGCTGATCCCCCGTGCTGCTTTCAATGACTTGCTGGAACGAGCCAGCATCAGGAGTTGATCGTCTTTTTCCTGGACCGACTTTTGCAACAGGGCGGTCGCCTCGTAGCGTGACTGAAACGGACCGAAAACGGTCGAAATCAACCAGCCGCTCCCTTGCCAGATGACAACAGCGGCGAGAAGGACGCCCAACATGATTTGTTCGCGACGTTGCATCATTCCATTCCGAAAGTCGAAGTCCGGTATTCGCGGCCCTGATCGTATTACGCAGCAGGGACAACAAGTCTCTTACGATTTTTGCGGTGTTTGTACGGCCGGTTTCGTGGTCGTTGCCGGCTTGGCCTTGACGGGGACCAGGTCCAGGTCGAGTTCAAACCGATACGGATAATCCGCATCCCGGCTGTTCTGTGTGATCGGTTTCGGACGACTTCCATTCCGAAATTTGGGCAATTCGGCAATCCGCCCCAAGACCTGCTCGGCATCGAAACGGGTCTTGGCAATCCCGGTCGCGCTGATTTTGGCGATCACATCCCCAACATTGGGATCATACTTATAATCCGAAATCACCGTGCGCTCGGTCCCTTTCATCACTTCGTGAAGTTCGGCCATCTGCCCCAATTGATTGGTGCTTCTGGCCTGCCAGTCTTCGATCGCTTTGGCCGCAACGAAGACCGGTTCACCCTCTTTGAGCTCCTGTTTCAGCTTGGATTCCCGTGACCGCAGGTCTTCGATCCGCAGGTCGGCGCTTTGCAGGCTTTGTTGAATGAACCCCGTCCCCAAGGCCGTGACCAGCAATCCTGCGGCGGCCGCCGCTGCATAGAGCGGCTTGTGCGGATTCCGTTTCGGAGGTGGTTGACGGGGATGCAGCAGATCGAGTTTCGGTGCGAGAGCCCCTGCTTGAATCAGGGCCAGCCCCGCCGCGATGGCATAGTGTGCGGCGGGCCCTTCAGGTTTCACGGTCCCCAGTGACAGACCACTGGCCTGCCACGGATCAAACCGCTGGACCGAACAGTTCCATCGCTGGGCCAAGGCGGCAGGAAGCTCACCCACATCGGCATCGTCACCGATGACCCAAACCCGTTGCAGTGTCCCTTCCGGTAGCCAGGCCTGCACCTGCACCAGCACGCGCGAAACTTCCGCCAACATCTTGGTGACAGGGGGGATCTCGCTGACGCTCGACCAACGGACGGCGTGAGCGGCAATCAACTGACGCTGCGAAACGACCGCCAATTCCATCCGGGCTCGGTCTCGCAACACGACCAGACTGGCCTCGCCGCTGTTCAGGGACTGACGCGCTTCACCCCGTGCAATCAACTCGGTCAAGCAGAGGGAACTGAGTGTCAGCTGAATCAATTCCAGGCCGGCACCTTCGAGTAGCTTGCGGATCGGTTCGACAGTCGTCTGGACGGCGGTCGCCAGCCAGACCTCTTTTTGTGAGACACCCGCTCGCAGGGGCAAGGGGAGGTAGTCGAGGTGTAATTGGTCGATTGGCTGAGCCGAGCGGGCGGCGGCCTGAAACCGGACCAGTGTAGGAAGCTCGTCATCGGAGACCGCAGGCAATTCGAGTAGCCGCAGCACCGCATCTTCACGAGGGAGCCCCAGCACCACCTGTTTGGCGTTGATCCCATGCCGACGCAAGGTCTCTCGCAGCCAGGTCGCGGTCGGCGGTTGCTCGGGCCAGTCGACACTGAACGCGGCCAGGATGCGTGGTCCTGCCGCTGCGGGCGAGATTTCGATCCCGGTCAGTCGATGTCGATCCCAACTTAAGGCCAGCTGATCGGCCATGACTCGTCCTCAACGTCAAAGTGGCAAAACAAAAAGTGGCAAAACAAAACGTGACTCGTGCGATCGTTGGCTCATCGCGAAATCCCACACTTCAAACTTACCCACACTTCAGACTATGCGGTCCTCGCAGCTCATGCGACCCCCGGCAGCGCCGGTCACTCCGAATTCAGGTTTCATTCAGGATCTGTCGATTTGCTCGCAACGACTTCGCTCAATCCACTCGAAATCGGCAAAACCTGCCGGTCAATCATGGCCAATGCCGCAGCGGCTGGAATACTTATCGGCGATTCGTAATGATCTCAGGGAACCGAAGCGATGATTCCTCCGCGAATTGCAGCGACTTTGATTCAATCGGATCAACCGCGTTACCGAGTCGGATGAAAGAGCTGAAACGTCTTGAAACCGCCGCCGATGTTGACTGCCGGGAATCCCGCCTGCAACAGAATCCGTGTCGCCAGATAGCCTCGTTGACCAACTTGGCAGTACGTAACAATCTTTCGGCCCGTGGGGATTTCGCTCAGGCGTGATCGCAAGTCATCGACAGGAATATTGACCGCGCCAGGGATATGACCTGCGGAAAATTCCGACGGCAGGCGAACGTCCAGCAGGAATGGCGGCTCGGCGATGGAACTGGCCAAGGCCGACAAGACCTCATCCAGATCGATTTGCGGATGATCTCCCCGGATTAAGCCCCCGGCGACGAAACCCGCCATATTAATTGGGTCTTTGGCGGATCCGTATTGCGGTGCGTAGGCGAGTTCCATTTCCTCCAGATCGAAGACCGTCATCCCCGCTTGAATTGCGACGGCCAGCACATCAATTCGTTTGTCGACACCGGCCC
>JBIKZJ010000123.1:0-14755 GCA_044354755.1 Schlesneria sp. | reverse complement strand
GGATCCCTCGTTCCACCAAATTGTGAAAACCGGGATTGGCAAACGTCCGGGCGTCATGGCCCCAGGCGGTGTAGAAAACACGACCTTTTCCATGAGTCCGCACCCAAGTCCAGGGCTCTTCGGTCTCGCCCTCAGCACGAGTTTCCAGCACGGTCCGATTTTGCTCGTTGTGCTTGGTGTGAACATAGGTTTCATCCCAGCTTTCAAATCCCCGAAAGCCCTTCATCAGGGGATGGTCCGGTTGCGTAATCGTGGTCCGGAATGTTCCGGTTCCGTGCTTCAGAAACTGACCGCCGATCAAACCGACAATCTCGTCGTTGTTGCGAAAGCAATAACTGGCACAATGTAAAGGAATAAACCCTTTGCCACTGGCAACAAAATCCAGCAACCCCCTGGCCTGCTCGTCGGTAATCGCGTCGATGTTCGCGTAGACAGCCAGCCCATCGTAAGCTTTAAGCGTCGCGGGGTTGAGGTCGTCGGGAACATCGGTATACACCAGTTCGATGTTCCGTTTGGCCAAAACGGGTTGCAATTGCTTGAAGCGGACTACCGGTTGATGATGGCCATTGTCGCCAAGGTAGAGAACTTTCAAACGAGGCAATTCGGCCGCCGCGGAACAGGGTGAGATTCCACACCACAGAAAAGCCGTGATGACAACGGTAGAAACAAGCAAGCGCATAGCAAACCTTTTCGTGCAAATCAGATTGCAGACGGAATTGGAAAGAGATTACACAAAATCATAGCCGCCAATTCAAAATTCTGCGACCGTTCCCGCAGATTCTCCGACAAGAACTGACGGTAAAACGCTTACCCAAATGCCTGAGGGACGTTATCCTCTGCCGTCAGGGATTGTACGGAATGATTGATGCCGGAAATTTGGGAGTTGAGATCTGATGCCGAATTCTGCTGCCTGGTCACGATATTGCCAGTATCTTGTCACCGATCGTGAGCTGGGCTTTTCGCTGGATATCAGTCGAGTTGACTTCAAGGAAGCCGATTTTGCTCCCCTGATTCCCCGTATCAGCGCAGCCGTTGGTCAAATGGCTCTGTTAGAGCAGGGGGCGATCTCCAATGCCGACGAACACCGGATGGTCGGCCATTATTGGCTACGTGCCCCCGAATTAGCGCCGACAGCAGCCATCACCGCCGAAATCCAGCAGACACAAGCGAGTATTCGCGAATTTGCCCGGCAAATTCACGCGGGAGAAATCGAAGGAGCCGATGGTCGCTTTCAATTTTTGCTGCTGATTGGCATCGGCGGATCGGCTCTCGGTCCTCAATTCGTGGCAAATGCCCTCGGAACGCCGCTGGACGAAATCCTGCCATTCTTCATCGACAATACCGATCCGGATGGCATCGACCAGATTCTGGGAGAACTCGATGGCCAACTCGGCAAAACCCTGGTGCTGGTCATTTCCAAATCGGGGGGAACGCCCGAAACTCGAAACGGCATGCTGGAAGTGGAACGGGCCTACAAAGCGGCGGAACTGAACTTCGCAGAACATGCCGTCGCGGTGACACAAACGGGGAGTAAACTGGCCCAAGTTGCCACCAAAAATAGTTGGCTGAAAACATTTCCGATGTGGGACTGGGTCGGAGGACGGACGTCGGTCCTGTCGGCTGTTGGCCTGCTTCCAGCGGCCTTGCAGGGAATCCCTGTCGAAGAATTGCTCGCGGGGGCTGCCGCGATGGATCGATTGACGCGCACAACCGACCCCTGGAAAAACCCCGCCGCGCTTCTCGCCATGGTCTGGTATCATACGGGACAAGGCCGGGGCGTCAAAGACATGGTCATCCTGCCTTATAAAGATCGACTTTGTCTGTTCAGTCGCTATCTGCAGCAACTGGTCATGGAATCACTGGGTAAAGAGCTCGACCGACAGGGAAAGGTGGTCCATCAGGGAATTGCCGTGTATGGCAATAAAGGCTCGACCGATCAGCACGCTTATGTACAGCAGTTACGCGACGGGATTGCCAATTTTTTCGCGACGTTTATCGAAGTCCTCAAAGATCGCGACGAGCCTTCTACCGAAGTCGAACCTGGGATCACTTCGGGCGATTATCTGCATGGACTCTTCCTCGGAACGCGTGACGCACTCGGGGAAAATCATCGCGATACCATCACCATCACCATTCAGTCTGTCAATGGCCGTAGCGTCGGTGCCCTGATCGCACTCTATGAACGAGCGGTTGGGTTGTACGCAGAACTGATCAACGTGAACGCCTATCACCAACCGGGAGTTGAAGCGGGAAAAGCTGCTGCTGCTGCGGTCTTAAGCCTGCAAGCCAAAGTTTTGGCGAAGTTAAGTTCAGCTCCCCAGACCGCCGAGCAACTTGCAAAGTCGTTGAATCTGAATGGTCAAACAGAATGGATTTTCAAAATCCTGCAACACCTGTCGGCGAACCCCGATCGGGGAATCGTGCATCTGCCAGGTGCAACCCCGGCGGAAGCCCGGTTCCGTACTCTTGGTTGAAGTGGTCTTTCGGCAAGAAGAATAAGAGATTTAGGACCAATAAGAATTATGGGACGTATAGAACATCTAAGTCCGATACGTCGCATTGGTCCTATAAGCCCTATTCTTTCCCAGTACCGCGCATCGCACTGATCACCAGAAAACAGCAACTCACCAGAAAACAGCAACTCACCAGAAAACAGCAACTCACCAGAAAACAGCAACCTGTTTTCACAACACGGAAACCCGTTGGCCCCTACTGCGTCGGCTTAAATCTGCAGGTGATCGAGGGCCTCAACCGGAGTCTTCAGATAGCTGATATAAAACGGTCCAAATTCGGCGTACTTCGCGGATGCGGTATCGAATCGCATCGTGTACACGATCTCTTTAATCGACTCGGGGTTTCTTCCCCACAGAGTGACGCCCCACTCCCAGTCATCATAGCCGGTCGAGGCCGTAATTAACTGGCTGACGCGACCGGCAAACTTGATGCCGCTGGTGGCATGTTCCGACATCATTGCCGAGCGACTGCTGAAAGGTTCCATGTACCAGTTCGCTAAGGGATGCCGAATTTTGTTCATGGGGTAGAAACAGGTGACCGGCCAACTCGGAAAATCAGGGCAAAGCCGCTGGCGATTCATCATCGGCAACCGCTGACCGTAGGCATTCAGCTTCGCGCTGTACGCGGGATCATCGGTTTTCATCCCTTCGCTACGTTGTAACTTGTCTCCGTATTGCTCGACAGTAGGGACGTATTCCGAGACCTCTGTGATCGAGACAAACGAATAGCTCGGTTGCAGCACAGTCCCCAGACGTGAGGCGCGGATCGCCTGACGTACGCCATCAATCAGCAACGGGTCCGAGTCCATAATCATCAATCCCAGGTCCGCTTTGTGACCCGAGACGACCGAGGTTTGCAGGCGGGCGGGGGCACCAGGACGCTCGGGGTCGAGCAGATGAACCAACGCTTCACGCCCTTCCGCCAGTTCACTGGCGGAAAGCTGATTCAAAGCCATTTGATCAACACGGTAATACAGATGCAGGCAATGCCAGCCTTCGACGAGTTTTGTGGTGGGGTCAGGCAACGGTGCGTGAGAATGGGTCGGACGATTCACAAACAACTTTCTTGAATAAGAAGGATTTTCCGCAGGGAATGCTATTCGTCTTCCGGCCCCTGTTCGGGCTTGGGGTATCCGGTAAAAAGCAACGGCTTCGAAGCCATTTTGAGTTCGCCCCGTTCCAATACGTTCAGCACGCTGGTAACGGTGATATTTGTCGAGAATTCTTTCTTCAGGCGGGCGATGATTTCATTAGTGACCATCTTTTCACCTAGTCCGCCACCCCCTTCAATAAACTTTCGTTTTTGATCAAAGGCCGCCCAATAGATTGTCCGTTCATGGTTTTTGGCACCGTCTCGACACTTGGTCGCATCGCTCCCTTTACCACGCTGACCATTGACGCGATACATCTCTCGACGTTCAAAAATGATCGCGATCACATTCCAGTCTTTGCTGCCGAACAATCCCATGACAAGGCTCCGGTCTCGAATCAAAGTATGGTCACCGAATCAGCGTTGTACCACGCGGACTGCCGAATCGCCACAAGGGGACGATTCAGGTTGACGCTAAGCCATTCCGATCAATCAACGCGAACGGAACACAAATTCAGAATACGAACAGGAACTCATTCGCGTTCAAGGTCGCCCGACAAAACGATTCCAGCCCATATTCAAGCGCCAGCTCGACCCCGGCCCCTAATTCGTCGGCCGAAGGCTCTCGATGAAAAGCGAGCCGAAAGGCGAGTTGAACTTGTGTCGTAAGGTCACTTCCTGCCTCGTCACGCAAACGTTGGGCAAACTGAGCTGACTGCCTGAATACAAAGCGGCTGTTCAGCAGATTCAACGCTTGCAGCGCGGTGATGGACGAGGTTCTTTTCGGGGCAATCTGACCTGCATCAGGACAATCAAATTGCCCGAAGATCTCATCCAACTGCATACGCGGCTTCGCCTGATAGACCATCCGTCGCCACTCTGCCGGCCCCATTTCCCGCTTGGAATTGTAAACCTTCACATAATTCGTGTTCGGCTCGAACAAATCGAATCCGGGTCCATACATTCGATCGTCCAAATTCCCGGCCACAGACAGCATCGCATCGCGTAACGCTTCCGCTTCGAGGCGGCGAGGGGGATATCGCCACAAAAACTGAGTGGTTGCATCGGCCTGCAGCCCCTCAGGGCGTCCCTCGCCCGATTGACGGTAAGTTGCCGAGGTAACCATCAATCGATGGAGTTTTTTCGGCGAACTGGCGGACTGGGTTTCGCTTGCCAGCCAATCCAGCAATGCGGGGTTTGACGGGGGGAGACCATTGCGGCCAAAATCGCTGGGAGTTGGAACTAGTCCCTGGCCAAAGTGGAAATGCCAGATCCGATTGGCCATGACGCGTGCCGTCAGCGGGTGATCGGGGGAATTCATCCATTTCGCTAAGGCTTGTCGCCGATCCGCATCGATGGCGGCCTCAGTCAACGTCCAGGGTGAGCCAAACGAGGCCAAGCCTGCAGGCATGGTCGCTTCCCGAGGTTGAAGTGGGTCACCACGATGTAAGCGGTGTGTCGGTTCGGGAGTGGAAAATCGACCCGCATAAATCACGGCGGTCGTCGAGGTCGATTGTAATCGCTGCCGCAACGAGGTTCGTTCTGCCGCGAGCTGACTGGCAACGGCTCGTTCCTCATCCCGCACCGAAACCAGTGTCGGTAACGAGGTCAGCTTCCGGTCAAACGGCAATCGATCATGAGAAGTCGCAACGACCTGCATCGATTCGGGTGTCATTCCCGCTTCAATGCGATAGCGCGTCGCCACGCGATCTTGAAACTGACCACTTTCCGGTCGATCGCGGCTCCAGAGTACCCGATCAATTTCCACTGCGGCGGGAAATTCAAGCTGCACCCAGCCCCGGCCCGGTTCGTTCGAGATCCAGCTGGAGGCATTTCCATATCGTCCATCGTTCACGAGCGCGAGTTGGTGAATGTCAAAGCCAGGCAAATTGGAGGACGAGGTTGCGACCGTTCCCAGACTGGATAACGCCACGTTCCGGGGAATTGTCTGCGGAGTCGTCATCGTTTCGAAGACTTCCAGCTCATCCAGGCAGGGTTCGCTGCCGGTCGTCGCCTCGATCACAAACCGGACAAATCGTGCTTTGATTGAGGGGAACCGGTCCACATTGGTTTGGCGATGAACGGAAGGACGCAATTGCGGTAAGGTCGGCTTTTGTAAGACCGATTCGACATCTCCCTTCTGCAGGCAAATCAGGTCCGCCGTGATGAATGCGGTCGTTTCACCCCCCCGTAAAATGATTTTTGATGCGGAAGTCAGCTCATGCACCCCCGCATCGAAAAAGCCGCTCCAGAGTGGTTTCCCCTCAGCAACGCCGGTTCCATCAGCAAAGCGTCTTTGGTCTACTTTGGCAATTTCCTGCTGATCTTGCTGTGTTGTCAGATCTCCGTCTCGATCGAGTACATAACGGGCATCCGGCGAGTGTGTCTCCCATCCGCAGCCCCACGACAGCCAGATATGCCACGCGCCGTCGACTCCAGGATTCCAAGTCTGCAGATCACGGCGGGGAACCTCGGACCAGTACGAATAGCTGCGGCCGAGATTGGGAAACCGCTGGGAATCTCCAGGGTCATTCAATTCCCCTTTTCCACGTCCCGCTTGATAGGGCTGGAGGCCCTGGCGGGGAATCACCATGGTTTGACTCGCCGCAACCGAATCGCCCGGAAACTCTTCACCCAGCAGCAACGTCGTTCGCGAAAGTTGCCGGGTCGCATCCGAATGTTGAATGGTTCGTTCCCGGCGGCTGACGAAGGATA
This sequence comes from Schlesneria sp., assembly GCA_044354755.1. Taxonomy (GTDB): domain Bacteria; phylum Planctomycetota; class Planctomycetia; order Planctomycetales; family Planctomycetaceae; genus Schlesneria. The sequence goes on along the minus strand of JBIKZJ010000123.1, from coordinate 8,437 downwards.
AGGGTTCGTAATTCGCGAGTTTCTGTTCCACCACAGCCAGTTGGGTTTTGGTCTGTTCGTTCAGCAGCTGACGCTGTTCGAAATCCACTGGTTTCAGTGGTCGTTCACCATGCTGGACCCCCGCAAAAACCGCTTTAATTGAATAGTAGTCCGTTTGGGAAATCGGGTCGAACTTGTGGTTGTGGCAGCGGGCACAGCCAACCGTCAGCCCGACAAAAGCACTGGTGGTGGTGCTCACCATGTCGTGCAGTTCATCGGCTCTCTGTTGGGCCGTAAGTCCCGGATCAGGGCTTTTCACGCGATCCATCGCCCCGGTGACCAGGAAACCCGTGGCATCGTCAACGCCCACGCTGTCACCCGCCAGCTGCTCGAATAGAAACTGATCGAAGGGTTTATCTTCGTTGAACGCGCGAATGACATAATCCCGATACGGCCAGGCATTCGGACGTGGCTGGTTTGTTTCAAACCCATCACTCTCGGCAAACTTGACCACATCCAGCCAGTGTCGTGCCCAACGTTCACCAAAGTGGGGTGACGCGAGCAGTCGATCCACCAACCGCTCAAACGCATCCGGGCGTGTTTCGGCAAGAAACTCGGTCAGTTCGTTCAGGGTTGCCGGGAGCCCTACCAAATCGAATGTGGCGCGACGAATGAGCGTGACCCGATCTGCAGCAGCAGAAGGGGCAATTCCCTCGGTGGTTCCTGCGAGTTTTTGGCTCCCGACGTTTTTATGGCTGCCAACGGTTTGAAGCTTGGCCGCGATGAAGCGATCGACAGGATTCAAAGCCCAATCGGCATTGGCGGGCGAGACGGGGGATATCACCGGCCGCTTTAAGGGCTGAAATGACCAATGTTCGGCGTCGCGCGGCTTGGGGGCTTCGTCAGGCCATTTTGCCCCCTGGTCAATCCAGGCTCGTAACAGTCCGACTTCGTCCTTGGTCAGCTTTTTCTCACCCTCGGGAGGCATTTGCAGCCCCTCGACAACTCCCGCAGGGAATTTCACCAGCGGGCTTTCGGCACCGCTGCCAGGAATAATCGCAGGAGCAAAACTTTCGCCCCCTTTCATGGCTGCCGCTTTTTCATCGAGTCGCAAATCACCACGTTGTTTGTTGGCTCCATGGCACTTCAAACAGTGATCTTTGAGCAGGGGTTTGATGTCGCGAACAAAATCGACCTCTCGTTTCGCCGCCGGTGGAATCATCGGCTTTTCTTCCGCATGACCGACCCGAGCACCATCGATCATCGCGATCAGCGTACCGATCGCGACGATCAGGAAACCCCACACATCGGCATACTTCATTCCGGATACCTCACCATGCACCTGAATATGCACCTGAATAGTCCGATTCCCTGATCCCACGGGGAACATGGCTGTCGTCAAAGCGTCCATATCAACCCTCGTTCTCTGTTCTGCCGCTAAAGGTTCTGCCGCCAATGCTCATTTGACGATCGGATGACCGTCAGGGGGAGATTGCAAATTGCGATAGACTTCCACATACGATTCAACCATTCGCGAGACACTGAAGAATTTTTCGATCCGGTCCCGCCCGGCAGATCCCAGTTTCTCACACAATCCCGGCTCATCCATCAAGCAGCGTAGGAACTGCATAAAGCCAACCGTATCTGCCAGCTTCGGTAAAAACCCGGTTTTGCTTTGAAGCACCAGCTCGCGATTGGCGGGAATGTCGCTGGCAATCACCGGCTTACCGACCGACATCGCTTCCATCACACTATTCGACATCCCTTCGAAACTACTCGCCAGGCAAAAGACATCCATTAATTTTAACCAACGTGACGCATCTTCGCGATGGCCAAGAAATCTCACATGTTCAAGGCATCCGACATCGCGAGCGAAATTCTCGAGCCGCTGTCGTTCGGGGCCGTCTCCCACGATCACCAGAAATAACTTAGGCCGAATCTGTCGCAATGTTTCCACGGCCCAGATCAGATCTTCAACCCGTTTTTGCTTCGCCAATCGTCCGATGTACCCCGCGACAAACGCATCAGCGGGGAGCTTCAGTTCGTTCCGCAGCGTTTCCCGCACCGCCGGATCACAGGTCTGTGCCATGGGCGGAACTTCGATCCCATTAGGAATGCATTGTAACCGGTCCGAGGGGACCCCCAATTCACGATAAAACTCGACGACACTGCTGGAATTACCGACCAGTCGATCGGTGCGGTTGATCAGCCGACGATCAAGCCAAAGCTGCCAGCCCGCTTTCCAACTGTCGACACACCGCTCGGACACCACGATTTTTGCTGCGGGAACAACGCTGGCACACATTCGGCCATAACTGTTTGCGGCGAATAACCAAGTATGCAGAATGTCTGGCTGCAATCGCCTGAGCTCAGATCGGAGTCGCCAGAACGTTGACGGATCAAACCGGGCTCGTTTGCCGATGATCGTGAGCGGAACTCCGGCAGACTTGAGGGCCTCGGCGTAGGGGCCGCCGCGTGTCAAAGCGATCGCAGTCACCTCGAACTCGTCCTGGGGAAGGTGCGAGGCAAGCAACGTAAACTGTTTCTCGGCCCCAGAGCGATCGAGAGTCGGAATCAAAAGAACCAGACGCGACTTGGACACAGCAGCTTTCAAACACGTTAATCAAACCTATTAATTGGCATCAGCGATCGTAGCTCAAAGTCTACTTGGCATGAATGCCTCCTGCCAATCGTGATCGAGTATTCCTGCAGCCCCCCATTGAATTCAACGGGCAGTGGTCGGAATCCAGCGCGGATGGTCGGCACCAAGGTCATCAACGCCGCGGGTGATCAATCGGGCGTTCTTTCCCTGATTATCCATCACCCAGATCGCAGGGGCTTCCCCCGTAGCGGCTCGACAAAAAACGATTTGCTCACCGTCACTGGATTGACTTGCCCGAAAATCCCAAACCTGATCGTCCTGAGGTGTTAACGGCGTGATCAAGCCCTGCTTGGGGTCGAGTCGACAAATTTGGGTCCCCCCCTGTGCGGTCTCGGGCTTGAAGTCGCGATTGAAGTGATCAAGATCCGGTTGGTTCACGCGGTATTGCCAGGGGACCCGAGCCTCTTTGGTTCGACGCGGAAACAGAATCTGGCCATCACGAGTCCAGCACGGAACGTTAGAACCACCCCCTCGCGTTTTGGGACTTCCATACGTCGCAGCAAACCACATCGATTGTTCCGAGGTCAAGACTCGATGTTCGGAACCATCGGGACGCCCGATGCAAACATCGCACCAGTCATGACCGGGATCCTGCTGGTAGAGGCAATCGACGTACAACACCCACTCGCCATCCGGTGACCATTGAGTTCCAAAGTACAAATGCCCCGGTTGTGCTGCAACGCGGGTCCGGTTTCCCCCGTCGGTGTCACTGGTCCAGATCTGATATCCCTGTGGGCTGGCCAGATGGAAGGCAACCCGTTTTCCGTCCGGGCTGAGGCTCAGTCCATACGGCAAACCTTCACCCCCCTTCGTAAACTCGCGCGGGTCACTCCCATCCAGGCGGACGCTGTAAATCTGCCCAACCTTGTTCTTCACCACCTGAATCAACAGTCGCTCATCAGAAATCAGCAGTGCGGGGGTCGTAAATGGTGCGATCCGATCTTTGGTACAAATCTCGACCAGTTCGCCGGACTTGAGATCGTACTGCCACAAATGAGTCGGCGTTTGCGTATAGAATTCTTCAAACGGCCGACCGGGGCCGTCGCGTCGCGGTTCCATGCTGAGCACAACAACACGTCGGCCATCGCTGAAACAGGAACCGGGCTGCCAGGTCGCCTGTCCGGGAGCTTCGAAATCGAGATACCGAAGTTCACTGCCGTCATGACTCGCTAACCCTGTTTTTCCCTGCGAGGTGAAAAAGAACCGCGACGGGTTTTGAGCAGAATTCTCCCCTTCGGCCCCCCAGGTGGATGTTTGAGAAATCAGACAGGGGACGAGGAGCAATTTGACGAGGAATTCACGGCGCGGCAGCAAATTGGCCATTCGTCTGAACTCATCAAAATTTCGGTGAGACATGGGAACCTCTCGAAGAATTACGCCGCAGGTAACGGCAGCCGACTCGCTGGCCGTATCGAAGGCCTTGTTGGGGGTGCGACAAGTTACGATACAATTTGATACCGCCCAAGAAAAGTCAGGCTGGGAAAGGGTGGTTCGGTTTGAGTCCAAAGCCCGCTGCGGGGTTCCACACGACGGCCGTATTCAAAACGGTTGTGGCCACCGGTCCACAAACTTACCTCGGGATCAGTGGCTGTTCACTGGTTATCCCGTCTCGTCTGGCTACAATCTACTCGATGGAACGAGCTCTCCCGTGTGCGGCCATTGGTGGCTGTCCTCTCGTTCGTGTCGCCGAATCCGCCAGGAGTAACTCCCATGAGACTGCTCGCCGCCTGCCTGTTTGCTGGTACCGTTGTTGCAATGACTTCGGTTGCTGTCACCGCTCAAGACAAAGGGGCCAAAGTGCTTGACCACAAGATGAAAGCCATTGATGGCAAAGAAGTGAATCTTGCCGAAAAATACAGCGGAAAAGTTCTGCTCGTTGTGAACGTCGCCAGCCAGTGTGGTGCGACTCCTCAGTATAAGCAACTCGAAGGGCTGCAAGACAAATATCACGATCAGGGTCTTGCCGTCGTTGGCTTCCCCTGCAATCAGTTCGGGGGACAGGAGCCAGGGACCGAGGAAGAAATCGTCAAATTCTGTAAGACGAAATACGATGTCTCGTTCGACCTGTTCTCGAAAATTGATGTCAACGGCGCCAAAGCCGCACCGCTGTACAAACAGCTCACGAAGGATGGACCGATCAAGTGGAATTTTGAAAAGTTCGTGATTGGTCGCGACGGCAACGTCGTCGCTCGCTTCCCTACCGGAACGAAGCCCGATGCGCCGGAAGTGGTGAAAGCCATTGAAGCCGAATTGGCCAAGTCGGGCAAGTAAGTTTTTTCGACACCGTCCGGTCCCACCGAAGGCCAAACCAAAGGGTTCGGGATTCGTGAAAGTGTTTTACGTATCGATCGATCTTCTGGATCGCAAACCCCTGTCGCCCAAACCCCTGCCGCACTGTGCGGCAGGGGTTTTCGTATTTGAGCTGGTGTCGGGTTAATGGGTTTCGGGCAAAAAAAGAGACTCCGTTGATTCCGCAGTTTCCCTCCCACCCCCGAATCGCGTTCATCCCCGAATCGTGGTTGTCTTGGTGATGATACGATTTCTGTTGAGTGCTCCTCATCGTGCTGATATCGTGCTGATCGCATCCTTGCCTCGATTTAGGGAGAGATCATGGGAAAAAACCAACACCTGCTGGAACGACTCGGTTTATCAGAAGAGTTGTCCGCAGTCGGGATTGGACCCTTAAAACAAAATGGGTCGGATGAAACCTTGATCAGCAGGTCGCCGATAGACGGCTCGATCCTTGCTTCGATCCAAGTCGCTGCGTCCACCGAGGTTCCTCGGGTGTTGTCGGCGGCTCAAGCGGCGTTCATGACCTGGCGAATGGTACCGGCCCCGCAGCGGGGTGAGTTTGTCAGGCGAGTCGGTAATCGGTTTCGCGAACGCAAGGTGGATCTTGCGGCTTTGATTTCCTGGGAGGTGGGAAAGATTACTCAGGAGGCGCTGGGTGAAGTTCAGGAAGTGATCGATATCTGTGACTTTGCTGTGGGACTCAGTCGCCAACTGCATGGACTGACGATTGCAAGCGAACGCCCTTTGCATCGATTGGCCGAACAATGGCATCCGCTCGGTCCGATTGGTGTGATCACTGCATTTAATTTCCCGATGGCAGTTTGGGCCTGGAATGCAGCACTGGCCTGGGTCTGTGGTGACCCCGTCGTGTGGAAACCGTCCGAGAAAACACCGCTCTGCGCCCTCGCCTGTCAGGAGGTTGTCGCCTCGGTGCTGCGAGAAATGCCCGCCATTCCCCCAGCGGTCTCGTCGGTGATCATCGGTTTACGGAATGTAGGAGAAAAACTGGCCGAGTCGCGGGAATTGCCCCTGATTTCCGCGACAGGTTCGACGGAAATGGGCCGAAGTGTCGCACAGAAAGTCGCTGCGCGCCTGGGGAGATCTTTGTTGGAACTGGGCGGAAACAACGGGATGATCGTCACCGCATCGGCCGATATCGAACTGACCACACGAGCCATCGTCTTTTCGGCGGTGGGAACCTGTGGCCAGCGTTGCACCAGCTTGAGACGACTGATCGTGCACGAGAGCGTGGCGGATGTCTTGATTCACCGCCTGACGACAATCTATGCACGACTTCCCATCGGTCATCCGTTCGAGCCCCAGACATTGGTCGGTCCCTTAATCGATGAGCGATCTGGGACCGCAATGACCGCCGCATTGAAGCGGGCGGAAGCGGAAGGGGGAATCGTATATGGGGGGGGCCGCATCGATGATGGCGTCCCCAAAGGGGGCGTCTATGTTCGCCCCGCACTGGTCGACTTTCGCTTATCATCACCCATCAATTCGCCTTCCGGTCAGACGTTTCAAGGGAGTGTCGTTCGGGAAGAAACGTTTGCCCCGATTTTATATGTCTTGCGATATAAGACTTTGGAAGAAGCGATCTCCATTCATAACGAGGTCCCGCAGGGACTCGCCTCATCGATTATGACCAACGATTTGCGTGAGGCCGAGCAATTCTGTTCTGCCGCAGGATCCGATTGTGGGATTGTCAATGTCAACGTCGGCCCCAGTGGTGCCGAGATTGGTGGAGCTTTCGGAGGGGAAAAAGCCACGGGTGGTGGACGTGAATCCGGGTCAGACAGTTGGAAGGCCTATATGCGACGCACGACCAACACGATTAACTATTCTCGTGAGCTCCCGTTGGCCCAGGGGATCGAATTTCTGGTATGAACCGGATTCTTTTTGAGACTGGTGCTGGAATCCTGAATCGATTCCCTGTTACGCCTGCTCGACCGCCGACACCAGCCAGCTCTTCAGCTCGGATTCGAGTTCACGCAGGGCATTTTCTGCGATTGGCCGAGCCTCGGCGAGCGGTAAATCGGCGGGCGTATTGGCAAACAGATAGAACTTGATCTTCGGTTCGGTTCCCGAGGGCCGACCCGCCAAAGAAACTCGGCAAGCTCCTGATCTCCCCTGCATGATCAGCAGGTCACCTGATGGATGTGGTAACGGAGCTTGGACCGTGTTTGAGGGGAGCGATCGTATCTCGTGCCGCTGATAATCGCTGGCCGATTCAAAAACGATCTGGCCCAATCTTGCTGGGGTTTGCTCTCGGAGCGCCAGCATCATCCTCGAAATTTGCTCGCTCCCCGAAGCCCCCGGACAGACTTGTACGAACTGAGATTCATGGTAGTACCCATGCTGCAGGTAGATTTCCTCCAGCCGATCGACCAGAGTTTTTCCCTGTAATTGCAGCTCACTGGCCAGTTCGAGCACAAACAGCGCTGCGACGGACGCATCTTTATCACGGCAATATTCACCCGCCAGGTACCCGACAGACTCTTCCGCTGCAAAGACAAATTTGTCGGGACCATTGGCATCAACGGCGGCGGCGATATATTTAAATCCGACCAGCAGGTCCCGAATCACCCGCACGCCTGCTCCCCTTCCAATCGCCTCGATCAGCGGTGTCGTGACCAGCGTTTCTACGAGAAAATGCTGAGGTGACAAGGTCCCGGCCACAGCACGACGCGAAAGCACATAGTCTGCCAGCAGGGCACCCAGTTGGTTGCCGGTCAAACAGAGGAACTGATCATCCGCAGTCCGAACCGCAACCGCCAATCGATCCGCATCGGGATCCGAGGCGAGAACCAAATCGTGCCGCTGCTCACGAGCGAAATCGATCGCCGGCTGCAATGCCTGTGGACGCTCGGGGTTCGGGAGATGGTCGGGAACGTTGGGGAAACTGCCGTCCGGAAATCGCTGAGGTTCGAAGAGATCGACATGCGAGAAGCCTGCCTGGACCACGACTTGGTAAATCGAGGATTCTCCGACACCGTGCAGGGGCGTATACAAGGCCCGAATTCCGCGAGCCGTTGACAGGCTTAATGCACAAACCGCCCCGACATAAGGTCCGTCGACATCGACACCACCGGCGGCAGTTGCAGTGGAAATCAGAATGATCTTGCCGGTTTTTACGGCGTCATCGAAATCGACGGTTGGGATCTCTTCACTGGCATCAACACAACCGATGATTCCCTGATCGTGGGGGGGAAGGACTTGGCCACCGGTATTCCAATAGGCTTTGAATCCATTATCACTGGGGGGATTGTGTGAAGCCGAAATCATCACCCCGATCTGACAATGGAGATTTCGGACGGCGAACGACAGTTCTGGCGTTGCGCGGGGGTCGGGAAAGAAGTAGACCACAAACCCCTGTGCCGCCAGGATGGTGGCTGTGAGCTTGGCAAACTCGAAAGACCGATGACGGGTATCCCGTGCAATGACGGCTCGAAGCGGTTCTGGTTCCTGATTTTGCAGTCTCTCGGATTGAGCAACTCGCTG
>JBIKZJ010000122.1:0-14789 GCA_044354755.1 Schlesneria sp. | reverse complement strand
CACCAGGGTACTTTCCAGCAGACCTCGTTGCTTAAGATCGGCCAGCAGGGCGGCGATCGGTCGATCGACTTTTTCCGCTTGCGATTGATGGTTCTTCAAGCATTCTCCGTGACCGTCCCAATCGTTATTCACGAGATGTACGTAGCGCACGCCCTGCTCGACCATGCGGCGGGCCAAGAGACACATTCGCCCGAAACGAACCGTTGGTCCCTGGTCGATCCCATACATTTCCCGTATCGCAACCGGTTCTCTTGAAATATCAATCAGTTCCGGTGCGGCGGTCTGCATGCGGAAGGCGAGTTCATAATTGGCGATGCGGGCTTCCAAACGGCTGTCCCCCGGACGCGATGACTGGTGCCTGCGATTCCAGACATGCAGTTGGTCAATCAATGATCGCTGTCCGGGTTCGCTTAACTGCGACAACCGGGTCAGATTCTGAATCGGGTCTCCTTCTGTCCGCAGATACGTTCCCTGATAAACCGCAGGAAGATATCCAGAACTGTAAGTCGCCGAGCCGTTACGAAACATGCCGTCTGTCATGGCAATGTACGCCGGAAGGTTGCGACTTTCACTACCCAAACCGTAAACCGCCCAGGATCCGGCACTGGGATGCCCTAAAAGTTGCGTACCGGAATTCATCAGCGTCAATGCCGGGCCGTGAATGAACGAGTCATGATAGCACGACCGAATCACAGCCAGGTCGTCCGCCTGTGCCGCCAAACTTGGAAACAGATCCGAAATCTCGAGGCCCGATTCTCCGTGCCGACGAAACGGGACACCGCACCCCATTAACTTCGCGTCGGCGGTATTGATCTGGGCGAGATCGAAACCCTGATAACTGGCGGGAAGAAGTTCCCCATCCCGCTTGACGAGCTCTGGCTTCGGATCAAAGGTTTCCAGGTGGCTTGGTCCCCCTTGCATAAACAGAAAGATCACCTGCTTGGCCGTCGCCAGCTTGTGCGACAGCGTGGTGCTGGCGGGATCCAACGTCGGCGCGGTTTCGGCAACGCTTTCATTCGCCAATAAATGACCGAGGGCAATTGTACCAAAGCCGAGGCCAGACCGTTCAAGAAATTCACGGCGCGGAAGTAATTGGTGCATGGTGACGACCCGTATCAGTGAGTTCGTTCAGGATGTTGAATCAGGAGAGTATATCAGTGTGGAAACAGTTGGTCCGTTGTTGGCGGCTCAGCAGGTCGTTCACGTTGGCTTGTGTCGCAAGCCGCTGATCTCGTGTTGCGAGCCGCAAATGAGGCGAAGCGATTTCGCGTCGTCAATCGACAAACAAAAATTCATTCAGATTGTACAACGCCAGGCAGAACGTCGCGAACGGAACGGTCGAGTCCTCGGCCGCGGCCTGCGCTGCCAGCTGTTGAAGCAGTTTCATGGCTTCGTCTTTCTCGACAGGAGACGGGAGCCGGCCCAAGGCGAGAATCCAGGCCCGCTCGACACCCAGACCAGGGTCTGTTCCGACTTCTTTCTTCACCCGCTCGGCAAATTGTGTCGCCTGTTTGAAGAGCGATCGATTGTTCAATCCCCAAAGTGCCTGCGGCGCCACCGTCGTGACATCCCGCGCAGGGCAACTGACCGAAGTGAGCGGGGCATCGAACGCCTCAAACATCGGAAACTTGAAGTTCCGTCGTACTAAAATATACATCCCCCGGCGGGTATGCTGCCGGGGATCCGCCGATACGGGCCATTGCCAGCGTTCGCGCAGCGCGGCGATTTCATCCTCGGCCAGCGGCGGAACGATCGGACGCCCACCCATTTCCAGATTGATCGTTCCCGCGACGGCATGCACCGCATCCCAGAGGGTCTCGGCCTCTAATCGCCGACGATTCATTCGCCATAACAACCGGTTCTCAGGATCCCCCGCCAAAGAAGCCTCCGCCGCATGGTCGCTCGACTGTTGATACGTTTGGCTTTGCATGATCAGTCGATGCAAGTGCTTCAAACTCCAACCCTGCTGGACAAAGTCGACCGCCAGCCAATCGAGCAATTCAGGGTGACTCGGGGATGTCCCCATCAGGCCAAAATCGTTGGGGGTACTGACGATCCCCCTGCCAAAATGCCAGTGCCAGACACGATTGACCAGTACTCGGGCTGTGAGCGGGTGATTTGGCTGGGTCAACCAAAGTGCCAGTTCCTTGCGACTGCCATAGGGGCCGGGTAGTGCCGAGGAACGTCCGGTTGACCGTACAAGTGACTCGGGGAGCGCCGCAGTGATGGTCTCACGCGGGTCCGACATTTCCCCGCGCTCCAGACGCTGAACCAGCGGCACCAGTTCCGGTCGCTCATGTCCGAGTACCGAAACGGTCGGGACTTCCATCAATCCGACGTAGGGAGATGAGGGTTGCGAGCCCGCATTGCGCGGCAATTCCAGAACCCGCAGCGCGATCGCTTCGAGACGGTTTCGTTTTTCTTCTTGCTCTTCCGCTGTCAGCGCACGCCCGGCCACGCGAGCCTCGAACAACCGGAAGGCGGTTCGCGCTTCTTCAACCGCAATGATCCGTGGATAAAACTGATTCGTGTCGTTGATTTCCATCGCGGTCAGCAGCGGGAACTGCACTTCAATGCTTCCGGCAAACGCCGCCTGTAATGCGAAGTAATCCCGCTGGGTGATCGGATCAAATTTGTGGTCGTGGCAACGAGCACACCCGATCGTTAACCCCAGAAATGCCGAGCCTGTCGTGTCGACCCAGTCCGTTAATCGCTCGTAACACAGTTTTCTGGCATCCAGCCCCGACTCATGAACGAGCGAACCGAGGGCATACATCCCCGTTCCGATCCGCGCTTCCAGGTGTTTTTTCTTCTCGTCAGAAACGACGTAGACCCACTTGGGATCGAGGTCCAAATTGTCCGGCCACAATTCATCGCCAGCAATTTGCTCTTGCACAAACCGATCATACGGCTTGTCTTCGTTAAAGGATTTGACCACGTAATCACGATAACGCCAGGCGTTACGGTAATAGATGTCGGTTTCATAGCCTCCCGAGTCGGCGTAACGAACGACATCGAGCCAGTGTCGTCCCCACCGTTCCCCATAATGTTTGGATTCGAGCAGGTGATCGATTAACCGTGGCCAGGCATCCGCCGAGGTATCATTGACGAAGGCCGCGACTTGCTCGGGGGAGGGTGGCAGGCCGATGAGATCGAAATAGGCGCGACGGACGAGTGTTCGCCGTTCGGCCCGCGGAGCGAATGCGAACCTTGCTTGTTGGACTCGCAACAGAATCAAGGCATCGATCGCATTTCCGCCTTGACGACGATCCACCACATCGAGCGGTTCCGGAACCGCAGGCTTGACCGGCGGTCGCAAGGACCAGAGGTCAACCTGTTCGGCAGCGGATCCCCGCTCCGTCCACAGCCCCCCCTCACCGCAGATCATGCCAGCGATGACGCAGACCCAGACAATCGAAACTATCGCCACGGATTTTCGCTCGCTCATGAACCGTCTCTCCCCTCGCACCCTGCTGCCAATCCATCAGGCTGTTGCACTCGCCGAATTCCTGCGACAGGACTTCGACAAGATTGTGATGGATATGGTAACACGAGCAGGGAAGCATCCTAAAGTGAGTCGATCGCGAAGTCGCGGGAATTCACCCAAAACACCGCTTCTCCTGATCCGTCGACACCAAATCGCTCCGGCAGCCGGGCGCAGAGAATCCGGTTCTCTTCCTTGAAGTAAGCGACCTGGCGGGCCAGATCCTGGCGGGTGACGGAAGCCAACAAGGCGAAGAGCGGATACAGAATGCGACCCATCGCGATACGGTGGCTCGACGGTGGAATTTGCTGAAAAACAGGATGCCAGAGCTTTCTTACCCCGCTGAAAGGGAGACGAGAGTACTCCGAGTCGGAGTCTAAACCGCCGTTAACGGAAACCTAGAACTCTCCCACCACCTCTCCCCCTGCGCGTGTGCCGAGGGCTCGCCAGACGCTCAGATCGAGATTGTTGGAAATCGCGCGGACAGAGCCGTCCATCAGCAGCGTATGTACGACTCCCACATGAAAGCTTCGCGAGGTGATGGCGGCATAAGTCGACTCTGTCGTGCTGTTTCCTTCCCGGCGACTGGTAAAATCGATGTCAACGACGGTACCAGCGTTGTCATGTGGACATTTCGTATTCGGACCGAAGGTGGTGGTAAATCCAGACTGGTTGGCTCGGCCATCGCCCCACTCGTTGTGGCCGGAATTTTTGAGCGTCCCTCCCAGGCTCGACAGTGCGCTCGCATTCGACGGCTGCGTGGGGCTACCACCGGTCTCCCGCAGGTACCACTGCCATGTTTTGACTTCGGATGCGGCGAGCGTGTTGCTGGTGCCGTCGACGAAGTCGCGCGTGCTCGTGCTCCCGTTTGGACCGAATGCGCCCGTGCCAATCTGATTGTTGATGGGATTCCAGATGAACCACTGACCGTAGTTCATTGCGTAGTTGATTGGGACCCAGTTCACCGCACCATCGGGATAGATCTGGTGATTGACTTCGCTGGGGCAGGCGAAGATCGGAACGCGTGCCTCGGTGACTTTTGGCTGGCTGGAGTATGTTTGACTGAAGTTGATGAGGTTGCTCAAGTTCGCCTGATCCAGATAGGGCAGAATCCGCGCCTGCACCGACCAACCGCCATCAGCCTGCAGCGTGTTAAAGGGGTACGTTGAAGCCGGCGGGAAGACCGTGAACGAATCGTGGTAGTTATGCAGTGCCAGCCCCAGTTGCTTGAGATTGTTTTTGCACTGTATCCGTCGCGCGGCTTCGCGCGCCTGCTGAACAGCCGGGAGCAGCAGTGCGATCAAAACCGCAATAATGGCAATGACGACCAACAATTCAATCAGGGTAAACCCTCGTCGGCAACGCTTCATCTTGGAAACCCCACGCAAAAGAAACCCAAATTCGCATTGAAAATCGACTCTCAAGCAATTCGCCTGACATTGAGACTCAGTCTCAACTCAATTGTAGGGAGTTGGGAGGTTGATTTCAAATCGTGGTTGGCAGAAATCTCAAGATTAAGAATTCGTGAGCTTTTTGTAGCTTGCCAGTCGTTGCTTCCACCGACGCAGGGTCGGGCGGAGAGCCGTTTTGCTCTGGGCCCAAGTCCCAAAGGGACGACAGTCAATAGCCAGGCGGCGTAAGCCCCTGGACCGGGCAGGACTACATACCAGAACCCCAACGGGGTGATCGTCGGGTGGAATTGAAATCAACCCCGAGCGCGGGTGGAAGAGGGTACTTCACGGAATTGATCTGCCGCCGCGTTGCGGATGAGGTGAATGGAATTGGCGATTTCTCGCGGTTTACGCCTTTGTTTTACCAAGGTTTTTGCTGAATGCCCGGTTGGGATTCATGGTGAAACTCACGAAAACAATTCACCTCCGCCGCAACGGGGTGATAGTTCAATTCCGGGAAGTCCCTGATTGCAGCCTCGCTCGGGATTGATCGCAAATCCATGCGACGATCACCCCGTTGGGGTTCCGGATGATGGTCGTGCCGGTTTCCAGGGGCTTACGCCCCTGGCTATTCACTTTCGTCCCTTTGGGACTGGGACATTGGGACCGGGACACTGAATACACTGGAAGTCGCAATCGGATACGCAAACGCCGAGTCCCCCCCAACGGGGGCTTTACAAATCCCTGTTCAAGTGACCCATGCCCCAGCACGCGCGGCACCCTCGTGTTCCGTCCATACACCCCGCGTCTTTACGCGCAACGACTGGCAAGGGTACGCGCAACGACTGGCAAGCTAACGCCAAAACTCAGAAAGAAATCGCTCTCCACCGACCCCGCGTGTAGGGACCGAACACAAGCGTGGCGCGCGTTCGGAGACATGGGTAACACAAAAAGGCGTTAGTATCACCCTCTTTTTAGTATCACCCTCTTTTTAGTATCACCCTCTTTTTGTATTCGTCCTCTCGTCGCCTGCATCACATCGAATTGGGTGCTCGGCCGATGACCCGCAGATTCACGGGTTGAGTTTCTCGAGGTCCTGCTGCTCGACCCCGTTTGCCTGTTCTCGCACGAGTGCCGTTTGACGCCGTCTTTCTACCTCAATTCGGACCATGTTCGACCGGGTCGCGACGTAGATGGCGTCCCGGCTTCGCTGGTCCTCAATCACAACTGAGTCACCGTCAGTCTTCCATTTGACCTCGTGGATCCCCTCCGCATCGACCCGGAAAAGATCCTCGGCCGTTTGGATCCACGGTGGGATCACGAACCGGAATGAGACCGGCCGGGGTTCGTCGAAAACAAAGGTACTCGCTTTGACATCGGGAGTGTAGGCGAGGTCGTTGGCGAATAGCACAACCGCCTCGGGTGCCGCGATCGAGGCCAGGTCCCAGTCGGGATTTCCGTCCCTGGTCACTCGCTCGAACCGGTATGCGTCCCCCTCCAGGAAATAGGGCTCCAGCATGCGGATCTCGCGGCCGATGCGGGTGATCGGCTCCCACGTGTCGGGGAACTTCAAGAGCGACTTGAGACTCAGGTTGAACCAATACAGCGAGGTGATCCGGGTCGAGAGGGCGTGCAAAGCCTGAGCGCGAAGTTCGTCGGGAGTCGGACTTCGCCGCGCCCGCCCACCGCTGCGGAAACCCCCGCCCCAACCGTCGTGTGGCCCTTGTGACCAGTAAGCGCAGGACATCGGTCGATTGAGCTCGCGTAGCGACCGGCTGAGGTCGCCGATTGTTTCGAGTGGTGCCCCCCAGCCGATCCGCTCAGCCCCCCAGCGGTCGTACTGCCGCCACGCGTCCGCAGCCGGAGCCACGACACGGTAGGCGTCGTAGTGCGGGTAGTCAGAGAGTCCTGCGTAATTCCGCCAGACCCGCTCTTCCGAGTGGGTGACACTGGTCGCCAGCCGACTGGTCCGGTAAGGGAGCAATTTGTCGAAGACTTCCTGCGGCGGCACCGGCCGCCCCCCTCCATACTGCGGCTCACCGAGGAACTCGACAGCGTGAATCTTCGGCAGCCAGGCATCGGTGTCCCACTCGTCCAGCGGCCACAGCCGGTTGCAGAGCTTGATCGAGTAGCGGTCGTACAACTCGGGCCGGTCGGTGTACCCAGGGACACCCTGAATCTGCCCCATGTTGATGTGCAACCGGGATAATAACTTCAGGTACGGTTCGTGCTTCAGGTTGTCGGCCACCCAACCCCCGCCGATGTCGAAGGCCTCGCGTTTGACGCGGAGGTGTTCCCATAACGTTCCCGCGTCTGTTGTCACCTCAACCACCGTATAGCTGAGCGGGAACGGTCGCTCGGCCTTGATTTTGACGAACCCCCGGTCACCCGGCAGGATCATCGCCTCGACCGGGTTCGCCGGTTGCGGCCAGAGCACCTGCCAGTCGTTTCCCTCTTTGGGGAGCCACCACCGCAGGGAGGTGACATGGAGCGGCTTGTCGGAACCGTTGGCGAGATGAACGATCACCGTATCGGGCTCGACCCGGCCCTCGGGGGCCAAGAAGTTGATGGCCGAGATCCATTGAGTCGGAGCTTGGACGGTGACCTCCGCCCTGTCCAGGCCTTCCGCGTCCACTACGAATTTCTCGCCGACGCCCCACCGGCTCGACTGGCCGTTGAAGGTCCAGACTGTGAGCGCCCCGTCCGGCGGCTTTTGGGATGTGGCCAGGTCGTGCCAGGCCCACTCCCCAGCCTTCAGCAGTTCCGCCGGCGTTTTCCCGTCGAACGTTCCCGGTGCCGCCGGGCCTTTCACGAACAACTGCACCTTGGCAGCGAGAGCGGGGTCGCGCGGCCGTCGGTACTGCATCGCCTCGGCAATCACGTGCGGAGTGACCGTCACACCGGCGAGTTCCGCCGCCGAAGCTGCCGTGAACGAACCGAGAAGAAACACCGCAGTGGCAACAGGACGTGTCGTCAACATGTGTCGTTTCAGCAAAAGAGTTGAGAGAATCTGATCTTCACCGGACAAGAGCATCGGAGAACAAAGAATCGATTTAGGGAATAAAGTCTATCAACGCGACAGGTTGCCTGCAAAGATTTGCTGATCTGGATACCTTTCCGCCCGCGTTTGGTACGATCTTAAGGGAAGGGGACCGGTGCGACAAAAGCCGGACAGAAAATCGCAAGTGTTTCAGATTCAGACGAGGCAGCAGGGGTGGTTCGCGATCAATTTTACAGACGCAAATCCGCGTTTGGCGAGAAGTGGCATGCAGAGACGCTGGCAAGCTGGGGGATTGCTCGATGGCTTCCGTCCGGGAACGATCGTCCGCCTCGACAAGAACGGCTGACCGAGATTCAAAAATCCTCCTGAAGAACGAAGGCGTTAAAACAGAATCAATCCAGGCGACATCGATCACGATCTTAAGGAAACGGAAACGGTTTATGGCAAATATTTTCTCCCAAAACTGGCTCCTCAGCCGTCGTCATCTGCTGCGTGGACTCGGCGTCTCGCTGGCCCTGCCGCTGCTCGACTGCATGCGCCCGTTGCTCGCCGCCGATAAAGCGGTGCGGCCCAAACGCAGCGTTTTTATCTATTTGCCGAACGGCGTGAACACTCTTGAATACCAGATGGCTACGGCGGGCAAGGATTATCAAATGTCCAAGCCCTTGCAGGTGCTTGAAAAGCACCGCGCGCTGATGACGCCGTTCAGCGGCATGTATCATCCGCATGGCATGGGCCACCATCACAACTGCTCGACCATCTGGCTGACCGGCGGCAAGATCGGCCAGTCGGAACGGAACACGATCTCGGTCGATCAATTGATGGCGACCGTGACCGCACCGCAAACGCGATTCTCGTCCCTCGAACTGAGTAACCAGGGGCATTCCCTCTCGTATAACGCCGATGGGATTCAACTCCCCGCCCAGGGAAACCCTGGCGTTGTCTTCCGAGAACTGTTCGAAGAACCCAAGGGTGGTGTGGCGAGTCAGCGTCGCGGCCTGCAGCGACGAGGCAGTATTCTGGATGCTGTGATTGACGAGGCGACGACCCTCGATCGCCAACTGGGAACAGCGGATAAGGGCCGATTAGAGCAGTACCTCACATCCGTTCGCGAAGTCGAAATTCGTACGCAGCGGGCTGACAAATGGCTCGATGTACCACGACCGACCGTCGATCCAGGTATGGCATCGCAGCTCAATCGCGATGTCGCTCTGGAACGGTTGGGAGAATACCTGCGCACAATGTATGACATTCTTGTCCTGGCATTTCAAACCGATCTCACGCGTGTCGCCACGTTCAGCACCGGAAACGAAGGGACGGGACCCGCCGTTCCGGAAATCGGCATCAAACAGGACCGGCATTCTCTGTCGCATCACAATGGCAACCCCAAACTGCTCGCCGAACTGATGTCCAGTGACACATTCAATCTGCAGCAGTTTGGTTATTTTCTCGACCGACTGCGGGAGGTGAAGGATGCGGATGGACCACTGATCGAAACGACGATGGCCCTGTACGGCAGCGGCATGGCCTATGGCCACAGTCACGGGAACGCCAGTCTGCCGATGATTCTCGCCGGTGGCACGGGACTCGGATTCAAGCATGGCCAGCACGTCGATTACAATCTGACCAAGCACTTTCAGGGCTACGACAAACACCCAGGTATCTACCACAATGCCGTCAACAGCCGAGCCCACCTCAGCAATCTCCTGCTGACGATGGCTCAGAAGATGGATGTGCCGACAGAGAAATTCGCCGACAGCAATGGTATTGCTTCGGAGGTACTGTGATGCAAAAACTTTCGTTCCTGTTCGCGTTCGCGGTCCTGACGACCGGCGTCTCTGAGTCGATCACGTCAGCCGAGGATCAAGTTGCGTCTCGGTTTGTCGAAGCGAACCAGGCCCGCCACATCTCCGGTGAACTGGTCTACATCGACGCCGTGAATCGCCGCGGCGGAATTCGGCTGGATGGCGATCAAGGCCGATACGATTCCGGCCCGCCGCACTGGTTCGCGCTGCTCCCTTACGCTCCCGTCTGGCACAACGGGGCCCGCGCCGAACTGCGCGATCTTCCGCTGGGGACACATGTGCATGGCGACTTCGTCCTGCCGCCTGCGGGCGAAGAAGCGACGATTCCCCCACTCCCCGACGACAAAAAGCCGTTTGCGATCCCGGAGAACCACGCGCTGCTGATGGAAGACGACTTCAGTTTCTACCAGCGTCGCGGTCAGGCGTGGAAAGTTGTCTCGATCGATGTCGCGAAAGAGAAGATCAAACTTGAACCGGTCCCCATCCCGCAGAGAGCCGCCTCCAACACGGATGCAGCGACGAAACCAGGAATTCCTTTGCCGGGGGGTGATGTGACCGGAAAGCTCGTGAACGTTGGCATCAATACTCCGTTCACGTTCGACATTGATGTGCGATCAGAGATTTGGCAGGGACGGCAACTTGTCGAGCTCAGCACGATTCAGCCGGGCGGCATCGTGCAATTCAACCTGGCCTGGTGCCAGGGATGGGGTCAGAACGAATTCCGCATCGGACGTCTTTGGCTTGACGAGCAAAGCCGAACGCTGGCGACGGAACGGCAGCGGCAGCGGCACGTGCAATACGAACGGGAACGCTGGACCGCTGGCTGGATCGACCACGTCGAGCACTTCGATTACGGCGGCGGCATCGTCACGCTCACGCTGTTCGAGGTCGATCAAGAGATCCTTGATGACTTGTGGAATGACCGCGAAGAACGAATCGCTGTGGCAGTGAGCGAACAGACGCGCCGCACGTGGGCTCACCGTTCTGATCGTAAGTTTGCCAAGTTGGTCGAGTGGAAACGGCTTGATTCTGTCCCCCTTGGGAGCAGCGGCGTGCAACTGAAGTTGAAGTTCATCGAGCTACTGGCGGGATACACGCCCGGAGCCTCGGTGCGAGTCAAGGCGGAGCGCTGGAAGTTCGTATCGATCCCCCCCGAAGAGCGATTGACGTCACGCGAAGATCAACAGCGCGGGGCTCGCATGGTGCTGCCATGGTGATTCCGCCGTTTTCCTTAACCCGTGAGCAGCGAACGACCACCAGGAGAGTAACGCGATGAAAAATCTGCTGATCATTGCGTTAGCGTACCTCTGTTCTGCCTGGACGATCGGATTGCCGCTCGTGGTCGCCGCCGAACTCACATCGCTGGTCAAATCATGTGCGAAGGACGAAAAACGGGAGAACAAACGGTTCAACGCCTCTTGCTACTACCTGATCGGTAATTCGTTGACGTGGGATACCGTTCCCTCACGGTTGGACGGTGATGTACAGTGGCATGTCGATTGTGGCGTCGCGTTGCCGCAGATTTACGCCAGGCCGAACCAACCCTGCGTCAAGGAATCGACCATCTGGCCGAAGGCCTTGCATGAGAAGCAATACGACTTCGTGTCCGTCCAGCCCCACTACGGCTCGACCCTGATGCAGGACGTCGAGACCATTTCCAACTGGATGAAGCTCCAGCCGAAGGGGGTGTTTATCGTCCACTCGGGTTGGGCTCTGCAGGCCCAGCGTGCGAGCGTATTTGCGAGCCTCGCCACGCCGGACCAGATGACGCACAGCCCGCACTACATCCGGGCGCTGGTCTCAGAGTTACGCCAACTCTTCCCCGGACGAGAGATCCGCCAGACGCTCGCGCAGAACCTCTTGGCGCAGGTCGCTGACGACATCGACGCCGGTCGATCGCCGATGAAGAACGTTGCGGAACTGTATCGCGACTCGATCCACATGACGCACGATTTCACACCACTCAATGACAATGGGTTGCGGGCGATCACGCAGGTGCCGATCTCTGGCCGATTGTGGTTCGCCCACACCAAGCTTACCGATGCGGGGACGGCGGGGTTAAGCAATCTGAAGGAACTCAAACGCTGCGGCATCGGCAGTACGGACCCGGCAAGTTCCGGCGAATCCGTGGCGGCGCTGGCCAAGCTGGCTCTCGAAGACTTAACGCTGCTCGACAACCAGGCGACGCCCGCCGGGTTGGCCTACGCGGCGAAGATCGCCACGCTTCGCCGGCTCGACGTGTCGCACGCGCCGACCGTGACCGACGAGTCGTTGCGGGGGGTGGGTCTGATGCCCGCGCTCGAGGAGTTCAATCTCGGCAGCGCGAACGTGACCGATGCAGGGCTGATGGAGTTGGCCGTTTCAAGGTCACTCAAAAAGATGTCGCTTACCGGGTTGAGACTTGTCACACCCGCTGGTATCGAACAGCTCCGCAAGGCCTGCCCCGAACTACAAGTGGAAGTGAAATAAGCGGCGTCTCGTCTCTTCAAGCAAGGTCGATCACCATGAACCGTCACGCGTCGATTCTGATACTTCTTCTCGCTGGCCACGCAATCGGTTCAGTCCAGGCCGCAGACCGAGACGCGTACGAAGCCGATGCGCTGCCGTTCTTCAAAGAACATTGCCTGCGGTGCCACGACGACACGCAACAAAAAGGGGAGTTCCGGCTCGACACGCTGGCACGCGACTTCGGCACCCAACAGTCGGCCGAACGGTGGGCTGAGGTACTCTTTCGGATCAATTCGGGAGAGATGCCGCCCAAGACGGAACCGCAGCCGACGACCGCAGAAATTGGCAAGGTGACAGAGTGGATCTCATCGCAGTCAAGGGAAGGGGAGGCCACGCGGATGGCCCGTCGCGGGCCAGTTGCACATTATCGACTCAGCCGCGAGGAATACGCGCAAACCGTTTACGACCTGCTGGGTGTTCACTTTGACCCCTCCATGCCCGGTGCGCTCAACGATGATCCGCGCTGGCGCGGCTTCGATCGGATCGGTTCAGTCCTGACACTGTCCCCATCTCACGTCGAGCGTTACTTCCGCGCGGCCGAGACGATCTTGCAACAGGCTTATCCCGCGACGCCGACCCCATCCACCGTCAATCGGCAGACCGCCGTAGCCCCCGACCGCTGGCTGATCTATCCAAGCCGGCTACATGGCGGCATTCAGGCCCCAGTGCCGGGCCTGTATCGTATTCGCGTGCAATTGAGCGCACTTCCGTCATTCAAGGGCCGACTCCCGCGACTGAGTCTCTGGAATAACAGTCTCAAACGGGCTGAAGTCGGTCAGGACATTCTTGCGAGCGAGGACCAGCCGACGGTCGTCGAATTTCAAACGTTTCTCCCACAAGGGGGATTTCAACTGATTAACGAAGCGCCCGGAAAACTGGACGACGGACCCGCAGTGGGGAACACGCCCACGACGGTCCGGCGTTTGCAGGATTATCGACCGAGTCCCACGGGATATAAGCTTCTGCTGGAGGATGGACGGCCGATCTTTCCGCTGCTGTTGGTCGACTGGTACGAGTGCGAAGGCCCGATCGTTCTCGAAGCGGACCTGAAGAAACGGGAGTCGTTTTTTCCCCCGGAGTTGAACGCGGACCCACCGGCAGATCCTCAGAAGCTTGATAAACGGCTTCGCGACTCGAGGGAGAGTCTGAGCCGATTCATGGCCAGCGCGTGGCGACGCCCCCCCGCGACCGAGGAAGTGGATCGCCTGATGCGGCTGATCGAAGCCGAACGTGCGGCGGGCGAGAATCTTCGCTCGGCTTACCTGGCGGCTATGGCCGCAGTCCTGACATCGCATCATTACTGTTACCTCGTCGAGGGCTCGGCGATCCAACCGCGCGAGCAAGTGAATGATTGGGAACTGGCATCGAGGTTGTCGTACTTCCTGTGGAACTCAATGCCGGACGACGAGCTCTTCGCGCAGGCATCGCGTGGCAACTTACACCAGTCGGACGTGTTGCAGCGACAGTTTCAGCGTTTGCTCAATGATCCGAAGTCGCGCCGCTTCACAGAGTCGTTTCCCCGCCAATGGCTGCAACTGCATCGCGTTGGCCAATTCCCGCCTGACCCGGAACGATATCCCGACTACGACAAGTGGCTCGAACGGAGCATGGTGCTGGAATCGACCGGTTTCTTTCACGAAGTATTTGCGAGGAACACTTCGATTCGCGAATTCCTGCGATCCGACTGGACCGTGATGAACGCACGGCTGGCCATGCATTATGGCAAGGAGTTTCCGCCCGCAGCGGGGTTTCACCGCGTGCCGCTGATCGACACCGATCACCGCGGAGGCGTGCTCACCCAGGCGTCGGTGTTGTCACTGACATCGGATGGCACGCGGCATCGTCCGGTGCATCGTGGCGTGTGGGTGTCGGAAGCGATCTTCGGACGGACTCCACCCCCTCCGCCGCCAAATGTCGAACCCTTGGAGCCGACTCCGAGCAACAAGCTCAAAGCGACAATTCGGGATCAGATTCAGGCTCACACCACACACGCGACGTGTGCCGCATGCCATCAAAAGATCGACTCACTCGGGTTGGCGTTTGACAACTACGACGCGATTGGTCGCTGGCGGACCACCGAGAAAGTCTCCGGCGGTTTGGGAGACGACCCGACGGTGTACGCCGGCGGCTCCTTCCCCGACGGTCGCACCTACGACGGTCCCGATCAATTCAAAAAACTGCTGACCGAGGATCTTGATCGTTTCGCCGAGTCGTTCATCGAACAGCTTGCCACCTACGCTCTGCGTCGCGCAATGACAATCGACGACGCCCCCCACATCCGGGCCATCGCCGCTGCCAGCAAACAGGATGATTACCGTTTCAGAACTCTGATCCAGAACTTCGTGGCTTCGCCCCGATTTCGACAGCGGTAGCGAGCCACCGTCAAACCCGATTTGAACCGACGACTGCTGGATGATGCGGAGTTGTCCTCAGTGCCAGGGGGGACGCCGTGCCCAATGGTTGCAGCAACTCAGTTCGCAGTTGCTGCCATGCGATCACGTGCATGTCATCTTCACCATTCCCAGCCCGCTGAACAACCTTTGGCAATTCAATCGAGCCCTTTTTTCCGATCTGCTAATGCGTGCCGCTCGGGAATCACT
>JBIKZJ010000501.1:0-4481 GCA_044354755.1 Schlesneria sp. | reverse complement strand
ATTTTCAAGATACTAGGCACCGCGGACGGAGCCAGTCCCCGTTCCGCCACGGATGGGATTCAAGTCCACGTAAGCAGCACATGCCAAAAGTGCCGCGTCGTCCAATGACCGGACGGCTCGAAAGCGACTTTGCCAGAATTTTCTCTGTTCATGATCTTCCCGATTGGCCCGCACCGCGATGTCTTGACACAACACCCGCATCCACCAACCCAGATCACTCAATCGCAACCAGAGGATTTCAAGTTTTCAGGGATCATTCCGGATCGCATTGAGTTCAAACTCATTTGGTTCCTCGGGCTCCCCCGCCGAATTCTTCCTTACCGGACAAATCAACATCCACCGCCGAGCCACCTCGGTATCATCCCAGGTTGCCACAACATCCGGACGAGACCTTAGAATCAAATCCAATGAAAATGATTCGACATGATGGCAAATCCCAGCAGGTCAATCCCAAAAGCCCCGGCCAATCGCTGTAACTGATTTTCAATCATGACTTTGCGATGATCGTAATTCTTGCCACTGACGGGATCGTCACCCAGCAGGTAGCAGCAACGAACCAAGCGATTCATCACATGCACAACCGCAACTTCATCAGGCGCAAACACTTCCGCTCGTGCCATCCTCGCCATCATTCCGCTCCAAATTAAAATCGATCAAAACCTGTGATCCTATCAATTTGAGCAAAATCGCAACGCAATTTCAATCCAGCTCAGTGTCCCCATGGTCCCCACTTCCCTCCAAAATTGAACCACGGAAAGTCTATCTTATTTCCTGGTCCAGTTTTTGGGGTCCATCGTAGTTGACAAATCATACGGTGTTCGCTAGGGTCAATCGTCAGGCTTTCAATAAAAAACACACACACCAATAGGAGTTGATCAAAATGCGGTCAACATCAGTCTTCGGATTTTATTGCGCAGTATTGCTGCAGTTGTTCGCCTATTCTGCATTCTCTGCAGTTCCATTTAGAGCTTTAACACCGATTCAAGAAACCAATGCGACGGGAGGCTACTCGGGTCCCTCTTGCGTATTCGGGACCGCCACATGTACTGCCTGTGCGGCAATGTGCATGAAAATGACTCTAACAACATCGAATCAGCCCGCTTGTGTCAATGCAGGTGGCATGCCCGGTTGCATGTTGAGCAGCAATTTCGTTGGTGCATGTACGCCCGTCTTAGGCGGATCGGGCTGCACTCCTGTTCCGGCGTGCGGAGGTTCCGCAGCGGTTCCCGCCAATCAGTGCGGGCCCGCCGTTCTTTTTCCAGATGGCACGATCGATTCGTGTGCGAACGCAGCCTGCGCCGCAGGCGGAGCGTCTGTTTGCCGCAGTTGTACTTGAAAAATCAGAACATCGAAGACGATTCTCGATTTTCCGAGTCCGTTCACGCAGAGAGGCAAATGAGACCATGTTCGCCGCGCTGGTTGCGATTGCCGTTTTAGGAGGGGTCGACCTGACCGTAGACGAGATCGACTCGTTGTTTGCACAAAATGCGTATCAGTCATCGACTCTTCGCGTCGACTGGAGGCGGACGCTCACTCTGACGGATGAATGGCGCAGGGACACGGATCAAAAGCGAGACGTGTTAAGACGGCAGTTGCAAGCGGGTGAAATTCCGCCTCAGAACCGCGCCAACGTTCAAAAAATGGTTGAAGCCGTTGACGCTGTCATTCCCCCCTCTCGAACGATCATGCAAGACTATTGGTCGGATCGGAACCGGTTTCAATGGCGCGTACTCAATGACGACGCCGCCGGATTTGAAACACATGGTGTCAATTCGAAGAAAGTGTTTCATCCCGATGTCGAGTCTACGACAGAGGAATTGGTTTCGTCACTTAAGGATCGCCTGATCATTACGGGAGGTGGTGCAGGCCTCACTTTCCGGACTTGGTTTGGTAGCAAACGGTCTGTCGACTCTCCGTTTTATGCCGGAGCAATTACGTTTGACGTTCCCGTCTCCAAAGGAATCATCGAGTTTTTTCCTCCCTTGGCGTTGCCTGCGAATGATTGGCCAGGTGTGCCGAACAAGATCGATTTGTTCTTTCGGCCTGCTTCCATCAGAACAGTGATGCTCGGTCGA
Source organism: Schlesneria sp. (assembly GCA_044354755.1). GTDB lineage: Bacteria > Planctomycetota > Planctomycetia > Planctomycetales > Planctomycetaceae > Schlesneria. Next base: position 2,406 of record JBIKZJ010000501.1, on the reverse strand, counting down.
TTCACTCTGAGAGGAGTGTCGACGCAGGTTGTGATCAAAGCGTGGCCTCGAGCCAAGTTGGGGGGCGGACGTCCTGGGCAAACTTGGGACGTGATTCGCGCGTACGTCGACACTGGTCGCGGTGCGATCCCACTTCGAGTGGAAGGCTTCGTCGCAGGTGAAGAACACATCGAAGGGTTATTTGCTCTTGACGCAACGCCTCGTTCCGGCGAACTCGCTCCATTTCCAACATGGCTCGTGCGGGACATCGACATCAAAGAGGTTACTCGCGGCTTTTATTATCCGGTTCATGGATTTTCGGATGACCTTGGCGTAAGTCCAGAAAGCGCAGGCAAAATTCCGACAAAATTGGTACCGCATCAGACTGTGGAATGGGAAGCCTATCGTGTTGATGCCAATCGACCGATGTCTTCCGAGATGTTTGATCTCGTTTTTCCTCCCAATACGATCTTTCGGGATGAGCGGAGCAATGAGTCGCGACTCACGGGCGATGTGGATGGCTTTTCGGAACTGATCGTGAACCGGATGTCGACGCCGAAACCGTCATTCCATTTGTGGAGCAGCCCGCTGTTCTGGACCGGTTTCGCTTTAGTCGCGGCAACAATCTTCGCCGTTATGCGGTTTTACTTCAGGAGAACGCGATGACGCTTGCGTGCTGCCTGGCTCTTGCCGGTTTGGTGAGCGTTCAAGACCCAAATGACGCTATTGACGCGATGGTCGTTCCGAATTGTGCCGTCACTGCGGTGTTTACAATAGTACGTCTCGAAGGGATTCAAACGCCGCTTTCGGATGTGGCTTCTCGATTTCCCGAACGAGAATCGGAAACCTATTCCATTGCAGTTGTACGTAAGGTACTGCATTCGTTTGGTATTAAAACGGCAGCAATTCACGTCTCGCCGAAAGATCTTAAGCATGTGAACTCTCCAGCAATCCTCTATTTTGCACCGGGTCGTTGGCCGCGTACGGAAAACACCGGCCATTTTGTCGCCCTCATTCGCCAAGACGCAGAGACCGCTACCGTCGCGGACTGGAATCGGTTTTCGCCCGAATCACAACTACCCCGCGTAGCACTTGAGCAAGCCTGGTCCGGGACGGTGATAATTCTGGATCGACATCAGCCTTCTTCTCTACCGCAGTTATTTGCCGTCGCCGCGATCGCGGTTTTTGCATGGGGATGTTGGCTTGGGGCGGACGGAAAGTGTGTCCGACCGGTAATTCTAATTCTTGTTGTGTTGTGGTGCTTTGCAGGTTTTGGCTGCACTCATTCTGTGTCTGTTCCCACTCCTAACCAAAACCCTCCCATAACCTGCGAAACTCCCTTGGTCAATTTGGGTCACGTTGACGGTTCGCAACTCTTAGAAACCAGTTTTGAGTTGGTCGTCAGCGCAAAGCATCCCGTAACAATTAAGTCGATCACGAAAGCCTGCGGTTGTACAACGGTTGCTGAAGATCTGATCGGTCGAGCGCTCGCGCCGGAATCAAAACACACACTCAGAGTCACCGTTCGTCCCGATGGAGACGAAGGCCAAGGTCCCATCGTTCGCGTCATCACGCTGATGACTGATTCATCGACATCGACGCCCGTTACCGTCGCAGTGCAGTACCAGCGCCGATCCCGTCCGAGAATTTCGGTCTCGGAAGTACTTGTTGAAACCACGCCCCAAAGACTCGCGTCCGTGACAATTCATGTGACGCATCGTCGGAACGTGTCTGACTCGCCGATTCGCGTAGTTTCCGACTCAATCAATTCAAAGGATTTCTCGCTGATTGACCTGAAGTTCAAGACAGAAGTCGTTGATCGCGGCCCTACGCCCAGTGCGGGAAAGTTGGCTATTGACAGAACAGAAATTCGGCTGATGCAGCGAGAACTTCGTAACTTTGGCGATCATCGTGGAGTAATGCAAATTGGTTTTGCCGACAAATCTGTGCAGACGATTTCGACGCGCATTTCTGTCCCACATCCATTTCGCCCTTTAGTACCGCACATGTTTTTGGGACAGCAAAAGCCCGGCCAGACCATATTGAATAAAGTCCGAATCCGCAGGTCATCCAATTTCAACGCTCAGGTGCGTGAGATCGAATCGACGATCGCGACGATCCACGGTAAGCTCAACAGTGATGACGAGATCGAAATCTCAGGGTCGGCCCCCGAAACCGGCGGACGGTGGAAAGGCGAACTCCGTGTTCACTTTGACGATCCAAGCGTACAGGCCGTTGAGATTCCGATTTCAGGGATCGTCAGCGATGAACCATAAGTTCGCTCTCGGAAAAAGTCGCTGGCGGCAATGTGGTTTGAGTGCGGCATCGGCCGTATTGACGTTTCTTGCGTCTCCACCGTTTCTATTGCCCTTTTTGTCGTGGATTTGTCTCATCCCCTGGGTTTACGAGACACTTCGGTGTCCGAAT
>JBIKZJ010000121.1:0-14838 GCA_044354755.1 Schlesneria sp. | reverse complement strand
TAACCGGCGATTTCCGCATAAATCCGGGCGTGACGCCGCCGGGCGTCTGACAACCGTTCCAGCACAAAGACCCCTCCCCCTTCCGAAACGACGATGCCGTTCCGATTCAGATCGAAGGGGCGTGAGGCTTTTGTCGGATCGGCATGACGCGCCAGGGCGCGTTGGCTGTGGAAACTGGCGAAAATGCCGAAGGATCGAATGCTTTCCGAGACTCCCCCTGCGAGGGCGACATCGATTTCTCTCAGTGTCAGCAACTGGGCACCGTGAATCAGCCCCGCATTCCCGGCGGCACAGGCGGCTCCGATGGTCAGATGGGGCCCGGTGATGCCCAGGTTGATCGAAACTTCACCCGCCGGGTTGTTGGCGACCGTTCGCGAGTTGTGATAATTCGACCAGGTTCCTAAATCGTTGTTGTATTGTCCCAGTTCGTGAATCTGGTTTTCCGTTTCGACGTTGCCATGTTCGGTGATCCCCAGGCAAATCCCAACGCGATCGACGGCCACTTTCGGCCAGTCCAGTTGGGAATCCTGCAGGGCCTGACGCGCACAATAAATCGCGACCGAACCGGCCCGGGTCCCTTTTCTGCGTACAGAAGCCCGCTGATATTGGAATTCATCGAATTCGCAAACGCCAGCAGGGACGATCCCCAGATGGCGAGTCTCAAACGCCACGACCCCGGATCGCCCTTGCAGTAATGCCGCCCGGTACTCGCCACGAGAACTCCCGTTCGGGGCTGCCAGGCCGATCCCCGTAATCACAATCGGATCTCGTTCGTTCATCGCCAGGAATCACCTTGATAAGAGGAGATTGTCATCAATTGTTGTGACGATCAGAATCGGGATTTGGCTCAGCCTGAATCTCAGGCAGGTCGAGGGGTCCGTCGCTGAAAAACTTTCTTGGCAGCCAGGATTGCTGCGACCAACTGGTCGACCTCGGTACGGGTGTTGTAAAAGGCAAGGCTGGCCCGGGCGGACGAGGTCAGGCCAAGCAGGTCGTGCAGTGGCATCGTACAATGGTGTCCGGCACGAATCGCCACCCCCTCACGGTCCAGCAAATCCGACAAGTCGTGCGAATGCAGTCCGTCGATCACGAAACTGAGGATCGCTCCTTTCTTTTCCACAGCGGGACCAAGGATGGTCATTCCCGCAATTTCCTGTAATTGTTGATGCGCGTAGACCGATAATTCGTGTTCATAGGCCGCAATTCGTTCGAGTCCCAATCCCTGTACGTAGTCAATGGCGGTTCCGAGTGCCACCGCTTCGACAAAGGGACAAGTCCCCGCTTCGAATTTCGCGGGGGGATCGGCCCACGTCGAGGTTTGTTCAAAGACCTCGCGAATCATGTGCCCACCCGCGAGAAACGGATCCATTCCCTCCAATAATTCTTTGCGTCCGTACAGCACACCGACTCCTGTCGGTGCGTACAGTTTGTGTCCCGAGAAGGCGAGGAAATCGATTCCCATCCCCCGCACGTCGGTGTTTCCATGCGGAACACTTTGTGCTCCATCGACACAGATTAAGGCGCCAACGGCATGGGCTCGTCGAGCCAGTTCTGCGATGGGATTGATGGTCCCGAGCACATTTGACATGGCTGTGACGGCCAAAAGCCGGGTTCGCCGGGTCAAATGCTGATCCAGCTGCGCAAGATCCAGCTGGCCATCGCTGGTGAGCGGAAGATATTTGAGCACGGCCCCGGTTGCCTTGGCTGCCAGTTGCCAGGGGACCAGATTGGCATGGTGTTCCATCGGATTGACGAGGATTTCGTCACCCGGCTGGAGAAACTTGCGCGCCCAGCCGTGTGCGACGATATTGAGTGACATCGTCGTTCCCGCAGTGAAAACGATTTCGTCCACTTCTGACGCGTTGAGCAACAGCTGGACTTTCTCACGCGCCGCTTCCAGCTCGGTCGTCATGCGATCACCCAGCTGATGGATTCCGCGGTGAACATTCGAATTGTACTGCTGGAAGCATTCGACCACCTTGTCGATCACGATCTGGGGTTTTTGCGAGGTGGCGGCGGTATCGAGATAGACCAGCGGGCGATCATGCAGTAGCCGCTGCGAAAGAATGGGAAAATCGCGACGGACCGATTCAACATCAAAGGGAATGGCGTCTTTCGAGTTCATCTTGATTCCGTTTTCCTGCCCACTGGGGGCTGCGATCGGTGGCAGCCCAGCAGTGAGCGACTTTTGTGATGAGAGTCTCGGAGTGAGAGTCTCGTAATGAGTGTCTCTGTGTGGGGAAAGTCGAGTTATTCCGTCCTGAAAACGATCCACGGTCACCGATCGCATCGGCAGATCGGCTGGTGGACCGAAAGGGACCATTACAGGCCCAGGGCATCGTTCATGGTGTAGAGACCCGCCGACTGGGTGACCAGGAATTTGGCAGCGGTCAGTGCTCCGAGCGCGTAGCTGTCTCGGGATTGGCCCCGGACAACCACTTCGAGCGTTTCACCTAACATGCCGAAGACGATGGTATGTTCGCCGACGTTATCGCCGACTCGTACCGCATGATAGCCGATTTCTGTTCGCGGCCGTTGGCCCGTTTGTCCTTCCCGTCCGTGAACATGGTCGGTCTGGCCCATTTCGCGGGCGACGATTTCGCCGAACTTGAGCGCGGTGCCACTCGGGGAATCCTCTTTATAGCGGTGGTGACGTTCGATGATTTCGACATCGACCCCACTGGAGTGATCCCTCAGTGCCCGAGCGGCGTCGCCAACCAGTTTCATTGCGATGTTGACCGCGAGACTCATGCTGGGGGCCATGAGGATCGGTGTGGTCTGGGCGGCCGAGGCGACCTCGGCCCGCTGCTCGGCAGTCAGTCCTGTCGTGGAGATGACGAGCGGGATCTGACGAGCTTCGCACAGTTTCAGGATGTGCATGCAGCCTGCGGGGGTCGAGAAATCAATGATCACATCGACCGCATGTTCGATGGTCGACTGGAGGGGGATATTCAGTTTTCCCACTCCGGCCAATTCTCCTGCGTCATGGCCCAGTCGCGTGGACGAGGCTGATTCGTAGGCAGCGGTGACCCGAAATGCCTTGTCTTGAGTCGCCAAGGCAACAACTCGTTGACCCATTCGACCTGCCGCCCCATTCACACCGAGCTTCAATGCGTTCGACATTTCCAAAATCCTCTTCACAGTCAATCTGGTCGCAGCCAACAGGATTCACCGCTATGGCTGATGTTTGCGTACTGGATTGTAGTGAAGTTGACGCGCGCTTTCAGGCAACAGGCTCGATATCATTCGCAGAAAGACTCGCCATCAGGTGGTAAAGCTGTTGCGATTCGCACTTTGCGAGATATTCCGGTGGCATGGCAGCGAGTGTCACGGCGTCCCATTCGACGATGACCGTCTGAGCAGGTGGCTTGCCGGAAGTCTCGACGACCGTTCCGGTCCAGCCCGCAACGGAAATCTCGGAAAACTCCGGAGAATTGGTACCGGGCTTCACACGAATACGAGTTCCTTCAAGCCCTCCGGTGGCTTTTTTTTTCGCCATAGATACCCTCGGCAGTCTTTGCGGTCGAATCCCGATTAACGAATTCATCTGGGGGAAGTTTGCCGACAGTATCGGAGATGCCCGTGGAAAATCAAGCAAACTCGCCGGTAAACTCCCCCGCCATCCGCACCTGTACCCCGATTGATCGCGTTGTGGGATGGCATCGACGCAAGACAACCACCCAAAAATCTCGTTATTTTCGAACTTTCGTTCGTGTTTTTCGCGATTTGGACGCATGAGACGGCGACACAGTTTGACATTCCTGGTCAAATTGGTTGTCATTGATAAGATCCTTTGCGATTTCACGATCGCGAAGAACCCCTGCCCACGATCCTTCCCGCGTTATCTTTTATCGAGGACAACCTCGCATGGACAATTTACGGTCTCAACCGTTGCCTCAGGCCTGCAGCAATGCTGGTGGTCGCTCGCTGTTTACCAGTCTTCCGTTTCGCGGTTTGCCCGGATGGCCCTCGCGACGGATGCGTGAGGTGGTTGCATTCAGCCTGGTTGCGGTATCCGCCTGTGCCTTATCCGCCTCTTCGGTGGTGATGGCTGCGGATCGCAAGATCGAATTCAATCGTGACGTGCGACCGATTCTTTCGAACAATTGTTATCAGTGTCACGGTCCCGACAAGAATCAGCTGCAGGCGGGACTTCGGCTTGATAAGCCCGATATTGCCACTGCGAAACTGGAATCCGGCCAGACGGCGATTGTTCCGAAAGATCTCGTGTCGAGCGGTCTGGTTGCCCGGATCATTTCAACCGACCCAAACGAGAAGATGCCACCCCCTGAAAGCGGCAAGTCGATCAGTCCCGAAGAGATTGAAATTCTGAAGCAGTGGGTGGCGCAGGGAGCCGAATTTCAAGGACACTGGTCCTTTATTCCGGCTGTCCGTCGTGAGCCACCCGCCACGCGCTTCACCGAGCATGTCCGGAATGAAATTGACCGATTTGTGCTCAGTCGTCTGGAAGCAGAAGGCCTGACCCCGGCACCGGAAGCGGACAAAGTTTCGTTGATTCGGCGAGCCACCATCGATTTGACCGGTTTGCCGCCGACTCCCAAAGAAGTCGATGCGTTTCTGTTGGACAATTCTGCGGAAGCGTATGAACGCGTGGTGGACCGACTGTTAACCTCACCTCGTTATGGCGAGCATCAGGGCCGGATCTGGCTGGATGCCGCGCGTTACGGTGACACGCATGGTTTGCATCTCGACAACGAACGGTCGATGTGGCCTTATCGTGAATATGTGATTAACGCGATCAACAAGAATTTGCCGTTTGACCAATTCACGATCGAGCAGCTGGCGGGAGATTTGATTCCCAATGCGACGGTGGATCAGAAGGTCGCCTCGGGCTTTAATCGCTGTAATGTTTCGACGAGCGAAGGGGGATCGATCAACGATGAAGTGCTGGTCCGGTATGCCGTTGACCGTACCGAGGCACTATCGACCGTGTTTCTCGGTCTGACGCTGCAATGTGCGGTCTGTCACAGCCACAAGTTCGACCCTGTGACCCAAAAAGAATTTTATTCGCTCTATTCGTACTTCTATTCGATGTCTGATGCGGCGATGGATGGAAACGCGTTATTGCCGCCACCGATCCTGAGACTTCCCTCGGACGACCATCTCAGGAAGCAGCGAGATCTCGATGCACAACTCGCCTCAATTCAGCAGTCGATCGCCAGTGAACTGGCCAACAGTACCTATGTCGATCCGCTGCTCGGGGCCGAGATTCCCGCTGACGCCCTGTCGGTCACCCGCCAGGAACTGGTCTGGATCGACGATGAACTTCCCGCCGGCGCTCAGGCTCAGGGTGATACTCCATGGAAATTTGTGACGAAGGGGGAAGGACCGGTTTACTCGGGCGAGAAATCGTCAACCCGAACAGCACCCGGTTTGTCACAACACTTCTTCACCGGTGCCACGGCAGGTCTGAAGATCGGTGAAGGGGATGTTCTGTTTGCGTATGTCTATCTGGATCCCGCCAATCCCCCCAAATCGATCATGCTGCAGTTCAATGACGGCAGCTGGGACCACCGGGCGAACTGGGGTGATGAAGAAGCCATCGCCTTTGGCGTGAAAAACAGTGTGTCAAAACGTCTTGCTGGCCCCCTCCCCAAGTCGGGAGAATGGGTGCGGCTGGAAGTGAATGTCGCCGATGTGGGACTCGCCCCCGGTGCGACCCTGAACGGCTGGGCGTTTACTCAGTCTGGCGGTACCTGTTACTGGGATCGCGCGGGTGTGGTGAGTCGTTCTTCGCCGGTGCCGACGGAATTCAGTTCGCAAATTGCCTGGGAGCAGTCGGAATTACCGACCCCGAAAACGACGCTCCCCGCACCGGTTCAGGAAGGACTAAAGCTCGAAGCGGCCAAGCGGACCCCAGACCAGCAAAAGCAACTGCGTGAATACTTTCTGCAGAACGTGAACACCGGAACCCGTGCGACGTATGCTGCCCTGCAGGGGAAGATTGCCGAAGTCAACAAGCAGAAGGGAGAGGTGGATGCCTCGATCCCCGCAACGATGGTGAGTGAAGATCTGCCGCAGCCGCGCGAGGCCTTTGTGCTGGTGCGTGGTGCTTATGACAAGAAGGCCGAACAGGTGGAACGAGGGGTTCCTTCGGCGTTGCCGCCGCTGCCAGAGGGGGTTCCCAACAATCGGTTTGGCTTGGCCAAATGGCTGGTTTCCCCCAATCATCCGCTCACCTCACGCGTGATTGTGAATCGGTATTGGCAACAGTTCTTCGGAACGGGGATCGTTAAAACCGCCGAGGATTTCGGGGCACAGGGGACTTGGCCGACGCATCCAGAACTGCTGGATTGGCTGGGGACCGAGTTCATTCAGACCGGCTGGGACGTGAAACGCATGCACAAGTTCATGGTGATGTCGGGAACGTACCGACAAGCGACGAAAGTTTCTCCAGCGCTACTAATCCGTGACCCCGAGAACCAACTGCTGGCTCGTGGTCCCCGCTTCCGTTATGACGCCGAGGTGATTCGGGATTCGATTCTGTTTTCCAGCGGGCTGCTGGTTGAACGCGCGGGTGGCAAGAGCGTCAAGCCGTATCAGCCGGAAGGGATTTGGGAAGCGGTGGCATTCGTCGGGAGTAATACTCGCGATTTCAAGGCGGATGCGGGGGAATCGCTGTATCGTCGCAGTCTGTATACTTTCTGGAAGCGGACGGCGCCTCCCCCATCGATGTCCACCTTCGATGCCCCCTCACGCGAGAACTGCACCGTCCGTCGGCCCCGAACCAATACGCCCCTGCAGGCGTTGGCTTTGATGAACGACAAACAGTACATCGATGCCGCACGCAAGCTGGCCGAACGGATGCTGCGAGAAGGGGGAGCGACTCCCGAAGAACGCCTGACCTATGGATTCCGCTGGATGACCGCCCGGCCCCCTTCGCCACGGGAAATGGTGGTCCTGAAGAAGACACTGGAAAAGCAGACCGCCTTTTTTCAGGCGGACAAACCGGCTGCGGATAAACTGCTCGCTTACGGGGACACACCACGCGACGCGACCCTGGAACCGGGCGAGTATGCGGCCTGGACCATGATCGCCAACCTGCTGATTAACCTGGATGAGACTATTACGAGATAATCCGTTTTGTTGATTGTTTCATGATGAGGATGAGTCGGTTGTTGGCTTATCCCGAGAAATTACGTTTCGATAAAGAGCATCGAACCCGTTACCTCGACCGACGGATGGGGTCACGGAATTAACTAAAAAGAGAAGAGGAATCGACCATGGACCCATTTCTTGAATACAAATTGGCGATGACTCGACGGCACTTTTTTGGCCGGTCTGCCACAGGCCTGGGGGCGGCGGCGCTCGGGGCCTGCATGAATCCCAGCATCTTCGCAGGGGATCTCGCTGCGGGGGGTGATCGGCAGACCTTTGGCATGATGCCGGCCCTGCATCATGCCCCGAAGGCCAAACGGATCATCTGGATGTTTATGGCTGACGGTCCATCGCAGCTGGATCTTTGGGATTATAAGCCCAAATTGGGCGAGTACTTCGATAAGGATTTGCCCGAGTCGGTGCGGAACGGACAGCGGATCACGACCATGACCTCGGGTCAGGCTCGTTTTCCGGTCGCGCCATCGATCTTCAAATTTGCACAGCATGGCAAGCATGGTGCCTGGATCAGCGAGTTGCTGCCAGAAATGGCGGGGGTCGCAGACGATATCTGTATCATCAAGTCGATGCATACGGATGCGATCAATCACGATCCGGCGATTACCTTCATTACGACCGGGAGTGAAATTCCGGGGCGTCCGTCGCTGGGGGCCTGGCTTTCGTACGGGATTGGTAGTCCGAACGATGATCTCCCTTCGTTTGTGGTCCTGATTTCCCGGCTCGCTTCGGGTGGAGCGAATCAGGCCCTGTTTTCCCGCATGTGGGCTTCGGGCTTCCTGCCGACCAAGCACGCTGGTGTGTCGATGCGTTCATCGGGTGACCCCGTTTTGTATCTGTCGAATCCTCCGGGTGTCAGTGGCGACGTCCGCCGTCAAATGCTGGATGGATTGGGTGAGCTTAATCAGGAACGACTGGCGGAGATCGGTGATCCCGAGATTTCGGCACGGATTGCACAGTACGAAATGGCGTTCCGGATGCAGACTTCGGTCCCGGATCTGGCGGACATTTCAAAAGAGCCGAAACATATTCTTGACATGTACGGCCCTGAAGTCTCGCAACCCGGTTCGTTTGCCTACAACTGTTTGATGGCACGACGACTGGCCGAGCGGGGCGTTCGCTTCACCCAAGTCTTTCTGCGTGGCTGGGACCATCATGGGGGGCTGCCTGGATCGATTCGTCAGTTAACGAAAGTGGCGGATCAGCCTTGTGCCGCATTGATCAAGGACCTGAAACAGCGTGGGATGCTTGAAGACACTCTATTGGTCTGGGGGGGCGAGTTTGGTCGGACCGTTTACAGCCAGGGGTCTTTGACGAACGATAATTACGGGCGCGATCACCATCCGCGCAACTTCACGATGTGGATGGCGGGTGGCGGGATCAAGCCGGGAATCGTGCATGGCGAGACCGACGACTTCAGTTACAACATCACGGAAAAGCCGGTTCACGTACATGACCTGAATGCCACGATCCTGCATCTGCTGGGGATCAACCACGAAAAGTTAACCTACCGGGCCCAAGGTCGCGACTTCCGTCTGACCGACGTTCACGGCAAGATTGTGACCGATATCCTAGCCTGATGACGCCGGGGACACGGTTTAGGGTGGATTAGAGGTGAGGTGAATCAGAGGGTTCAACGACAAACCAAGTGCGTGGCGTTGAGCCCTCGGGATATTCAATCAAAGGGAACTTGGCAAAGGGAACTTGACGAGGCGTATGGAACCAAGTCTCTGTTTGAAGCTATCTCGCGCACGGGGTTGATGTTTGCAAAGGATTTCAGATTGGCCTTCGGCACCACGAATAACGCGAATATCACGAATCAGAGAAATCTAATTGCAGTAATAAGAAAGAGTCAGGCAAATCTGCGGCGTGGCTCGTTTGGTTGATTTGATTGAGACAATCATCAATTTCCGAATTCCGTTTTTGGAATTCCCATATTTCTTGTAACTCTTTTCTTTCTCTTATTCGTGTTATTCGTTCGATTCGTGGTTCAAAATCTTCGCATTTTTGAAACGGGTATGGTTTACAAATCGCCAGCAGCGTTCAAAGGAATTGTTTGAACTTTGGTTGAGAAGGTGACGAAGAATCCAGTAGCGACTGAGCAGTCCGATCGTCATGTCCGTCAAGTTGGATGGAACAGGGACCGAAGTCGTCATGCTTACGGCATGCGGAGTGTCTGTGCCGCGAACACTGGGTTTGTGGTTGCACTGATAAAGAGATCGGGTGAACGATCACAATCGCGGCGAATACGAGGGATCAACGGAGGGTCGCGATCGTTGTGATCCCTCGATTCTGCCAGCCCTGATCAGCAGGGGGTTCGGTGAAAATGGACGTGCTTCCAGCCGGCGGTGGTTTTTTGCCAGACGCGGGTTTCCATGGCTGCGGTCGAGAGCGGAGCACCAGACCCATCCAGTTTCTGTACGACACGGACATACGACACCACGGCGGAATCACCCATCACGCGAACGTGGGGCGAGGCGATCGACGACTGCTTCGCGGGCTTGGTCGGGGTGCCGGGGAGATCAAAATAGAATTGATGAAAGGGCATCCCGGCGACGAGGTGACCTAACGCTTCGGGTTCGAAGCACGTGATCGACGCGTCACACAATGAGACGTACGTCGTCCAGTCACCGGAATCAATCGAGGTCAGCAATTTTCGGCTCAGTTCCAGCAGTTCCACTTCAGCAGACATCCGTCAGGTTCCTTGGTCGAGAGTAAAAGGTCGAAAGTAAAAAAACGTTTCCGCCGCCCGTTGCCGCAGCAGATCCGGCAGGATCCTGAATTTGCAGCGGTCGAGACACAAGGTTAACCACCTGCTAGACCGGGAAAAAGCCCTGCTGGTCGCGGTTTTATTTTCCGGTGGCGGACAGTTCCCTTTTTTCGTTCTAATCGTCATCGTATTCCTGTTCAGACAGAATGCCTTGGGAAGGGGTTTTGCTCCTTGCAGGTCGTTACCATCCGCAAGACAATAAAGTACGAATTCGTGGCGGGTCACGTCGAGGGGGAGCGCAGGCGATGAACAGCGGTGCTGCAAGCAATTGGTCGGTCAGCCGGATTTCGAGGTCTGGCCAGTCGACCTGGTTTTCCGGGTTGATCGGGGTCTTCGCATTGATGCTCTCGTGGTTGAGCCTGACATCGGTCGCCTTGGCGATTGATGTTTCGGATTTCAAATGGGGTTTCAACGGCAAAGTGGCCCCACATCGATTTAATGTGCTCTCGGTTCTGATCAATAACCCCACTCCGCAGCCGTTTGTTGGAGATCTCTTTCTCCGGAAGATACTCGGGGGTGCGGCGAGTGTTGATGCAACGATTGTCGAACCGTTGACGCTGGCTCCGAATTCCGCCCGATGGGTTCAATTTTACCCCTACATCACAAGCGGAAGTATCAACAGCAGTGAAAACTGGAGACTTTCGTATCCAGGGGGAAGTTTTGATTTTCCTGAGCCGCGCATTGCGAAGTATCAGCGGATTATTCTTGACGATCCCAACAGTCTTTCGGCAAAAGGGGGCTGGATCAAGTTCCATCACCCCGATAATTTATTTCCCCCATTCGTGACCGCGACCGACGCCTTGCAACTGGTCGCGCTCGATCACGTTCCCCGTTGGGAAGAAACACGGCGGCAGTCCTTCCTGGATTGGATCTATCGGGGCGGAACCGCTGTGGTGCTGCAAGAACCGAGCGGCAAGTTTCCGGATTTCCCCAATTCCATGTCAATTCTGACGGCACCTCTGGATAATCAGACGTATGGATCGGGACGAATTCTTCGAGTGGCATTGAGTCGCACGCAATTGAGTGAAGCCGACTTTCGCCAGATCTGTGTCGGGCTTCCCAAGAATCCTCCGGGACCGAATGCCGACAAAGAGGATGATGATGTGGATCAGGTGGAAGAGAAGGTGCTCGTTTCGTCCAAATTCAACACGAACTACAACGAGGGGACCGACCCCTTCAAGTCGACTTCATTCTTGAGTCAGCTCAAGCAGATGACCAAACCGAATCACAACTGGGTGCTACTGCATCTGATGTTCTGGGCGTATATCGTTTTGATCTTTCCGGGCTGTTATCTGCTGGGAAAAAAATGGTCGGATTTTCGGGTCGTGTACGCAGGATTACTTGGCACTGTCGGGTTGTTCAGCCTGATGTTTTCGTATGTCGGACAGCGTGGTTATGGTGAAGCGACGGCGGTCCATACGGTCGCGTTTGCCTCGCCGTTACCCGACGGGCAAATGGATGTTTCCAGCTGGTCGAATATCTTCGTGACTGGAGGGGCCGACTATGAGCTTCGTCACCAGGGATTCGGCTCGCTCTATTCCACCTGTAACGAAACCGAGCAGGTGAAGGGGTTGATCAATAATGGAGCCGAGGCGGTTTTTAAGGTCGACATTCCCCCCTTCTCGAATCGCGAATTGGCGACTCGGACCAAAATTCCGTTTGCGGGCCCCCAGGTCAAAATCTCGTCCATCGAATTTCAAGGGGATCAACTCAGCAAGCTGGAATTGGATGTCGTGGGGTTAAAGCCTGCCGATGTCGAAAGACAGTATTTATTGATCGGCAATTCGTTTTATCTCTTGAATTGGCAAGATCAAAAACTGGTATTGTCGAATCAGCTTGGAACTGTCCAGGGGGTGCTGCAAGTTCAGCTGAAGTCCAATCAGTATCCCTATGGATATGGGATGGGATATCCCTACAACTATGGGAATAATCAGACCACCGTTTCCGAACGGTACTCACAAATGTTTGAACTGCTGTTATCACGCAGCCTGAACGTCAGTCGCGAAAACGAAGCCGAAAAGTTGCGGATGGGACCAAATCTACTCCGCCTCTTTTTGTATGCGAAAATGCCGAGTGAGTTCGCGGTACAGAATCAGCGACTGGGAAATCAGGACGGTCGCGTTCTTTATACCATCACACTCGCGACCGACGATCTGACGCTCGCGACCGACGATGCGAAATAAACCGGGTTGAACCGATTGCTTTCTACTCCAATCCCCGAAAGTCTCTCCATGAGCAGTTTGACAACCGGCAGTTCTCAGACCCCCGTCATTGAAGTCGATGACGTTGTTCATTCGTTCAAGGGCCGACGCGCCCTCGATCACGTTCATTTTAAAGTGATGCCGCAATCACTGCATGGTTTTGTCGGACCGAATGGGGCTGGCAAGACAACATCACTCAAGATCATTTGTACGTTGCTGCGGCCTCAGTTTGGTGTCGTGAAGGTCTTTGGGCACGATGTGGTTGACGAGCAGAAGATGGTCCGGCGTAAAATTGGGTTCATGCCCGACCACTTTAGTACTTATCGGCAGATGACCGTTTATGAGTATCTCGATTTCTTCGCGGCCGCCTACGGATTGCCCTTTGCACGGCGGACCCGTGTGATTGATGAAGTGTTGGCTCTGACCGACATGGAGGGTCGGAAGAACGACTTGATCAGCGGACTGTCGCGAGGGATGCAGCAGCGGACCAGCCTCGCCCGCGTGCTGGTGAATGACCCCGACTTGCTGCTGTTGGACGAACCCGCTTCCGGGCTGGATCCGAGGGCGCGCATCGAACTGATGGAGATTCTCAAGGCTTTGCGCTCCATGGGAAAGACCATTTTTATCAGCTCACACATTCTTCCCGAGCTGGCCGAGCTTTGTGATTCGGTCACAATTATCGACAAGGGGAAGGTGATGTACAGCGGGTCGATGAGTGGCCTGCAGACCTCGACCAACGAGCATCCCACCTGGCGGGTCACTTTCGGGTCGGTCGTCGAAGGGATCATTGATCGGATCAAAGGATTGCCGGGGGTGGTAAATGTCGATCAGGTCGAAGGTCGCCCGGACTGTCGCGTTTCCTATGACTGGACCGAGACCGATACGAACACCTTATTGAAGGGTTTACTGGAACTGGGGGCTCCGATTGTGGGATTTACGGAAGACAAACGACATCTCAACGATGCGTTTATGGATCTGACCACGAAGGGTGTCAAATAAAGCTTGTTGTGCTGTTGATGAACGACCTGATTGAACGATTCGGTCAATTTCAGGCGGCCCCCTTTTTTCGAGTTTACTCATGTATTACGGCCTGATTGCCCTGTTGACGCGTGCCTTGCGGCTGGATGCCCGCCAGTTGCAGAACCACCTGTTTCGCCTGGTGTTTGTGGGGTTTATCTATCTCTCGATGCTCTCCGCGACGTTGCAAAGTGCTTTTATCGGTGCACCGGGGCTGAACTTTTTTTCGAGTATTGCCTGGCTGAATCTCCTGTTTATTACGTGTGCTGGGATTGGCTATTTTTCGACGGCGATTACGGAAGAGAAGGAAGAAGAGACACTCGGTCTGCTCCAGATGGCGGGACTCAATCACATCGGCATTCTGTTGGGGAAATCGACCAGTCGCCTGATTCAGGTGATGTTGTTACTGGTCGTGCAGTTTCCCTTCATGCTGCTCGCGGTGACTTTAGGGGGGGTTACAACTAACCAGATCCTGGCGGCCTATGTCAGCGTACTGGCATTTACGGTGCTGTTGGCAAATCTAGCGCTGGTCTCTTCCGTCCTCTTTCAGCGTGGGTCAATTGCGTCCGGCTTTACCACGATCATGCTGGTGATCCATGCCTTGCTGCCGGGGTTCGCGAAGTGGGGGCAGATCGAACTGGAAAATGGGGGTTGGAGGAAATCCATCTGGTGGAAAAATCTGATCATTACGTCACTTGAATGGATCGAGGAATCGTGTGTTTTCTATCAGATGCAGTCGGTGATGCAGACCGGATTTAACCAACCAATTTTGTCGAAACAAGTGATTTCCAACGTGGTGTGTGGCGTATTCTGTTTCGGGCTTGCCTGGTTGCTGTTTGGCCCGATGGTCAACAACGCGGCCTCGGGTGGGGCCTCGCGCGGGGGGGCGCTGCAGAAATCGACCAATCGAATTCGATTCTTAAGTCCTGGTCGCTGTTGGTCCAACCCTTTTATCTGGAAAGATTTTCAGTTTATTGGGGGAGGTTATTCGCTGTTTGTTGGCAAGCTGCTGGCTTACATTCTGCTGTTGGTCGCTATCGTGGGATCGTCGATATATTCGGGAAATTGGCTCGGCATTCGACATGATGATAGTGGCAGGATTTATTTCGGCTGCATGATTTTCGCCGTGTTCCTCGAGGCGAGTCTGTTTGCATCGCGGATTTTTCAAGAAGAGATCCGTCTGCAGACCATGTCATCACTGCTGATGCTCCCCCGTTCCATCCCCTACATGGGATATTCGAAGGCAATTGGCTGCCTGATGGGGCTGGCACCAGCGCTACTGTGCCTCGCGATCTCTGCCTGTTTGATCCCCGAAAATCGCTGGGCCAATTCGATGAAAATCCTGATCGAACCTGGTTTCTGGTCAGGGATGATGGTGTTTCTGATTTTTCTGCATTTGATCGCCCTGCTCAGTTTGTTCGTCAAATGGGGGGCACTCCCACTGGCATTCTTTTTGATGGGGCCGGTCTCGACGTGTTGTCCGGTCTGGCAACTCGTATTTCTCGCTTTTGGCACCAGCAGCTCGTTTCAGGGGGAGTGGGGAAAGCTGACGGCGACCATCACTGTCTGGGTTTTGACGGCTCTGGTCTGTTTTGTCTTTCAAATGATGATTGCGGCCCGCCTACAAGTCTTGGGGACCAAGTAAGCACCGGGGAAAATCACCAGTTTGCGCTGAGATTCCTACCTCAAAAGGCTGGAAGCGACTGCGGGTGATGG
>JBIKZJ010000499.1:0-4489 GCA_044354755.1 Schlesneria sp. | reverse complement strand
CAAGATTCGTTCAAAAGCAGAATAATCGTCGTCATTCCAAAAGATCTGCAACCGGCCATTACCACGATTGAGTGCATGGTATAACCCTCCCGCTTCATCTGCTCGTCTTGGTCGTGGCATCAAATGAGTCTAAGAAGCTGATATTTGGAAGTCAATGAGTCCTGACCCTTTTGATTTCTCCAGCATTCGTTGAATTACGATACAACTTGATTCAGCCAACGACAAGAACGGCCGTGAAACGCGTTTATGAGTCCTGACCGCTTTGAATTGTTCGGCCGGCTTCCCGATCGGGGCACACGAGCTTTGCCTTGGCCAACCGCTCACCTCACGTCCCGCACGGCGTCGCCCCCGGATTGAAGAAGACGAACCTTCGGTCGATCGGCTGGGGGGCTTTCGGCTGGTGTATCAGCTTCAACTTTTTCCACTCATCGATCGTTCCGTCGGTAACCTGGAGCGTGGGTTGCATGACGACCCAACTCACGTACCCGTCATTCGGCTTTTCCCTGTCCGAGGTGAGCGACCCCTCGTACCGCCACAGCGGTTGGGAAGTGAGTGGCGTCGTTGAATCGAAGGGGACCAGATGGTTCGGGTCCATTGTCTGTTCCACTGGCGACGACCGGTTCGCTGCAGTGAACTCCGCGAGACCAGCCTCCTTGATCCGCTCGATCAGCTTGCGCAGAGCCTTGTCGGACTTCCCTTCCGGCCCGCCGCCCACGACCATGACGCCGAGGACTGCGTAGATAACACGGGGCGAGCCCGTGCTGCTGAATGGGTCGGACTCTTCAGTCTTGTGAACGATGTGGAGTTCGAGAGGAGAAGCAACGCCGTTGATGAGGTGTTCGCCCTTGGTGTGGAAGTGGAGTTTCAACAGGCTGAACCGCGTCGCGTGCGCCTGGCCCGGCAACTGGACGGTCATCGTCCCCGTCGACTTCTTGAAGTTAAACTCGAGGTCGCCGTGGATGTTCGGCTCGATGATACCGCTCATGTCGCCGCTCCAGGCGATCGACAGCGCCGACGGCGGGAAAGCCATCGTGATGGGCAAAGCGAGCCCGAGATCGATTGGCGACTGGAGTGGTCGTGGCTTGCAGGGGGCGGGGGTCATTGACTACCTCAGTTTGAATGCCTTGTTCGGCATTCGTTGAATCTCGATACAACTTGATTCAGCCAACGTCAAGAACGGTCGTGAACCGCGTATATGAGTCCTGACCCCTTTGAATTGTCCCAGATTGCGTCGTTGAGTGCCTATTGGTGGCGGCATGGATGCCGCCATTTGATTGCGGACTACGGGAGGCAGGATGCCGTGTTTCTGCCGCCGAACGGCCAAGGTCACCGGGCGGGCGGATAGGACGATCCATTTCAAATCGGCTCGTTCGCCCGCTCCGGTGCACCGTTTTGTTCGTGTGTGTTACGAGATGTTGGTGTTGGCTGGGATACAATGAAAGTAGCGACAAAAGTCCGTGTACGGACCACGGTCACATGTTTCCGGGCTTGAGATTAGGTTTCCAGAATTATCTGTGTTTTTCGCTGGCGTTTGACCGGGTTTGTGTGACCACATTGCGTTGTTGTCAAGCCGGTACCAGTGGTAGTCGGAACCTGGCCAGATTACGAGAGCAATGAAATGTCCTTGGGCGGGAGTGCTGGATGCGGACGCAACAGGCACCTGCCCATCACGTTGGGCAGCCGCACCAACGTCGGAGCAAGTTAGTGCGGAAAGCACTTGACCACTACCGCGTCCAGGCTGCGCAAAGGTGTTGGTAATTTTATCGTTCGCGTAGTTGTAGCAGTTATTCCTCCTCCGAATGTTTACGTCATTGTTCCACCTGCCAGGATCAAATGGTGGAGGTCCAGCGGCCATCATCGAAAGGCCATCCGCAGGTGCCAGCTTGAATCGTTTATTGCCCTTGATTTCGGCATTGATGTAGTCCTTGGCGGATTTTTCAACTGCGTTACCGGCCGTTGACAACAGCCACTCTTCGATGTCCGGAGTGTCGGTAATCCTGTTTGCGTCAAAACGATCGAGATCAATAATTCCCGCATGAAGGTAGATGTTAGGATCGAGATTCTTTTCCCTCACGGCATCAATTGAGAACCCGCGGTAGCCGAGGCCACCGACGACACCGGGTGGTTTTAACATTGTCGTTTTGTTTACACGTTTGATCTTATCGGCGAGCTCTGCTGCTTGTTGGTCAGTAAGTTCCCAAGCCGGGTCAGGACGACCCGAGTAGATATGCAGCGTGACTGTTACGGACATGTTGATGCTCCTGTTTTGAGAAAGGGACTTTGCTTACACACGAACGTTTAAGGTAACGGGAACCGTACTCGGTTTCCCGTTGACCGCGTTGTTCGGCTGTTTTATTGCCTTATTGCGGGTTTTGGAAACGAAACCAATTGGTTAAAGTTGGCTTTTGGCCGTTAATTGGATTCATCCCCATTTTCGCAATCGGCGGCGTACCTGCCATCCGCGCTGAATGCCTTGTTCGGTGCAAGCCGTTCAGATTTGAGTCTCAGGTTGTTTCCGCCATATTACTAAGCGTAAGCCGGCCGATCAGTCCGTCATGAAATTTCTGAAAAATCGGCAGAATTCCAAAAATACTGCGAAAACCCTGTGGTCGTGATTCCGGATGTTCAGACTTTCGCTGTGGGTTACAGGGTCCTGTGTGCTCGTCTGGATCGTTTTAACGCCCTATTCGTTCTAATGTTGTGTCGAGATTCGGTATTCCAAATTCCTGTGGTTGTGTTCGGTGGTGATTTCGGTAAAGCCCATAGGGAGTACTGAGCCCACTTGAAAATGCTTGAACCGCATCGAAAACCCCAACATTACGTTGGACAATCCTTGGACTCCCATCTCGTACGACCGTGGCATCGGTCTGCGAAACTCATTGAAAAACAAGCCAACGGCGATACGTCTCATGACGCTGAGAGGCCTGTCGAGATTTGGGGCGTATCCTGCCCCGATCACAATATTCAGGCCAATCGATATGAATTCGGCGGAAATTTTGTGAATCGTTTCATGCCGCCGAACGTCAAAATTAACCGGCGGCGTACTCGCCGTCCATGTTGAATGCCTTGTTCGGCATTCGTTGAATCACGATACAACTTGATTCAGCCAACGTCAAGAACGGTCGTGAAGCGCGTTTATGAGTCCTGACCCCGTTGATTTCTCCCTGTACCAGTAGCCACGGTTGCGGCTGTCGCTGTGCCTCCAAAGACGGTCGGCAGTGCTGCGGCGGGCCCATAATAAATAATGCCTCCGGTTGCCACAGTCTCGGCTGTGACGCCGACTCCCGCCGAGACATAGAAGCCGACTTCAAGCTCCGGATCCATGTCTGACGGGTTCCATAAGTAGCGCCAGTAATCGTCCCAGAAGCCAGGCTCAGAATCCGCTGCTGCCCACACTGCAGCACCTCCCGCAGAAGAAGTAGCGCCAGCAAGATTAGCGTTCACCGCCTGATAGGTGATCGAACCGTCAGTCAGCACTTCGCCGGAAATGAGCATAGACTCAAAGCCATCATCTGACACCATTGAAAAAGCAAACGTGCCCGAGCTGGCATCTTGATCAACAGAAGCAGTGATAACTGGACTGCCTGCACTATCGACGGTGACGTTGATCGAAGCGTCATTGGAATCGTAGACGGTGAGTGTTGTGAGATCCCATTGCGGACCCGCCACCGGACGAATACTCGACGGAGGCGGGAACTCGTCTGCAAAGAGAAATGCACGCGGCATCGAGCCAATGACCATCGCAACGAGCGAGGCTGCAACAACCAAGGTACGAAAAATCTTGTCGCGAGCCATTTTCTGCAACTCCTTTAACAAGGGGAACTGAAGGAAAAGGAACGACTGAAAAGCGAATGACTAAGGTAACCGGGTAGCGGCCACCGGCTTGAAATACGGACAAAACTCCAACCGCTGCTCCGGTTGACCGCCTTGTTCGGCGCTCATTTCTTGAGTCGCAGTCGTCGTGATACGCGATATCGGAGACGACCCCACTCGCTGCTTGTAAACACTTAGTGACCAAGGATGTATTCAACAAAGCAAAATACATGTCAATCGAGTTGACGCGGATCTTTGGTTCCCAGTGCTTGCTTGAGGATCATCGGCCCGATCACCAGCGTGTGCAACGCGAAGGTTGCGCCCACAGCGACGACGGCCAGAACCACTGAGATCACAGGCATCTTCAGGACGAGTAGTCCAATCAAAAGCGCCAACAGTGCCGCTACCCCGGACATGACGAACATCGCCTTGCGCGACGCCAAGAATCGCTGAGCGGGTGACGCCTGCTGGCGGTACCGTTTGTAATAGTCCGATATTCGCTCGTCAGTGTCGGTCCATGCGAACTCGGCGATTGGGAAGTGCTCGTCGCACTCACCGCAGTAGGTGCGAATCATGTTCGCCAGCGGGTCAGCCAGCGCTTCGAACTCCGGCCCGTCAATGACGGTTGTGTTCTTGCATTTGCGGTGGACATATTCGCGTGAGGTGCGCAATTTTT
>JBIKZJ010000120.1:0-14845 GCA_044354755.1 Schlesneria sp. | reverse complement strand
AAATGATTTTGAACACCGAACCTGGGGGAATTGCCATTTGAGTTGCACGAGACAAAAAGGGGCTTCGCGGATCAGCCATCGCTTCATCCCACGTTTCGGATTCGGAATTGACGAGCAGATTCAGATCAAATCGAGGTGCCGAGGCGGCGGCGAGAATCGCACCGGTATGAACATCCAACGCGATAACACACCCCCCCTGTGGGCAGTTGACATCTTGTGAGCGTCCAGCGCTGGTTTCCAAATCAACCGAGCCTGTACGTGTGACTTTGATTAGCGCCGCGTCGAGCAGTTGTTCAGCCCGTTCCTGCACCTCGGTATCGAGGGTCAGGACAAGATCTCGCCCGTGCTGCGGAGGGCGAACCAGCCGCGTTTCCAGAATTTCGCCACGGCGATTCTTCACCAGGACCTGCTTGCCGCGAACCCCTTTCAACTGCGAATCATAACTCAATTCCAGACCACTCATTCCACACGGATCACCCACACGATATTCGAGTGGATCACCATCAGGAAACTTCTGCTTTCGAGCATGCCATTGTTCATCGGTGAGTGGTTTTCGCATTCCGATCAGGTGTGACGCGAGCGCTCCCTGGGGATAGGATCTGCGCGACTGAATCAACACGCGTGTATACGGATAACGCTCGGGGTGTGCTTCGAGTTCGGCCTTCATTTCGGTGTTGATATCGGTCATGACTACGTGGTAGTCCAATTCCTCGCGAATCAGACGAGGACCCCGCTGGTCTTCCGCCGGTTCCGCGAAGTATTGCTGCACTCGCCCCCACGCCACACTCCATAACGAATCGGCAGCCAGATTGATGTTTGACGAGGGGAGTGGAGGACGTGAATGACGTTCTCGATAACGACGAAGCACGTCCGCTTTCTTTCGTTCGACCCGAGCCTGTTCCTGCTGCCTCGCCTCGATCAATTGATTTAACGGACATTCCGCCAGATCGGCAAGTTGCTGCCACAGCACGTCACGCTCGCGAAGGACTTTCTTTTTTTCGGCAGCGAGTTTGTTTTTGTCTTTGCGGTCGAGCTTACTGAGACGTGGTTTGGCCTTGGCCTTGATCCAATCGTCATCGGGTGGGTCTTGGATTGCCGGATAGTAAACGGCCAGGTCATACCGTTCGAGATCACCCGCCAGCACGCTGCCATCGGCCGCAAGAATACGACCATCCCGGGCGGGAAGCTCTTCGAGAGTTTCCCAGGTCTGAAGGAAGGCCGAGGCAAACTCGTCTCGCAATCCCAGTTGCAATTGTCCGATGCGACCAATAATGGCCAAGACGGGAACCAGCATCACCAGCCAGAGCAACATCAAGCGAAACTGCGGATTTCGATCCACATTCCAAGCGGGGCCAGCCCCCTCGGTTTTATCGACGAACAATGATCGAGGGCTATTGAACATGATCGCCAGCGGTCCATTCGACAATCTGGAAAAAAAAGGAATCGTCGCGCGATTGAGAAATCGCTCTGCTAAGAGGAAAGCATGGACCACTGGTTCGTCAGAACCGTTCGACGGGTTTGGTCGCGGCAATTGATACCATTTTTCAAGAGATTCATGAACAGCAAAACGCTGGTGACCAAGGTCGCAGAATAGACCCCATCCTTGCATCCCGCGAGCCACCACTCGCTGCGGAATGGCTGGTTTTCCAGTAACCCCAGCGTGGTGGAAGAAAGCCCTTTCCAGCACAGAGTTGCCAGAAAAATCAATGCCCCCGTTCGCAAGGAACCAAAAGTCGCCCCTTCACGAGTGCAGGACCTGAGCATGAGCCCCACGATCGTGACAAGGATCACCTGCACACCCAAACGTTCGTTCGAGAAACAATCCACCCCCAGGCCAAGTAGCGCTCCCCACATCAGTCCGGCGGAACCCGGATGAAGCATGACGCAGAACACCAGCATGATTCCCGGAAACCAGGGCTGGGAGTGACTCAGCAATAGTTCCCTCGCAAGACTGGATTGCAACGCCAGCGATAGATAAATCAGGCCAGCGGTCAGCAAATGACGTCCCATTATTTCACCGCCAGCCGTTCAGGATTGAGGATCGTTCGCAATATCTGAACGTGAGTCAAATGGCTTGGTAATGGTGCGGGTTGAACGAAAACGGTCCACTCGCGGTCATCCGGTCCAAGAACAGCCTCGACAACCTGACCGTAGTACAAAGGGGTTGGCAGGATTCCGTCGCGTTCTGCCGTGTAAACGGCATCGTTCACGCGTACCGATTTTTCCGCAGGAATTCCTTCCAGCCGACAAAGCGGGCTTCCCTGCCCTTTAAGAATTCCCTGTGTTTCAAAGACAAATCCCGAGTCTGTTTGGCGAATGATTTGTGCGCGGCCCCGGTAACGTGAGTCCGTCACGAGCTGAAACGTGCTGGTCCAACGACCGACGTGCTCGATCTTGCCGATCACACACCGCCCCAGCAACATGGCGTCTTCTGTCGAAATCTCGGCTTCGGCCCCGAGGTCAATGAGTGGTCGAAGTGGCTTTCGCGGTGACAGGACTAACTCCTCTTCGCGCAAGCCATGCTTGGCACCATGATCCAGCAGCTTTCCCGCTCGCCATTGCTCGGCAGTGATTTCGCCGAGCACCGCAGCATCCGTCAATTGGGGAAGCACCAATCGCCGAGAGCGTGTGAGTACCGTCGAGATTCCCTGTTCGGTGAATTGCTGTTCGGCCGCCTGAGCAAGTCGAGTCTGCATCGCCCGGTTGCGGTTGCGTTCAAACTCTAACTCTTCTTGCAACGTTGCGATCCTTTGAGCGTCTGCCACGAGCGTTGCATCGGTCTCTGACCGAGTCGCGGCATACGGGAGGCGAAGCTGACAGATCAGGATTTGGGCAGGACGAAGGGCATCCGTGATTTCACCGCGGAGACGCGCGGTGACTGCGGCAGGCGCAACGATTAAGCCTCCCCCCAACAGGAAGAGACAACAGCTGGTCAAAATCATTCGGGAGTTCATGACGGGTTCCATTCCCTAACTGACGCTGTGATGGAACGAACGTTACAGGTTTCGGTTGTTGGTTTCGAGACTATTCTTCCATTGCGAAAGATGCTCGATACAGATCGCAGCCCCCAAAACCACGGATCGCAATGGGTCACTGGCGACACGAACCGGAATCCCTAACTGTTCTTGAAAAAACAGCGATAAACCGGGCAATAAGGCACTTCCTCCCGAGAGGACCATACCGGTGTCTGACAGATCGGCGACCAGTTCGGGATCACATTGCTCAATCACATTTTTGACACAATTGAGGATCGCATCGAGCGGACTGCGGAGTGCTTCGCGGATCTGTTCGCTGGTGACCGTTGCCTTGCGGGGGATACCGCTGACGATGTCGAGACCACGAACCTCGCACGTTTGCTCTTGATCAAGAGGATAGGCACAACCAATTTTGATTTTCAGTTGCTCTGCCGTTTGATCCCCGATCCGCAAGGCAAAATGCTGCTTCATGTACTCCATGATCGCCTGATCGATTTCATCACCGGCAACCCGTAGTGATTTACTGACGACGATTTCGGAAAGGCTGAGCACTGCCACTTCCGTGGTTCCCCCGCCGATATCACAAATCATACTGGCCAGTGGTTCCGAAATTGGCAGACCTGCTCCGATACTGGCCGCCTGACATTCATGAATTAAATAGACTTTTCCCGCTCCAGCCCGTTCCGCACTGTTGAATACGGCTCGTTTTTCAACGTTAGTAATTCCGCCGGGAACGGCAATCACCACGTTGGGCTTGAATCCAGGAGTCGTCCGGGCGGCCTTTTGAATGAAGTACCGCAGCATCGCCTCACATAATTCGAAATCAGTGATGACGCCGTCCTGTATGGGACGGACCGTCGTGATCGAATCGGGGGTCCGTCCGAGCATCTGTTTCGCCAGTTTCCCAACCGCCGTGCCGCGACCAAGTACCTTCCGACTTCCCTGTTGCAAGGCAACCACGGATGGTTCGTCCAGCACCACCCCCTCGCCTTGAATGGCGACGAGAGTGTTCGCCGTCCCCATATCAATAGCAAGATCGGGACTCAACCAGCGTCTCAGACGATTCAGCATCCGTGCATCCACCTTTGTCAACAGCATTCGCTTCGCGTACAGACGAAATTCATTCGTTGCCTGCACACGACGCGGGAATGTAATCGAGAATCGGCAATTTCAGCAAGATGCGGTTTGATACACTCGTGCTTGCACCCAAAAAGGCGCGAACTCTTTCGATACGAACAAAACCGATAAGTGGGAAGTTCCGGTATTTAGGCAGATCAAGCAATTGAGGCTGGGGCGGTCAGGTTAAATCGGTGAGCACGCCAGGAGAACAGTAGTCGGGATTTCCGAATCGCTCAATCCGGTGTCCAAACCCATGGGCCAGCGAGATCAACAGCCGATTGTGTGGAATTTTTCCAAAGTCCATCGCACGTCCCATCTTGAAATCCAGGCCGTTACCAACCAGAACAAACGGGATGTTATCGAGCGTATGGGAGTTTCCCTTTCCCAATTCATTGGTCCAGACAATCAATGTATTATCAAGCAATGACCCCGACCCACCCGGTTCCGGCGTTTCGGCGAGCCGTTTGGCGAGATAGGCGACCTGCTCGGCGTACCACTTGTTGATTCGTGTCAGTTTTTCTTGCGACGCTTCATCGTCGTCAGCGTTGTGAGATAACTCGTGGTGCCCTTGATCAACCCCCAAGAACCGCATTTTGGCATCCCCCACCGAATTGGTGTACTGCAGGGTCGCAACCCGCGAAAAATCGGCAGCAAAGCTGTTCACCATCAGTTCAATCTGCATCTTGCTGAGTCGAGGCATATTTTCGGCAGCCTCTTTGACACCCGGCTCCAATTCCGGAACAGCATGTCCGACGGCGACGACGGCAGCAGTCGACTTCAGCTCTTGCTCCATTTCCTGAACAAAGGTGGTTTGCTCTTCGAGAAGTTGACGATCTGCCGGATTGATGCTGGCCGAGAGTTTCCGGAGATCGTCTTGCAAATCATCCAGGATAGTTTTCAGGTTTTCCTGCCCCTTGAGTCGTCCGTACAACTTGGAAAACATCTGGTAGGGGTCATCGATCGGAGTGATCGGCTTATTCGGCCCGGCATAGGACATGCGGGTCCAGGTGTCGGCACGATCAGGCACCATAACACCAAATTCCAGCGAACCGAACCGAGTCCGCGTCGCGGGATCCGACTGCAAAAAGTTCTTGATTTCTTGATCAATCGACAATCCGGTAGACCAGCCAGCAGGGGTATCGGATCCTCCTTGAATATTGCCCGGAAACAGTTCAACCCCCGTCAACAAACAGCCAATGCCCCGCATGTGACTGTCGCCATCGCCCCGAATTTTGTCGCAGACTCCATGCAGCGTCAGCAGCTTGTTTTTGAATGGCTCGAGCGGAGCAAGGCTTTCTTTGAGGATGAATTCGGCCCCCTTTTCGTCAGGCCAGAACGTCTTCGGGACAACACCATTCGGACTGAAAATAATGACCAGCCGCTGCTTACGAGCGGTCTGGTTGGCGAATCCAAGACTCGGCAAATTAAGAATAAAAGGGAGTGCGGCAGCACTGAGTCCCAGATCACGCAGGAATTCTCGGCGGGTGGGTTGAGTCATTTCCGATCCTCTTCTTGATCAAGGTCACTTCGTCTTTGTGGTAGTTTGCGTTTGCGGCGGGAGAGTCGTCAAGGCGGAAGTCGCAATCATTTCACGGATGAGTTTCCTCAGACTAAAATTTTCGCGGACAAACTCGACTCGTAAGGCCTCATTTGTCCCCGCACCGTAGGCCCGGATTGGCTGCTTGATCATCCCCTGAAACAACTGACCCACGAAAGCCGAATGTGTTTCAGAGCTTTCCGCCAGAAAGCTCGCCAATTGACGGACTCCATCAAACCCCACCGTTTCCCCCTGTCGCGTCATATAATGCCCGTTGGCAAGGATCGGATGCCCCAGTTCCTCTTTCCGAAATCGTCCCGTCGCATCGAAGTGTTCGAACGGAAAACCTAATGGGTTGATCAATGCGTGACACGACTGGCACGATTCGGGGCGCGTCTGCAGCGCGACCCGCTCGCGCGTGGTCAGGTCGGGTTCGAATTGCGGTGCGAGGGGCGTGACTGCTTCGGGTGGTGGACGAAGCATGCGACCCAACAGACTCCGGGCGATAAAGACTCCACGGTGAATTGGCGAGCTGGTCGACGAATAGGCAAAGTCTGCCATCAAATAGGGATGGGAAAGTAGACCTGCCCGCTGACTCGGTTCGAACGACACCTTTTGAAAGGGGGCATCCAGAGGCAGGTCCGCTCCGTAAAACTGAGACAGTCGACCATTAAGATACATTTGATCCGAGAGCAGCAGTTGCCGAAAATCGCTAGCTTCGCTCGCAATCAATTCGTCGAGAAACAATTCCAGCGAATGACGTAGATCCTGCGCCAGCACTTCGTTGAACTCCGGAAACAAAGCGGTATCTTTTCCCAGATCCGGAATGCGGTCGACCTTCAGCCAGCGTAAAAGAAACTCGCGAAGCTTCGAGCGAAAACGAGCATCGCTCATCATTCTCTCCGCCTGAACAGCCACTTGTTGTCGTGTGGCAAGCTCACCCCGCTCGGCGGCTTTCAAGAGTGTCGCATCGGGTATCGAATCCCATAACCCAAACGAAATTCGTGACGCAACGTGGTAGGGATCATTCGAGTTCATATCGGTGGACCCGAGTTCCCGATAGAGGAAACGAGGCGACTTCAGCAGCAATAACACGACGCGATTGACGCCGTTTTCCAGATCGCTAGCACCGGCAAACTGACGTTCAAGATACCGCTGTTGCTGGTCTTGATTCAGAGGTCGCCGAAAGGCTCGCTGGGCCATCCGGTCACAAAACTCTTTCAGTTTCGCGGGACGATCAGCGGCATCCGCTTTGGTTCCTGCGAGTTCATCCAGATGGATCGTGACGTATTCCGCCACTTCCATCGCCGCTTCGGTTGCGGCCTGGTCCCAGTCTTTGGAAATGGAAGTGGCTCGCTCCCAACCGAGACTTCGGTCATCAGGAGGGAATGGGGACTTCACGACACAGACTTGGGCGGCACGACCTGGTGTCAAAAACCGGTTTGGAATCACTTCTCCGATTTGTTGCGGACGTTTCCACTCCAGTGACACCACCGCTTTTGCAGGAGGTTTTTCCTTTGCCTTTTCGTCCTTCACCCCCTGCGAGGCTTTGGAAAATTCCAGGCGGAGCGGATAGGACCGCCCTCCCAACAGAAATAAGGTTCCACGATGCTCGGTATCCGTTCCGGATTTGACATAAGCATCAATCAGCGGATGCTGCAGATCATTGACCCATAATCGCGTTGCCTGGTCTGTGCGGACGAGAAATTCGTATTCCCCCGTATCCGGGGCGATCACTGAGCCCCGCCAGCGGATCGCAAATTCGTGTGGCTCAATCTGAGCCCCATCCGGATGATCCGTTACCGGGCTCTGGTCACGAAAATCGTAAGCCACAACAGGATCCAGTTGTTCAAAAACGCGATCATTCCTGCCAAGATTCCGCGATTTGAAATACTCGCCGAGCAAACCATGACGCTCATCCACCTCCCCCGCTTGACGGAACTCCGCAATCAGATCCGCCACCGCGTGCCGATATTGACGAACGGTCAAACGAGAAAGCTCGACGCGCGCCGATTGATTTCGTGCCTGAGCGGTTGCCGAATAGAATCCCTCGTGAATAAAGGTGGCCACCCGCTGGGCTTCTTCACCCATGCACGTTCCCGGTTTGTCCTCGGGCATGGATCGGCTGATGTATTCGGTCAGTTCTCCGATCGAACGATCGCCGACCAAGGGATGGGGATAAACGGCAGTTTTTCCTTCCCCCTTCGGTCCATGGCAAACCGCACATTTGGTCCGATAAATCGTCTCGCCGGTGGCGGGTGAATCGTCAGCGAAGACCGATAAGGTCTCAATCCCGCACACGAGGACCAAGAGGCCCGCGAATCGCACTGCGAATCCGTTCCCGTCGCGGCGAGATTTCTTGATCCTCATCCTGATCTTCATGATTCATCGACCCGTCATGCGACAAACCGCGTTGGTGTAGTATTCATTCGTCAGCGAGGAAACCAAGCCGAGACTCGTTGCCTCAGCGATTTGGGTTTCGGGTTTGCAGGAACAACATCCGCAGACGAAGGAAGTGTGACGATTCGGGAACTCGCGGTCAATTCTTCCGAGTCGACACGATCCCTGCGTGAGGTTTTGTTTGGCGACGGATTCGGGGGGACTTCCGTCGGGTTCCCGTCCGGTTCCGGTGGGACGGAATCCAAACTTTCTTCCAAGGTTGGCAAGTCGATGTTGTCGTAATCGATGGTTGCAGGTTCCTTTTTCAAGTCGAACGGTTGCTCTAATTCAAACTTTTCCTCGGCTGGACGATTGGACTTCAGATAACGATCTTCATTGGTCGTGGGACGGGTGTCACTGGTGTAACAGACATCCGCAACAAAACAGCCTAAGGGGCCAATCGAACCGTAGCGTTCTTCGTAAAAATAGACCCCGTGCGTCTCGAGAATCGTTCCCGTCTGACGTTCGAGTGTGGCCAACGTCGTGTTGTAGTTTGCCAGCGAATTGGCTTCGTTCGAGATGGCATTCCCCCAATCAGTGACCCCCTGCAGGACGTTGATTAAGATCCCCGTTCCCGTCCGATACTTGGCTAATTGATAATCGAGATTGGTTTTTGCTGCTTCACGAACTTCACGAAAGGCGAGATAGAGTTCATAGCTTTGGTCAAGCGTTCGCAGATTCGTCGCCAAGAGATGTGAGGCCTGATGGAGTCCTTGCTGCAAATTAATTCGATCCTTGACAATGGTGAGCTCGCGCTGCCGCAATCCGGCTCGTGACTGCCTCAACCCCAACGGAACCGAGAAATTGACTCCCAACGTCCAGTCGGTGTTGGCTCCTGCACCGGATTGAAGTTGTGCTCCGGCTGGTGTCGTCCCTTCCAGTCCATTCCATCGATAGAGCGCAACACCATCCAACTGCGGAAGAGCGGAATTCTTAGCAATCACAATCTGCTGCTCATCCGCTTCAATGATCAGTTTTAATTCGATCAGATCCGGTCGTCTTTCCGAGGCGATCTCGAGAATCCGTGACCAATCTGGCTCGAATCGCTCGTCTGTTGGGGGTGTATGAGGAACAAGTCGTTTGCCGTCCGAGGGGGGCATACCGATCAGATTCCGCAGGGCATCTTCTCGCTGGATCATATTGGCCCGTGACGTAATCAAGGCCGCCCGCGTATTCGCCAGCGTCACTTGAACCTGCGACAGGTCTGCGCGATTATCGAGATCCACTTTGACCCGGGTCTTGATCCGTCGAACCACTTCTTCAAGTTGCTCAATCTGCTGTTGCTTGGACCAAACATCGGTTCGCGCCGCAACCAGCAGCCAATACGCTTCCATGACCCCCCGAACCATTTCCTGAACCGAGTCTTTCAGTTGAAAAAACGAAAGCTCGGTATTGATGCGGGCAATCACAATCGGGGCCATGTTCGGACCGAACCCTGCACCGCGAAGCAGCGGTTGTGTGTAATTCAGCGTGGTTGCGGTTGCCGTTTGTGGATTGAGTGCGTAGATTCCGGGCGAAAAATCTCTGCCGATCGAGCCAAATCCAAGTCCGGCTGTTCCCCCTAAAGCATTCAACTTCGTCAAGTTCGTGGAATTCGTGAAACCATCAGTCCGAATTCCGCTAATGAGGGTTTGCCCGGGAATCAGCGGATTAAATATCGCTTGTGGACTTTCCAACGTGTTAAAAGTATTGGAAGACGACAGCACGGGGTCAAACCGAGCATTGCTTTGATCAATGGTTGTGTTCATGATCGCAGCATCATAGATGGTCCGGCCACTGGAAACGGCCGTGGTTCCTGCCAGAATCCGGACGACATCTGTCCGATCGAGTGAGATCCGGATGACTTCATCGAGTGAGACAGGAACCGCCTCCAACTCCCCCTTACTCGAAACGGTCGGGGGGGGAGCAGAATCTTGAATCCGATATTTCACCAGTTGTGACGGATCACGAACCTGGACTGTCCGCTGACCAGGAAGCAAGGTTGGCAAAGGTCTTTGTGCGACTGCCGTTTTTGCGGAAATGATCAACGCCATCGCCATGACGGCGAAAGTACGAGATCGGTGATTGGCATCCATACCAAAGCACTCACTCTAAAGGACGGGCTGTTCCGTTAACAGATCGTCGAAAACCTCATCGCAAAACGAGGATTACTCATCAAGTCCGGACTGTAGGATTTGTAACGCCTGGCGAAAGTCGGTTGTGTCACAGACGATCCCCCCGTCCCTTAAAACCACGACTCGCTTCGCATTTTTGGCGACATTCGCATCATGTGTCACGAGGATGACTGTAATCCCAGCAGTTTCATTCAGTTCCCGAAAGAGAGAAATCACCTCGCGACTGGTTTTTGAGTCAAGGTTTCCCGTCGGTTCGTCACCCATGAGAATTGCAGGTTCATTGACCAGCGCCCGAGCAATCGCCACCCGTTGCTGCTGCCCCCCTGAAAGTTGACTCGGGTGATGGTCCAATCGATTTCCCAAGCCGACCAGCGTCAGTTTTTCGACTGCGCGACGGTGACGTTCGATGGACGTAATCCCTTTTGCATACAGCAGAGGTAATTCCACGTTTTCGAGAGCCGATGTTCGATTGAGCAAATTAAAATTTTGAAAGACAAATCCGATTCGTTGGTTGCGAATCCGGGCTCGATCATCATTGGACATCGTGGCGATTTCTTCGCCCGCGAGTTTGTAACTTCCCGAAGTTGGTCGATCGAGACATCCCAGAGTGTTCATCAACGTACTTTTGCCCGATCCGGAAGGACCAATCAATGCGACGTATTCTCCCTGTTCAATAGTGAGCTGTGCATCCTTGAGTGCATGGACCTGGATCTCTCCCAGATTGTAAACCTTGCAGACATCACGAATCTCGATTAATGCCACGCCACGATTCCTTGAAAAATCTGCACAAACTTACGAGGTATACCAAGTTTTCCGTCTTTGCGGAACACGACGGACGAGGTGCAAAAACCTGATCACAAATTCGGCGGAAACCGCCGTTTGTTTGTCGTCAACCCCTTTCGCGATCCGAATTCTTTTTTCATATCACAACCCCCCTAATGCAAAGTCACCGCGTTGTGATGTGTCATTGCTCCATACATTATTGCTGTCTCCGTCAATATTAAACTTGACTCGCGTGCTCGTTACGGCAAGTTCCACCAAACCCGCGAACATTGCGAATTCTTGAATTCACGATGTTTCATATTCCAACGGGCGATACCTCGCTCAGTCAGGATTTTTTGTTCAGACGAATTCTTGTCACGATGACTGACTGAGTCAGATTCGGACGGGGCAATTTCGTTTTAAACGCTTTTGATTTCGACTCCACACTTTCCGCACGACCCCCAAGAGATGACCAATGTATACTGATGAAAAAATCATGTTAACTCTCGAAAAAATAACTCACGGAATTTTTAAAGCGTTTTACGCTTTCGAAAAACGCGTCAAGGCGATTCAGCGGATTTTCGAGCATCAAGCTTCATTAGCATTTAATTTACTTTTTATTAAAACAAAAAAATATAAGAAAAAATATTCTCGAGAGGAAGTGCGCAAGCAGCGGATGGCGGCGTTCTTGAGCAAGCCACTCGAAACTTGAGGCGAAGCTGGATCCACTTGGGTCGCCACTTCATCAGGACGCAGCCAGACGACTTTCATCAGTCCCCACCCGGCTGCTGCGGGGTGCAGAGTCGATCCAGGTCCGCAAAAAAATCAGGGTATGTCTTGGCTGTGCATTCCGGGTGAGCAATCTTGATCCCCGGAACGCAAAGCCCAATCAACGAGAAACTCATCGCCATCCGGTGATCATCATAGGTTGCCACGGTCCCACCGTGTAAGCCCCCCGGATAGATTGTCATCCCATCCGGGAATTCCTCGATCCGCAGCCCCAGGCGGCGAAGTTCGATCACCACTGCCGCGACACGATCCGTTTCTTTCAGTCGCATGTGCGCCACATTCCGAATGCGGGTAGGCCCCGAAGCAAACGCTGCGATGCAGGCGAGTGTCTGAGCGGTATCGCTGATCGCATTCATATCAATCTCGATTCCCCGCAGCAGCCCTCCGTGAACGGTGACGCTCTGCGACCCCCAAGTCACTCGACAACCCATTTGCTCGAGCGCCCGCACAAACTGGATATCCCCCTGCAGCGATTTGGCATGCAACCCCTCGACCGTCACCGTACCACCTGTCACGGCTGCAACACCGAAAAAGTAACTGGCCGCCGACGCATCCGGTTCAATGTCGTAGTGGGTGGCGCGATAAGTTTGCGGAACAAGCCGAAAGATTCCTGGTGCTGGCCGCTCAGCAACAACACCAAATTGAGACATGATCTCGAGCGTCATCTCGATGTAGGGTTCAGAGACCACCTCGCCAGCAATCTGGATTTCAACCGGTTGCTCTGCACACGGAGCCGCCATCAACATGGCGCTCAGGAACTGACTCGAAAGATTCGCGTTCATCGAGATTTTGCCGCCGGGCAACCCCTGGCTGGTCAGAATCACGGGGGGACAAAGATTCCCCTGCTCACATTCGACCGCAATCCCAAATTGCTGGATCGCGGTCACCAGATCTGCGATCGGCCGTTCCCGCATCCGAGCATTCCCGTCCAGACGAAAACGCCCATTACCCAGCGTACACAATGCGGTCAGAAACCGGATGCTGGTCCCGCTGTT
Organism: Schlesneria sp.; assembly: GCA_044354755.1. Lineage (GTDB taxonomy): Bacteria > Planctomycetota > Planctomycetia > Planctomycetales > Planctomycetaceae > Schlesneria. The sequence goes on along the minus strand of JBIKZJ010000120.1, from coordinate 2,115 downwards.
TTCTAACCAGAGATCTGCCTGAGCTGCCGGCGGCCGTCCCTCACAGCCTTGAATTTTCAGTGTCCGTTCCGCTTTGGATTGCTCGATGACAATTCCCAGTTTTTGCAGGCTGTCAATCATCACCTGCGTGTCACGGCTGTCCAGTACACCCGTCAACACACTGGTTCCACGGGCGAGCGCCGCAATCACCAGTGCGCGATTGGTCAGGCTTTTGGATCCTGGTGGCCGGATCGAGCCGGAAACCGGCCGGCTGACCGGCATCATTTCGTGAACACTGCTCATGTGGGGATTGCTCTCTCAATCAATCAGAACTCGTTGCAAGACCTGCTGCAGAATCTGCGGAACGAATGTTCTGATTTCGATAATTTCCAATTTACTTTTTCACTGGGTGACCGCATCAACGCCGTGCAATTCGCGTACGACTGTTGCCGCGAGTCTGCATCCGAACACGGATGACTTCGGGAAGGGCTTGTTCGAGTGGCGTGTCGGTACTCAGTTGATGGTACACCAACCCCAATCGCGAGCAGATGTCTGCAACCGCCTGCAAATGCACACCAAACCGCTGCAGATAGTCGCGCCGGATCGCCGCAGGATCCACATACAGCCGGCGGTTGGTCTCCAGGTCCACAAACATCTCAGGAGCCCCAAATTGAAAGCGAAGCTCTTCGGGGTCCAGGACATGAAACACAATCACATCCTGGCCGCGCACCGCCAAACTTCCCAAGCTGACTTCCAGAGTTTCCAGCGGAGCCAGCAAATCCGAAATCAGCACCAGCATTCCCCGTTTGTTCAAACGTTCCGCGATCTGTTCGAGTGGCCGAGCCAGATGCGTCGAAACCCCTTCGGCGTTCTTTTCCAGCGAAACCAGGATCCGCCGCAAATGACCCGCACGGTATCGGGGAGGAATAAAATCTTCAATCTCGGCCGCGAACGTCGCCAGGCCGACGGCATCTCGTTGCGTCGAGAGAAAATAGGCCAAGGTCGCGGTCAGCGTTTTGGCATATTCCGATTTGTTATAGCCAACGGTACCGAAGTTCATCGACTTGCTCGAATCCAGCAACAACAGACAGCGCAGATTGGTCTCGTCTTCGAACCGCTTAATGTAGTAACGATCGGTTCGGGCAAATAATTTCCAATCGAGATGCCGCAAGTCATCACCCTGCGTGTACTGACGATACTCGGTAAATTCCACCGAAAAACCATGATAAGGACTGCGGTTTAATCCTGTCATGAATCCCTGGACCACATGTCGCGCCCGCAGTTCCAGCGACCGCAACTGCATCAACGTGGCGGGATCAACGTAATCTTCTGCCAGTGGGGTTTTGCCCGTTTGATTCACTTTGCCCGTTTGATTCACAATGTCTTCTTTCTCTCGCCGTCAAAACACCAGCCCGGAATCCTGGATTTCGAAGGGAACGATCCGATCATCCGCGACACTTCCCCGATGCTTGGCCACATGCAAAGCCCGCTGCATGCGGTTCCCCTCGCGAACCTTGCCCATCAGAATGATCGTATTCGCATTGCAAAGCTCATCTCCACTTTCAATCGGACGGTCAATCAGGTCGTCCAGTCGGACTTCATGCGACGTATACAGCAGCATCGTCGCGAGTTGCTGATGATCATAGGCATGTTTCATCACCCCCTCTTCATTGGCACGAAAGTTCACGCGAAACAGATCTCGCGCAACCCAATCATGGTCTTTATGCAGGATTTGATGGTAGATGTAATCGAACAGCTGAAACTGAAACGAATCGCTGGCCCGGTCGACCGGTTCCACACCATCGATCACCGATCGACGCACGCCGTGGACAAAGTTTCCATAAAAGTAGGCAATCGCCTGATCCAGCTTTTTGTTGAGCTCCGCCCGCCATTCCTGCCACTGCTCGCGATCAAGATCCCGCATGGTGACTCGACGCCCCGAACGTTCAAATACGTGAAAATAATCCGTACGGATCAGTTCCCGATTCCAGACCTCTTCAGCTGAGTTCGCGGCATCCAGCAGACGCGGCTTCAGCGTCCAGTCGCACATCCGCTGAGCATAATCCGCATGATTCTGAGCATCCCCGCGCGAGGTCATGTCAAACAGGATTCCCCGTTCCCCCTCTTGCAGCCGCC
>JBIKZJ010000498.1:0-4492 GCA_044354755.1 Schlesneria sp. | reverse complement strand
AAAAAACCCTCCGGGATCAGGCAGACGGGATGCTTGGTTCCCGATGCCAGAGGACTGCTGGAACTCGCCCGAAAGCCCGCAATATGATTGAAAACAACACTCTTCCCAATATTGGTTCCACCCACCACTGCCACAATCAAGAAGGAATGATCTGCCAGTTGCGGAAGCAGTTTGCGAATCAACAGATCGAACCAATCTCGACCCTCAAGTGGTGCGATTTGCAATCTTTTCGACTCGAACTCTAACTGTTCCAGTGAACATTTCAGCTCCGATCCCAAATCACCAAATACGGAAAGAACAGGGAGACGTGAGCCAAGTTGGCCCGCAGGAATCGCACCTGAATTCTCGAATTCTCTGCTGATTTCGTCATCAATCATGGGGGAAAGTTACCTTGGCGGACGAGTTTTTTTAAAAAATCTCATTGAACAGACTGGCAAAAAAGGGACTGGTGAGGTCGTGATTTGTTCTCTATACTGGTCGTGAATGGGGACGTCTCCCTCGTAAAGACTGAAAATTGAACACCGCAACCACGGGGTTTGGCTATGTTGATTCTGCTTCGTTTTTTGTATGTCCTGATCTGTGCAGGGGCCGCCGCCGCACTGGTACAAAATCCAATAGCCCCGGCAATCGTCCAAGAATACCCTGCACTTTCGTTTATTGTCATCATGCTCACGACCCAGATTGTGACATTCATCGACATTTTGATTCCGCGAAAACGGCTCGATATGATTTCTGCCATCTACTTCGGCCTATTGGTCGGTTGGCTGCTCGCGTTTCAACTCCAATATGCAGCACAGGCGTTCATGACCTCGATTGGCGTTGGTGTACAATTAGATGCGGAAGGGAAAATCACTGGCGACAATCCTTACGCCCGAGTCATCGGTGGGATCGCGGGCATTATGCTCCCCTACATTTGTATCTCGTTCCTGCTCCAAACCAAGGATGATTTCCGGTTTGTGATTCCGTATGTCGAGTTTGCCAAAGAGATTAAAGGGGGCCGCCCCCTGATCATCGATACCAGTGCCCTGATCGACGGGCGAATTGCGGATGTCATGGACACCAGTATTTTTGACACCGAACTGATTATTCCCAGTTTCGTCCTCGAAGAACTGCAAAACATCGCGGACAGTCAGGATAAGAACCGACGGACCCGCGGACGACGGGGACTCGACGTACTCACCAAGTTGCAACAAAAACCCAAAGTCGAGATCCGCATGCTGGAAGTGCGGGAAAAAGACGATCTTGAACAGTCTGTTGATCAACGGATTGTCGCACTCGCGAAGCGAATGAGTGGTCGAGTCGTCACAAACGACTTCAACTTGAATAAAGTTGCCAGCGTGCAAGGGGTGGATGTCATCAATCTCAATGATGTGGCCAATGCCTTGAAACCTCGGTATCTCCCCGGTGAACAGCTTCACATCAAGGTGATGCGTGAAGGAGAATCGTTCGGCCAAGGTGTCGGCTATCTGGATGACGGAACGATGGTCGTCTGTGAACAAGCCTCGAATCTGATTGGCAAGGATATCGATGTGATTGTGACCAGTATGCTTCAGAACAGTGCCGGTCGTATGATCTTTGGCCGACTGCTGAACGCCCCTGTTGTTGCTGTTCGCTAAACCAAAAGATTTTGATCTTGCTTCTTCCCGACGATCCCTTGCCAATTCTGTTCGTTTTGCCAAAATAGAGGAGTCCCCGAGGAAAAAGGGAGAACAAAGTTTTTTGCCGGGACAGAAATTTGGAAATCTGCTGTCGGTAGTGATGCATGCCCGTGACGAACAAACTTCTTCACGAACAAACTTTTTCACGAACAAAGACCATCAGGCGAACAAAGGCCATCAGGGAGGTTGCGTAGAATCCGATCATGCCGAAACGAGGACGAGGACGGCCAATCATCGAGAGTATCACCGCATCACAACAACGGTTGCTGATCGCGATCGAATCTCATATCGAGCACGAAGGGAAATCCCCCACGCTACGGGAATTGGCCCTTCGTCTCGAACAAGGTGTCGCCAGTATTTATAAGCTGATCCAACGACTGGAACGGAATGGCTACCTCAGCCGTACCGTCGGGAAATCCCGAGGACTTGTGGTGCTCCGCTCGTCCACTGAGCCGACCAATGCAGGAATGGTTTCCATTCCGTTACTCGGCACCGTCGCTGCCGGACTGCCGATTTTTGCACCGGAAAACCATCTCGGTGAACTCATGGTGGATGCCGCGACCGTCCGGTCCGGCCGCCACTTTGCACTCAAAGTCTCGGGCGAAAGCATGATCGATGCCGGGATCGCTCCTGGAGATGTCCTGATCGTACGCCAGCAGCCACTGGCCGAGCATCGTGATATTGTGGTCGCGCTGCTGAATGAGGAAGCAACCGTCAAGCGATTGTTTCATCGCGGCGGCGAAATCGCGTTGCTGCCGGAAAATCCTCGATTCAAGAAAATCCCGATTGGCCCTGAGGACGACCTGCGAATTTTAGGAAAAGTGATTGCCGTCCGGCATGCGGCGCATCAGGAACTCCCTGTTCACGAGTTGGCATGACTCGCGATCGGGAAATCGCCCGGTGCATGACTCGCAATCGGGAAATCGCCCGGTGCATGACTCGCAATCGGGAAATCGCTCAGCGGCTTCCTCGTAGCTGAACCGGTTGTAAACTCCGTACTGTAATGATGTCCGCATTCCAGTCATCGCGATGAACTCGCTGGCCCATGATCCCCATCGCTCGTCCCACGTGTCGGTTCAGATCCACACCCGGGCCCGGCTGCAGGAATGACAACATCCGCCCTTCGGGAGTGATCAGCACAAACTGAGGTCCCCCTGGAAATGTTTGTGCCATTTTTTGCACGATTCCCGCCCCATCAAATGCCGGAGCCCCCCCCGCCTGAGCAGGTGCTGGCCTTGGTACAGCGGGTTGTTGGGGTACAGCGGGTTGTTGGGGCGCCAAAACCGGAACGCGTGATTGCGGCCCGTTCCCCGCTGCCGGAACTTGACCTGCCACCGGCGAACGTTCCGGTGATGTGCGCGGTGACTGCAGAGACTGCAACTGCGCATCACGCTGCTTGGTTTCTGCAGACAATTTAAAGAACTCAAGATAGTCTTGCTGAGTTTTTCGATACCGTTGCACTGCGTCCTGACGCTGGGCAATCAGCGATGTCATGGCCGCTTCTCCGACTTCGTCCTCTAAATCCCGATACAGATTTTCGAGCGAATCCAAATCCCAGGTCGATTTATCCTGCCGAATCATCTCGCGGAAATGTTGATCGATTTCCTCCAACTGCTGACGCGCGGCAGCGGGCAGAACGGATCCCGGTCCCGATGGCCGAACGGCGAGATCTCCCGCCGTGGTCGAGCGAGATTTTTCGGTGGAACTCGAATCTTCAGGACGACTCGAATCTTCAGGACGATGAGCGGGCCCCATCGAGATCGGTTTCGCAAAGGCATCCTCGTCCAGTTGTGCGACCGGACCATTCCGCTTTTTCGGAGCCGTCCGCTCCGCTGGAAAGGGATCCGATTTGACCGCATCCGCAGCGACAATCGACTTTCGCGCGATCCAGCGCCACTCCCGTTTCACAGGAGTAATCTTGTACATCAATCGCGGGCCATCCTCGAAGGTAAAGTTCTTTTCCCCCAGAATCTCGACCGCATCCCCCTGCGAAAGATTCGCCTGAACCGTGGTAAAGTCATCCGGATTAATGGAGCTCCCCACATGGACCACCACCCCACTGGTTTTCAATACCCCGGTTTCGGTACCACTCTTTTGAATATACTCGGCGCGAACCCAACTAAAACTTCCCGCAGGAGGAACAATCATGCACCAGCCACCCGGATCATGCCGGTGGACCATGACGCGATCACCCTTCCGCAGCTTCGTGGTCGGATAATACTTAGGCCCCGGACCGCTACGAACATTCTCCCCCTCTTCGACATCAATCATCGCTTCGTAGGGGAATTTACGGTCAGCAGCCTCAGCCACCATTCCGCTGGAAAACCAGGCAACAGCAGCCATCAAGTAAAAGAAACGCATCGGCGGGAGCCTCCGTGCCGAGTCGATCGGAAAAGGGATAGGAACAGCAACAGAAAAAACCTGTGAAACCGGAAACGATCCACGGCCGGCATGTCATGGATCTTGTTTGAGAGATGTGAAGGTGTTGTACTCAACCGGCAATTTCTGCTCAAGATCGGTTTGTCGGCCAAGACCACAATCACGCAACGAGCCAGCGAGGCCCCAATATTCACATCAGCGCGGGTCATGAATCTTGAAATTCAGGTTCAACGAAAAACCCGTGCGCGGCTATGAAAATTCAGTTTTCAGTTTTCAGAATCTTGAAGTTTCCTCTCTTCCTATTCGTGCGATTCGTGTTATTCGTGGTTCACAATCTTCGCATTTTTGAAAAGGATGTGATTCACGAATCAAATGTCGTACTCAATGGCTTTGCCTGAACTCTTCTGTGAGAAGGGGATTACGAAGCGGGTCGAGACCGAGCAGTCCGATCATCA
>JBIKZJ010000119.1:0-14860 GCA_044354755.1 Schlesneria sp. | reverse complement strand
AAATTCAATGGCCGGGGTGGGGGATTGTTGCTCATGGTGGAAGGGGGTCAGGGCTTCGTAGTCTTTGATCGCCGGGGAAAAGAGGTGGTTCACGAAGCTTAGTACCGCTGGCTGGCTGCGGAAGTTCACGTTCAGGGGGAGTCGACCGGTTATCGGTAATTCGTCACTCATCGTCGCAAAAACCGTCGGGTCAGCACGGCGAAAGCGATAAATCGACTGTTTGCGGTCGCCGACCATAAATAGCTTGCCATGCGTGATCGCGGCGCCACACAGGCTGCGGACGACATCTGCCTGGACGGGGTCGGTATCCTGGAATTCGTCAACCATCAGTAGGCGAATTCCCGCCGCAACCCGCTCACGCACGTGTTCGTTGTCGCGCAGCAGATTGCGGGCATAGAGCAGCAGGTCATCAAAGTCGAGCACTCCCTGTGCTTGCTTGGCAACCGAGTACTGGGCCGCAGTCCGTTGTGTCAGTCGGACGCCTCGGCAAGCAAGTTCTGCAGCGCCGAGCACATCCGCATCGTCATATTGCAGGTGCTCGATCATTTTTTTGGCTTCGGTTCGCAGTTTTTCGAAGGCCAGCTTGACTGTGTTCTGGAGTTCGTCAGTCACCCAGCTTTTTGCGACACCCTTTCCCGTGACGCGGGCTGCCTCGATGATTTCGGCCAGGATCGCATGGTGATCCTTCCAGGGGAGCGCGGGAGCCAGCAGGCTGGAGAGGGTGGCGATCCGTTCGATAATCACACTGCTGGTGGAGGGTGAGTCGGCGATCACCGCCAGCGTATGGGTGACGGCGGGTGAGTCGCGAAATTTGGCGATCAGTTTCGGGACGAAGACTGATTGCCATGTTTCCAGCCAGCGACGGGCCAGTTCCGTGGGCGAAATGTCGGCAAATTGAGAAAATTCGATCTGAAATCGCTGCCGGGTGAGCTTCCGCAGCAGTTCTTCCGAGCGTTCCAATCCAAATTGAACGACAAATTGGACTGCGTCATCGTCCGCTTGTTCAATGAGTTGATGCAGGGTTTCGCGCGAGACGTGCCGCAGCAAGGTGTCGGATAGAGCGGTTTCGAGCACGGTAAAACGGGGATCCAGGCCCGCTTCGACCGCCTGGGTTCGTAAAAGGCTGGTACAGAACGAATGGATGGTGCTGATTCGAGCGGAATCGAGTCCCCGCAGCACGCCGAGCCAATGTTCGACGTCGGTCACATCACAGTTTTGGAGTCGGTCGTGGCAGGCCGAGCGAATTCGGTCTCGCATCTCGCGAGCGGCCCGCTCGGTGAAGGTAATCGCGACGAATTGATGGAGTTCTGCGCCCGGTTCCCCTGCGGCGACCGGGTCGAGTCCCGCCAGGAATCGCTGTGTCAACACAAAAGTTTTGCCACAACCCGCACCGGCAGACAACGCGATGGAGACGCCGCGTGTGAAAATGGCTGCTGACTGTTGGGGGGTGAATTCCGTGCGAGACGACATGACAACTCACAAATCTGCGGTGTGTAGCGAAAGAAAAGTCGGAGGATTGAGAAATCTCCGATCGACAGCGGTTTCTACGGATCAGGAGCGGAAAATCAAAAATCAATGGCAGAAAAATCGTTTTAACACAAAAATAAGGCTCATGCCCACCAGTCGAAACGACGATTATACTGTTCCGCAGGACAAAGCGGAAAAGTGAAGTGGTCTCCACTTGAACTTGGCTGGAAAAGACTCTAGCATTACGACAGCCAAACGGAACCGGTAACGGTTCTGCGAGGGCGTATAGCTCAGTTGGCTAGAGCGCAGCTCTGATAAAGCTGAGGTCCGTGGTTCGAATCCACGTACGCCCACTGGGGGGATGTAGCTCAATTGGGAGAGCGCCGGCTTTGCAAGCCGGAGGTTGCCGGTTCGACCCCGGTCGTCTCCACTGTATTTTGGGGTTGATTGAAGAAGCGAATTCGCGAGAGTTCCACGATGGTTCAGTTTCAGGTTGTCCAAAAAAACAAACCGAAAAAAACCGCAGTGAAGTTGATCCAGTGACTTGACGCCACTGTCAGCTGCGACTAAGATCTCCCTCCCGCAGCAAACCCAAACGGGTGACAAAATGCTGTAACGATCTTTGACAACACGGTTTAAGTAAAAAGAGCTTGGCGGAATCGCAAGCTGCTGACGGGGTCACCTTGAGTGGGGCTGCTGTGAGTGGATGCTTGAGATTCTAGAACCAAGTGGTCAAGTTAATAAGGGTGTGTGGAGGATGTCTCGGTGCCAAGAGGCGATGAAGGGCGTGGCAGACTGCGATAAGCCTGGGGAAGCTGTCAAACAAGCATTGATCCCGGGATTCCTGAATTATTGCATACTGAATTCATAGGTGTGCAAGGCAAACCCAGGGAACTGAAACATCTAAGTACCTGGTGGAAAATAAAGAAAGTTCGATTTCCTTAGTAGCGGCGAGCGAAATGGAAACAGCCCAAACCGAGAGCTTCGGCTTTCGGGGTTGCGGGGCCAGACGCGGAGTTATCAAGTTGTCTGCTAGAAGAACGTGCTGGAAAGCGCGACCACAGAGGGTGACAGTCCCGTATTCGAAAGTAGTGCAACCTCTTGTTTGGTACCCAAGTAGGTCCAGTCACGTGGAACCTGGACTGAATCCGGGAGGCCCATCTCCCAAGGCTAAATACTCCTTGGCAACCGATAGTTAACAAGTAGCGCGAGCGAAAGATGAGAAGAACCCCTGTTAGGGGAGGATGGTGAACCTGAAACCACACACTTACAAGCTGTCGGAGCCCCTTATGTGGGTGACGGCGTGCCTATTGAATAATGACCCAGCGAGTTACTGTCATTGGCTTGATTAAGGCCTTCAGGGCCGAAGTCTCAGGGAAACCGAGTCTGAATAGGGCGATTTGTCAATGGCGGTAGACGCGAACCCAGGTGAACTACCCATGGGCAGGTTGAAGCGCGGGTAATACTGCGTGGAGGACCGAACTCACTAATGTTGAAAAATTAGGGGATGACCTGTGGGGAGGAGTAAAAGTCTAATCAAACCTGGAGATAGCTCGTTCTCTCCGAAATAACTTTAGGGTTAGCGTCGGTATATTTCGGTATGGGGGTAGAGAGACTGAATTGGCATGGGGGGCTACCCGCCTACCCAGCCTAACCAAACTCCGAATACCATATCGAATACCCGGCAGTTAGTCCGTGAGGGAGAAGCTTCACGGTCGAGAGGGAAACAACCCAGATCGTCTGCTAAGGTCCCAAAGTTTTGCTAAGTCACAAAGGACATTAGGATACTGTGACAGCCGGGATGTTGGCTTAGAAGCAGCCACCATTTAAAAAGTGCGTAATAGCTTACCGGTCGAGTGTTCTAGTGCCGACAATGATCGGGAGTTAAGCAAAACGCCGAAGCAGCGGATTCGCGTAAGCGAGTGGTAGGAGAGCGTTCCAACACAATTCAAGCTGTACCGTGAGGAGCAGTAGCGGGTGTTGGAAGTGTTTATGCTGGGATGAGTAACGATAAAACAGGTGAGAATCCTGTTCGCCGAAAGCCTAAGGTTTCCTGGGGAAGGTAAATCCGCCCAGGGTTAGTCGGCCCCTTAGTTCAGGCCGAAAGGCGTAGACGATGGCCAGCAGGTTAATATTCCTGCACCGCTGTGTGGACTGATGTAGGGACGTTGTGTGGATGGGCGTCGGGCGGTTAGAAGTGCCCGTGGGGAAGCCCCGAGTCCTTGTTGACGAAGCGAACTGAAGCACAATCAAGAAAAGCTACTAGGGTTGAAGCACACGACCGTACTAAAACTGACACAGGTAGGCGAGGCGAGTAGCCTCAGGCGCTCGGGAGAATGCTGGTTAAGGAACTCTGCAAATTGACCCCGTAAGTTCGCGAGAAGGGGTGCCCACTTCGGTGGGCCACAGATAATCGGCTCTAGCGACTGTTTACTAAAAACACAGGACTCTGCTAACTCGTAAGAGGACGTATAGAGTCTGACGCTTGCTCGGTGTCGGTAGGTTAAGGAAGAGGGTCAAGGTTTTGCCTGAAGCCCGCAACCGAAGCCCCGATAAACGGCGGCCGTAACTATGACGGTCCTAAGGTAGCGAAATTCCTTGTCGGGTAAGTTCCGACCTGCATGAATAGCGTAACGACTGGAGCACTGTCTCAACCAGCAACCCGGTGAAATTGCAGTTGTGGTGAGGATACCACGTACCCGCAGCTAGACGGAAAGACCCCATGAACCTTTACTGTAGGCTGATATTGGCTTTAGACAGTTCTTGTGTAGGATAGGTGGGAGGCGATGAGGTAGGCACGCTAGTGTCTATGGAGCCAACGTTGAAATACCACCCTGGGCCTGTTTGGAGTCTAACACTGGTCCATGAATCTGGATGGTGAACAGTGTCAGTTGGGCAGTTTGACTGGGGCGGTCTCCTCCTAAAGAGTAACGGAGGAGTTCAAAGGTACCCTCAGCCTGGTTGGCAATCAGGCGAAGAGCGCAAGGGTAGAAGGGTGCTTGACTGCGAGACCTATAAGTCGAGCAGAGACGAAAGTCGGACCTAGTGATCCGGCGGTTCCGAATGGAAGGGCCGTCGCTCAACAGATAAAAGGTACTCTGGGGATAACAGGCTGATCACGCCCGAGCGTCCATAGCGGCGGCGTGGTTTGGCACCTCGATGTCGGCTCATCACATCCTGGGGGTGGAGAAGCTCCCAAGGGTTCGGCTGTTCGCCGATTAAAGTGGTACGTGAGCTGGGTTTAAACCGTCGTGAGACAGGTTGGTCCCTATCTGCTGTGGGCGTACGAAACTTGAGGGGTTTTCTCTTTAGTACGAGAGGATTTGGAGGGACGAACCTCTGGTGTTTCTGCTGTCACGCTAGTGGCATTGCAGGGTAGCTAAGTTCGGTCGGGATAAGCGCTGAAAGCATATAAGCGCGAAGCCTCTCCCAAGATGAGGTTTCGATGGAGAAATCCTGAAGTCCCCTGGTAGACTACCAGGTTGATAGGTCGGAGATGTAAGGCGAGCAATCGTCTCAGTTGACCGATACTAATGGACGAATACTTGACCACTTTGTTATAGAATCTTGTATACTGAGCTCTTTTTACTTGAAATCAACAACTGGTGAGACAGGTTTGTTCTGGCGAGCAGTCGCCGTAGAACTTGTTAAGTCAGTTGTATCGAATAAAGTCCGGTGACCATACACATGAGGAAACACACGTTCCCATTCCGAACACGACCGTTAAGCTCATGTGGCCGATGATAGTGCTTACAAGCGTGAAAGTAGGTCATTGCCGGGCATTTTAAATCTCTCTCGCGTAAGCGAGGGAGATTTTTTTATTCTTTGGATCACCTTCCATCTTGTGCTGATGCAAATCAGTTTACGGAGATCGTCGAGACCTGAGCGTTTGATCCGTGGCCAACCTGGCAGGCGGATCGGTGTTTGGCCGATCTCTTCGAACAACATTGGACCCCACTTTCTGTTCCAGTCGGATAATCACGAATCATCGAGTCGGCAAAGCTCAGGCATGCGAACACCCCCCCCCGTAGTTCAATACGACGCGGTCAGACGAATTCGGAGATTAACGCAAAGACGCCAAGCCGCAGGGACGCAAGGAATACGAAAACAGAATACGGGATTTTGTCTCTTCCTCTTCCTATTCCTAATCGCCTTCCTCTTCCTTGCGTCCCTGCGGCTTCGCGCCTTTGCGTTTACAAAATTTTTATGGAATTCATTCGGCCCGATGGTAGATCTTGATTCTGCTGGGGTACAATCCAAATAGAAGTCCTCGAAGCAGAACTGGAAATTTCATGCAACTTGTTCAGTTTTTTGTCCCTCCAGTAGGGCGTCGTGTTGGGCTGGTTGATGGGCTCCGAGTGCAGGATCTGACCTCAATCCATGCCAGTATCCAGTCCATTTATGCCTTGGTACAGTCTTCGTTGACTCAAAATCTACGATTGGTCAATCTGGTCGATCATCTCCTCAACCGTAACGTTAACCCAGTGTTCTGGGATTATCCCGCGCTTTTATCGGCTTCCCCCGGTGGTTCGGTCCCTTATCTGCTTGCCCCGCTGGACCATCCCGAGCCTTCCCGGCTTCTGATTAGCGGAACGGGACTCAGTCATTTGGGAAGTGTCCAATCCCGTGATCAAATGCACGGGGGAACTCAATCGATGGAACCGCAAACCGATTCCGCACGGATGTTTGCCATGGGGTTGAAGGGAGGCCGGCCGGCCGCGAACGAACGTGGGGTGGCACCGGAGTGGTTCTACAAAGGGGATGGATTCAATTTGCGTGGCCCCAATGATCTTTTGGAAATCCCGGCCTATGCTCTGGATGGGGGTGAGGAACCGGAAATTGTGGGTTGTTACATCATTGATTCGGCAGGGCGACCGCGCCGGATTGGATTCGCGCTGGGGAACGAATGGTCCGATCACGCAACGGAGAAAATTAACTATCTCTATCTCGCTCCTTCGAAGCTGCGGACCTGTGCCATCGGGCCTTCATTGCAGGTGACGGAAGATTTTTCCGACATTGCGCTGCGGTGTACGGTTTCCCGTGATGGCGAGCAACTCTACGACAGTGGCGAGTTGCGGTCGGGTGAGCGAAACATGTGTCATTCACTTGCGAACATGGAAGATCATCACTTCAAATACGCTCAGCATCGTCATCCGGGGGATCTGCATCTGCATTTCTTCGGGACCAGCCGTTTGAGTTTCGGATCACGGACCTGGAAATATCAGCCGGGTGACCAGATTCAGGTTTCGGCCCCCGGTTTCTGTGAGCCGCTGGTCAACACCGTTGCGGCTGGATCCACCGCCGAAGCAGGGGTAATTCGAGTCGAGCCGGCCTGATTGTAAGTGGCAGTCATATCGATGATTCTCGATTGGCTGGTTGAAACGGTGCAAGGTCTCCGCGACAATACTCGAAAGAGGGCTTCGGGAAGATCATGCCGAGGCTTGCGACCAGTCTTGGTGACCTCCTTTCCAGCATATCGCGATTCAGCGGAAGTGAAACAATGACAATCACAATACCTTTGGAATTTCAGGGCTTCATCGAACATGCCGTTGCGAGCGGTCGGTATCGTTCCGAAGCGGAAGTATTTGCCGATGCACTTCAATTGCTTTGCGACCATGATCGTAGGTGTGACGCTTCGCGCGATGACATTGAAACCGGCCTGAGCGAACTGGACCGGGGCGAGAAAACCGTCGTTGATGTCGAGGACATTAAACGCCGTGGACGAGACCGACTGAACAAACAATCGACGAGATCCTGATTACGCACGTCGAAACTTCGCGTCAGGGACTTCTCGATCTCGATCAGAAGCAGATGAGCAGCGAGTCCGTGGTGTTGATGAAATACCCAAGCGGTGATCGAATGAATTGAACGGAAAATTCAACGCCAAGGCGCCATGCCGCAGGGACGCAAGGAAGAGGAAGCGGATGCCGAATCTGGCGCGAAATCTCGTCCAACATCAAACGCATGATCTGATTCGGGAGTGGATTCGGTCGCTTTCAGCACCTGCGAACTTGACCAACTCAAAACGGATTCAGGGTCGGAATTCCGGAAAATCTGGATTTGCCTACAGACGCGGTGTCTTGTTTTTGCCATAATCCAGCACGGGGATTGTTGTTTGCTGATTGGTTGTTTCCGACAGAGGAAATTCATGGCACGAACACCGCAAGACATCACAGACGCGGAGTTGGCGGTCATTAACCTGCTTTGGGAGCGGGGCCGCACGACCGTTCGGGATTTGACCGATACGCTCTATCCCGGAGGAACGGGAGCGCATTATGCGACCGTGCAGAAATTGCTGGAACGGCTGGAACTGAAGAATTTCGTCAAACGAGATCGCAAGCCGTGGCCGCACATTTTTGAGTCGCGCGTCAACCGTGAAGAACTGATTGGTCGCCGTCTGCAGGCGACCGCCGACAAGCTGTGTCAAGGTTCACTGGCTCCGCTGTTATCACATCTGGTCAAAGAGAAGCTCAGCCCCGATCAACTCGGTTCCCTACGCGACCTGCTTGATGAGCTCGATCGAGAAAAAGGGCGTTAAACGGCGGCGAGGGATCAGGATTAATAAAAAAGCCTCATCGCTTGCCAGCGACGAGGCTTTCGCGATTTTAAGGCGACTTAGGTCGTTTTTTTGGAATCGTTTGTTGGGGGCCGCTTATTGGCGGCGGGTTGTTGGGCTACTTGGACTCTCGGAACGGGAAGACGTCAACAGGTTCGAGTGCTGCCGGTGGCATCCGTTCGCGGGCATTGACAAACCCAAATCGGTAACACCCGACCATTCCCGAGGTGACTTCGGCAACATAGATGACTCCGGCCGCAATCGCTTGTCCGTTTCCTTGGTTATTGGCGTTGAGATAGGCATTGCCAGGAATCATGGTGTATTTGCCGTTTTTTCCCACTTTGAAGTCTTGGGCGACGTTGGCAAACCAGAAATTGGTAAAGGATTGCGACTGTGGACTCAGCATCGCACCTTGGAGTCGGCCGGTGGTAAAATCGAGTACGAAGACGGCGTCGGGACTTCCGGGGCCGACATCGACCGTACAAATGGCGAATTTTGCATCGCGATCCGTGGCACTGGCGAGAACATGCTCATGCGGCCAAACATAGGCCAGGCACAATCCACCGATGACACCAAACACCAACCACAGCAACTGACGATCGTTCGCCCGGGATTTCATAAGTCGATCCTCGCAAAAATGATGATCCAGAGAGGGGAGCCGAGACGAGTAACACTGACGGAGATTCGGCGCGTTCCGTACCCCTGTAATCTAACTCAGTCAGGCAGACTCGGCTAGCTCGATTGCCACAATCGAGGTCAAGCCTCGCTCAGATATCATGACTGGGGGGCAAGTGGATGAGCGAGGATTGGCTGGGGAACGATTTCTCTCATCACAAGATTTTGCTGGGGAAGAGAGCGCTTTTCAGGCTGAACTCTCGCAACAGATCTGCTAGATTAATTGCATGACACCAAGTTATTACGATTTTGATGTGGCGGTGATTGGAGCGGGACACTCGGGTTGCGAGGCGGCGCTGGCCGCCGCACGTCTTGGGGCAAAAACCGTTCTGTTGACGATGAACTGTGACAGCGTCGGTCAAATGAGCTGCAATCCTGCCATCGGCGGCGTCGCCAAAGGGCAGATTGTTCGCGAAATTGACGCCCTCGGCGGCGAAATGGGCCGTGTGATCGACGCGACGGGGATTCAGTTTCGCATGCTCAACCGCAGCAAAGGGGCGGCCATGCACAGCCCCCGTGCCCAAGCGGACAAAAAAGCCTATCAATTTGAGATGAAATACCGGATCGAAAGCCAACCAGGACTGACATTGCGTCAGGAATTGGTGGAAGAAATTCTGGTGGAAGAGACGCCGTTGACTGCGGATGAGGCTGATTCGGGGATGCAGGATTCGGGGATGCAGGGGTCGCGGATTACAGGTGTGCGTGTCCGGGGTGGGGGGCTTTATCGTTGTCGAGCGGTGGTCGTCACCACCGGAACATTCCTGCAGGCGATCATGCACACGGGCGAGGCCCAGACACCGGGGGGCAGGGCAGGGGACGGAACCACCGGAACACTTTCCGATTGCTTTCGGCGCCTTGGGTTTGAGCTGCAGCGTTTTAAAACCGGAACACCCTGCCGTCTGAATGGCCGGACCATCGATTTTTCCGCTTGTTCCGAACAGCCCGGTGATCCTGACCCACAGCCGTTTTCGTTCCTGACCGACAAGCTGACTCAGGCACAAATGCCCTGCTGGTTGACGGAAACCAACGAAGAGGTCCATGAATTGATTCGGGGGAATCTGCATCGAGCTCCGATGTACAGTGGGCAGATTCAATCGACCGGGCCCCGGTATTGCCCGTCGATCGAAGACAAGGTGGTTCGGTTTGCGGATAAGTCTTCGCATCATATTTTTTTGGAGCCCGAGGGGCGGAATACCTGGGAATTCTACTGCAATGGGATTTCGACCAGCCTGCCTCGCGATGTGCAGGATCTGATGGTTCGCTCGATCAAGGGCCTGGAAAAGGCCGAAATCATGCGGTATGGCTATGCGGTCGAATATGATTTTGCCCCTCCCACGCAGCTGAAGCCCTCGCTGGAAACAAAACGGGTAGGGGGCTTGTACTTTGCGGGCCAGATTAACGGAACGACGGGTTATGAAGAGGCGGCTGGACAAGGGTTATTGGCGGGGATCAATGCGTCCTTGAAATTAGCCAACCAGCCCCCGTTGATCATTGACCGCAGCCAGGGGTATTTAGGTGTGCTGATCGATGATCTCGTGACAAAAGGGGTGGATGAACCGTATCGGATGTTTACGTCGCGGTCCGAATATCGCTTGCTGTTGCGTCAAGACAATGCCGATCGGCGACTGACCCCGGTCGGCCGCCGGATTGGGCTGGTCAATCAAGATCGCTGGGATCGATTTGAGCAGCACGAAGCCGAGATTGTGCGCGCCTCAGAACCGCTCGATCGCTTACGGCATCAGGGTGCCTCGTTTGAGGAATGGCTCCGTCGCCCGGAAATTACCTGGGTTGAACTGGAAGCGATGTCAGTGGAACTCGCCGCACTGATGATTAGTCCGCTGGCAAAACAGCAGGTCGAGATTGAAACCAAGTATGCGGGGTACATTCGTCGCCAGACTGCGGATATTGAAAAACAGCACAAAATTCAGGTCGTCCGGATTCCCGAGACATTCAACTTTCAAGCGGTCGCCCAATTGCGTCGCGAAGCCAAGGAAAAGCTGACCCGTGTTCGCCCGGCGGATTTGGGTCAGGCGAGCCGCATCAGCGGGATTACTCCTGCGGATCTGACCATCCTGCTGCTGTATTTGAAGGAACCCGAACGCCTGGTGAGCGACGAGTGAGGTTCGCGCTCGTTGAGAACGGCCGTTTTTGAGACGATCTCGGTCGATGCGGCCTGATTCTGGGAAAACGTTCCGCGTAAACTTCCGTTCATCCAATAATACTGCCGAACTCAGCCCTCCGAACCCCGAGCCCCGAACCCAGAACCAAGCCTGCCGCCTGTGACAGGCAGATTCCGCTGTTTTGGTTTTTTGGGTAGTCCTGGCTGACTTTGCCTGCTTGGGGTTATAAACAGGTCAACGAATATTGACTGGTTTGTCAGAATGGTTACAATCGGGACTCACGGAGGTTTCGGAAGGTTCCGCACTATCGACCAATGCCGTGGTTGACGAAGACTCGGTACCGTAGGTGGTGAGCTGGCAAATTCAAGGATCACGAATTTGCTTCCTTTCTTGTTCGAAAATTAGTGGAAGTGGAGTTCTCTCAGTCGGGAGGAGTCACTTTCAGCCCGGGGGAGTTCCGCGGGCGCGCCCCTGCAAAGGATGGAGGAGCAGCCATTATGAAGACAGTTTTTACGACCGGCGAAGCTGCAAAGATCTGCAAGGTCAGTCAGCAAACGATCATCCGCTGTTTTGACTCGGGTCAACTGCGTGGTTTTCGTGTTCCCGGCTCTCGTTTTCGTCGGATTCCACGCGATATTCTTTTCCGCTTCATGAAGGAAAACGGCATTCCGACCGACGCGTTGGAGAGCGGCCGTCGCAAGGCTTTGATCGTCGACGATGATGTCGAATTGGTGGAATTGATTCGTGACGGCTTGGAAGCCGATGGCCGATTCGAAATTCGCGTTGCGAATAATGGTTTCGATGCCGGGATGATGGTCAAGGAATATCGTCCTGACATCATCGTGCTGGATGTGATGCTGCCCGATATTAATGGTAAAGAGGTTTGTCAGCGGGTTCGGATGGATTCCGCACTGGATGGAACCCAGATCATTTGTATCAGCGGCATGGTCGAGCAGGACAAGATTGCCGACCTCAAAGCGGCTGGTGCCAACGAGTTCATGCAAAAACCGTTTGAAATCGATTCGCTCATCGATCGAATGTGTAAGCTACTCGATGTCGAACCGATCCCGGCCGGTACCCATCGCAAGCCTCAGTAAATCAACGCAGTGAGGACGATGGCCAACCATCGTCCTCACTCGGTTTACCGCCGCTGATTTTCTCCGGTATGATCCAGAAAAAATGGACTGCCTGGAATGAAATCCAATGCCTGAAACATCTCCCGAAAATTCGCCTGCCGAGCATGCTCGCGCGACTTTCGTATTGCCCGAGGGATCCAAACTCGAAGCGATGGCCGAATTCGCGGCGGGGGCGGGGCATGAAATCAATAATCCGCTGGCCACGATTATTGGTCGTGCGCAACTTCTTTTGAAAGACGAGCAGGATCCGCAGCGGCGACAGATGCTGTTTTCCATCGGGGCTCAAGCCTACCGCATTCGCGACATGATTGGTGACGCGATGCTGTTTGGGCGTCCCCCTCAGCCAGAATTCAAATCGGTTGTGCTGGCTCAGGCGACCCGAGATGTGTTGGCACGGCAGCAGGAGGATTTGCTTGCCGAAAAAATTACGATCGAGGTCCAGGTTGCGGAATCGATCCGGCTGCGTGCGGATGAAACTCAATTGGCGATCGTGCTGCATGAATTGATTCGCAATAGTCGGCAGGCGATTCCTGCCGGCGGGGGTCAAATTCAGATTTCTGCGTCAATCGGTCCTGAACACCCCGGAAATGCGTGGATTGAAATCGCCGATTCTGGGCGAGGATTTACGCCCATCGAGTCTGAACATGCGTTTGATCCGTTTTTTTCGGGTCGGCAAGCGGGGCGTGGACTTGGGTTCGGCCTGCCCAAATGCTGGAGAATCATCGACCAGCATCAAGGGGAAATTGCGATTCATTCCACGGCCGGTGGGCTGACAATCGTGCGGATACGATGGCCATTGGGAACCTGAACTGCCGCCGTCGCGTGATCCCTGAGCTTTTTTTCCCGGCGAGACAGGACATTTTTCCGGAACAGCCGGATTCTGTCGGCGGGGAAGTGGTTGCAGGCTGTGATTGTCTGCCGACAGCATCGAAACGACTGGCGAATTCCCCATATCACAGCCGATCATTATTTTGAGTCGCCTCAGTCGTGACCGCGAGGCTGAAGTGCGATAAATTATGCGCAATCGTTTATTTGCCCCCAGTCTCACCAAATTGACACACTGTGAGTTTTTCCAATGCCACCACGAGGCAAGCTGCAAGGCATCTACACTCCGAACATTGTTCCACTCACGCCGAAGGGCGAGATTCATGAGAGTGAACTGCGACGTTACGTCGACTGGTTGATTGCCAAGGGGGTGCATGGCCTCTATCCGAACGGATCAACGGGGGAATTTACGCGATTCACCGTTGAAGAACGGATTCGGATCATGGAAATCATCTGCCATCAGGTTCGTGGCCGGGTGCCAGTGCTCGCGGGAGCTGCCGAGGCGAACGTGAAAGAGACCGTTCGGGCGTGTGAGAAGTACTACGAGATGGGAGCGACAGCGGTCGCGATTGTCGCCCCGTACTATTACAAACTGAGTCCGCGAGCGGTTTACGCGTATTTCAAAGAGATTGCGGACAATACCCCGATCGATGTCACGTTGTACAACATCCCGATGTTTGCCAGTCCCATCGATGTGCCGACGGTGAAGCGATTGGCCGAGGAATGTCCGAAAGTCGTGGGGATCAAGGATTCCTCGGGGGACATTCCGAACATGATTCGGATGATTCAAGCGGTTCGTCCTTCGCGTCCGGACTTCAGTTTTTTGACCGGTTGGGACGCCGCCTTGATGCCGATGCTCTTGATTGGCTGTGACGGTGGGACGAATGCCAGTTCGGGTGTGGTCCCGGAATTGACGCGGAAACTCTACGATCTGACGGTCGCCTATCGGATCGATGAAGCACGCAATCTGCAGTACGACATCGTCACCTTGTTTGACGCGATGCTATTTTCTGCCGAGTTTCCTGATGGCTTCCGGACGGCGGTCCGGTTGCGTGGTTTTGAAACGGGTGTCGGGCGTCAACCCCTTTCCGATGATCAGCAGACCGACTTGGCGACACTTGCGAATAAGCTGCAATGCATGCTGTCCCAGCACGGATTCACGGATGAACCGATCTGCGGTTGCCCGACCGGGTTGGGGAGTTCCGGGAAGCCGGAAGAGGTTTCGACGATCGTCCAGGCGGTGGTTGCCGAACTGAAACGACGTGGGTTAGCCTGATGGGTGGCCTCGGGATCCAACAGGCTCACTTTCGGGAAAAATGTGCGGTGTCCCCGCAAATTCCCCATCACCCCCATGCAAATTCTTAGGCCTCCACCCCAGCTGGTTGTCCGCTTTGGGACAACCAGCTGTCGAAAACGGGGACTGGCTCCGTCCGCGGTGCCTGTCCCCGTTTTCGACCCGCGCGTTGGCACAACCGGTTGGTGTGCAGTCTTCCCCAAAAACCACAAGTACGCTGATCCCCGCCGGCCAATACGGAAAAGACGAAGAGCACTGCTTCTCCGAAGACTCCGAAGCAGAGGCATTTTGCGAATATAAATTGGTGTCCCCACAAGTTTCCTGGCTCTCCACGTTCGGTAATAACAGCAACTTAAGCAGTAATTCTTCCTTGAGAACGGCCCACTCGGCAATCGATGTTGGCCCGCTTGCCCCAGCCATCACCGCCATAATGGCAACCACAATCACACTCACCAGAGGGTGTCGTAGATTGATCGTGGAACGTGGATCCTCTAACTTGTCAAAATGTGCGATGACTTCATCTACGCCAATACGCAACTCTTCTGAACCCATTCCTACCATCATCACTCTCCACGAATCGCGAGATACATTAACGCGATCGGAAAGTAACAAATCAGACAGTCTGGCGCAAGGCTACCTATCCTACTAAGCTACCCCAAAATGCGCGCTAGCCCTGGGTTATCTGCCTATCGACAAGCGCGGGGCCGATCTGTTGTTCCAGGTGATTGCCGCTCGTTATGAAACCGGATCGATCGTGTTGACCACGAATCGACCCTTCCGGGAATGG
>JBIKZJ010000497.1:0-4495 GCA_044354755.1 Schlesneria sp. | reverse complement strand
CCGAGGAAGATTCTGTTGTTCGCGAAGTCGGTGAAACTCGTTGATTTCATCCCTGAACTCGAAGGCAAGATTGTCGCCCGTTTCACCCCATCTCAGCCAAAATCTCAGCCAAACTTTTTTCAGGTGCGGCAGCGGAATGCAGCTGAAGAGAGGTGCGAAAAAATCACGTTTTTTAGTCAGAAAGATACAGGAACCGGGGAAGAAATATGGCCCCGATATCAATCCGATGAATTGCAATGATTCGATGCTCGGAACTCGTTGAATTGCATCCGATGGCGATAGGAATAAAGCCTTCAATTTCTGCAATTCGCTGATCGGTACCAAGTTATCCACGGGTGTGTCTGATAAATCCAGTATTTCGAGATTCCTCAGATGTTGTAGTGGCGAAATGTCTGTGATTTTGGTGTGGGATATATTCAAATGTTTGAGTTGAGGAAAACGAAATAGTGTCGATAAATTATTCACTCTGGTGTAAGACAGATCGAGTAGCGTGATGCTTTTTGTAGCGACTAAGTGGTCGATGGTTGTGACAACCATATGAGCGAAGACGCGGGGAGGAAACGAGCCGAAATCCTCTTCCATCCATGGCGTCACTAACGAATCGACCACCGCTGGTATTGCGAGCGCATCAACGACTTTTGCGAGTTCGAGAATGACAAACGCGTTTTGATCCGGCAAGTAATCCTGGATTACTTGCCGTGCGAGTGGTGTATCGATCAACCTCAAAGCAAGAACAGACGCTGCTCTTTTTTTGTATGCGTCATTCGGTCGGTATTTCAGCCATTCGACAGCCAGATTCCCCGCAGTGGCTAGTGCCTCAGCCTCGGCAGAATCTCGGGGGGGAAACAAGTGCTGCTGTAATTTGTCGAGTTGGGTTTGCAGCTCGGGATCTAGATCCAGAGCGACGGATCGACAACGAAGTGTCAACAGTTGGCGTTGCCGGGCTTCGTTCAGTGTCACCGAACTATTCTGCAAATGCTGTGGTAATTCAGAAAAACGAACAGAGTCGTACTCGGGCGCCAAGCTCAGATCGTCACTTCCGACCGTCATAATTTGCCGGATTAAGTTTGTGGCAAACCCTTGTTTTTCGGTTGCAGCAGCGAACAGGATGACTGGACTCCATTCCGCGTCGTTCCAATGGCTGACCAGCAAATTCTCGTTTTGCTCGGCAACCAGCCGTAACGAGGTGAGATATTCCTTGAAGGTGTTATGCAGAAAATCGACTCGTCCGGGCGAGGGTTCACGCAGCATCCCGCTTCGCTCAATCAGGCCGGTCATGATCAGTTCCGGGTCGGCAGATTTTCCCAAACGGGCCAGACGCTCTTCGACCATTTTCAAGGCCTCATCCCGCGTCAACGAGGATGTCTGCCGATGCACCATCATGTCATAAGCCAAGTCCTGCACGATCAGCTTTTTATGACGATATTCGAGTTTGGAATAGGGGGTCGGGGAAGACTCGTCCCACAGGCCACTCAAGCGGTCGCGGTCATCAAGCAGCATGAAGCAGAGTCGCTCGGTTAGCTCGATCTCGCTGGGGGGAAGATGCTCGTGATTGCGTCGATGAAATGCACAAATCATGGATGCCAGCAGTGGGTATCGCGCTAATCGATTGATCGAAGGGTGTTCGTGCAACTTGGCTTTCAATCGCTCGGCCATACCTGCCAGACGGGGATCATGGTCACCTCGTCGCTTCAGCTCTTCACCGACCGCCTGATGCCACTTGTCAATCAGCTGGGACTGATCTTCGTTACTCATCGGATTGACCGTTGCTTCGCGAAATCCCAGATCCGCCAGCCAACCCAGGCCTACCGCCTGTGGCCGCGTGCTGACCAGATAGTCGTTACGGGGATATAAGACCGTGAACGAGGTCAACCAGGTTTTCATCGCCGCGCGATGCGAACTGGGAATTTCGTCAATTCCGTCAAGCAGAATGATCGCCCGCCCCTCTTTGAGAATTTCCACGATCCCCTCGTCGAGGGGGGGGCCGATCTGGCGAACAACCTGTTCAGGAAATTGTTGAGGCTCGGGAAACGTCCCTTCGGTGAATTCTCGCAGCCGAATCAGAAACGGAATCCGCAGCGACCAGTGTTTTTCCAAAATTTGCCGATGGAGAGCATGCGGGTACCGAGTCTCTTCGGTCGCGGGAATCCCTGGTTGTTTCAGGACGTAAAGCCCTCCTCCCGATTGCGAAATCACCCCGCCATAAGCGGCCTGAATCGCGATCCAGCGAAACAAGGTGCTTTTCCCACTTCCTGCCTCGCCCCGGATCAGCAACCGACCCGAAACGGGGGAAAGCTGTTCCAAGACCCTCTCGACGGGGAGTGAAACACCCACGAAGTTTGCGGTTTTTTCGTCTTGCAGATCCTCGTCTTGCAGATTCAGTGAGACGTAAGCCACCGATAAGGCGTGCCGACTCGCTTCAGGGGGAATATCCGCCCCGAAAAGTTCAAGATAATCCAGGTTCCGGATTACCCCCTGGCGGTAATCCGCTTCGTATCGAGTCGCCGAATGGCGCGAATCGGCAACGACGATCCGTTCAATCCATTCCACCGCATTCAGTGTCTGGTCAAGATCATTACCAATCCGACTCAGTCGTTCGAGACTCTCTTTTGCCACGGCCGATTGGAATTTTGGTAGTGCCGAAGCCAGGTTGACCAGGTAGCGAACAACCTGATCGAGCGCACGATCGAACATTCGTTGCTGTTCGCTCGAAAAAGGGGCCTGTTCGGGAAGAGCCACCCGACGAAACTGATCCGCCAGCTGGGTCGGGTTCAGGTCGTGTCCCGTTTGGTTTGGGAACTGGACAGGTTGGTTTAGCGTGTGTCCCAGAATTCTGGCGACCTCATTACGACCGGATTCATCCAAAGCCTCTGCTACAAAGACCGAAGTCAGCCGGGCGGCAATTTTCTCTCCGAGACTTTCAAATTCCCTGACCGCTTCGCGCAACAGAAAGGGGCTCTGGACTGAGTGCGCAGCAAGCTCGGACAATCCACCAAAGGGGATCGCCGGAAGTTGCAGGTAGTGACACATCAGAAATCGTGCCAGCGCCGGAGCGACGGTCGTCGCTAGAACCGATTCGAGATCTTCGCCATTCGAGAAAAATTCGAAACTTCCCGTTCGCCAATGCCAAAAGTCGGGGGCTTCATGTGCCAGTGCTGATAGGCTTGGTCGATTGATCCACAGAACCACAGGAACAGGAACGCGACTGACGAACGCGTCCCGCTGCAGGTTGGTTCGATGCAAAATCGCAAACCGGTCAGGCGGATCAAGTCGCGATCCCGCCTCCATAACAGCCTCGATACCGGTCACAGCAATCGCTCGTTGACAGCCGGGCTCGGTGGAGATCGTCTGAAGATGAGCTTCCAGTTGTTGCAAGAGATTCACGTCCAGCGAATGGTCAGCCAGATTCAGGACCGTCAGCTGAATCTTGTCCTTCGCCGCCGCCGTGACTGCCAGAAATAATTCGCGCGTTCGCGTCGAGGGGACATCGTAGGTCGCCAAGCCAAGCCGAAAGCCAACCGAATCCGCCAGGAAGAAAGTCAACCCGCGTCGGCTACGGTCGCGGTCATCCTGCGGCGGGCTGGGGGTCTTCTGCGGTTTCCGCTGCGTCATTTGAGAGCTTCTTCAGAGTTTCCTGAAACGCATCGATCAATTGTACGATCGGATGCACGTCATACCAGCATTTCTCGCCATTGTATTCGAGAACCGACCCGTTGAAGAGCAGATCGCTGAAGAATTCTCGTGCGCTTTGTACGCTGGTGCGGTCATTTTTTTCACCGGGTCGCATGGGATCTTGCTTGGTTTGATGCACCCTGCAGAGCATGGGGAAGTAGACCTCAACCGGAAAGAGCATCCTTTCATAATCAATTCGCGTCTTTTTCACCGCGCTTTTGACACTTGCCAGATCAATCATCGCTTTGTGATCGACGCGGGCATCGGTCTGGGCATAGCTCAGCAACCGCATCAGATCACGCACCGATCCTCCTGACATGCGAATCAGTTCGGTGATGACCGCAGGGCTTTTGAAAATTGAGTCGAGCTCCAATCGGGCGGACAACAACTTTTTCAGCACATCACGCCCCTTGTCGAAACGCCTGCCGTCGGGATACTGCAACTTGACCATCGGGAGCGTGAAGGTGTCAAAAGTGTTGTTAATACTGCTCGGTGCGAGAATCATCGGCAGCGGGACGGTGTAAATCAGGTGAACTTTTGGCCGTTTCAAGAGTTCCCCGTTTTCCAGGAACAATTCTCGACCAACCTGTGGCAATAATCGATCCAGGTTATCAATCACGAGCAGCAATTCGACCGGCTTACCTACGGATTTCAGTCCAGCCCGTGCGGCGTCAAACAACTCGTTCATACGATCGATCAAATCGTTAGCATAATTTTTGAGTGACCGACGAATCTCTGTCCGCCGCTCGGTGCTTCCCATGAACGAGGATTTTAATTTTGCAGTCAATGACCAAAGGCCGAAGAGACCCGCTTTCGACTCGAC
>JBIKZJ010000118.1:0-14862 GCA_044354755.1 Schlesneria sp. | reverse complement strand
TCCCGTTTCAAAAAGCGCTTCGGTTCGAATGATAAAAACCAGACTGCCCGCTTTGATTTTCTGCCCAGCCTTTAGCTGACATGGGGTTTGCTGTTGGCCATCGATACGCGTACTTTGATTTCGAGAGAGATCGATCAGAATCACTGAGTCGATCGTGGTTTCAAGCGAAAAATGGACTTCATCAAGTTGAGGGTCATAGGGAAAAGCAAAATCTGACCACTCGGTTTGGCCGAAGCGAGCAATTTGCCCGGATTTGAGGTAAATGATTCTCCCTCGCTCCGGCCCTGTCAAGATTTGAAGATGGACCTGCAAAGTGAACACCTTTTATTGACCAGTGATCGAAAGGACTTAATGTTGTGGAGCTCGCAAGAAACAGACCGTAGTCACAATCTGTAAACCTCTTAAGTATTGCCGGCCTTTCAGAGTGAGAAACAGATTTCTCATTTAAAATCCAAATTACGACGGGGAATCAGTGACCAACCATATAGACTAACCAAGCAATCAAGAGCACAATGCTACCAATTGCAGCGCTCATGAGCATGCGGGAGCGGCGAGCGATTTTCAAAGCATCCAGACTCCATTCCAACTGGTCCTGCTGGCCGTCAAGTTTGTCGCAAATCCCTTCAATAAATGCACGCTTGTCCTGAGAGCGTCCGGATGCAACAAAGTAACATCCACTGAAAAAGAATGAGGCTTCATCGGGGTCGAGTCGCTCATTGTATCCAAATCCTTGGGTGAGCAAAATCGAAAGACGATCTTGAAAGCTGGAACGGACTCGACACAGCAGCGAAAAGAGCGACGAATTTCCAGGGCGTTTCAGGGCCTGATCCTCACGGAACAAGCCATAAACCCATTCCTCGAATACTCCGCAAACATATGCAGTGAATGCCCCAATTTCAGTGGAATTTGCCGGACTGCGTAAATCGTATCCCATGCCAAAACGCTTGGTCGAACATCGATCTGGGCCAACGCGACGCATTAACTCGCGAAATCCCGGCTCTGATTCCATTCCTGTGAAAATCGCGGTCACTGGATACTTGACTCGCAGGGTTTTATGAAGAGTTTTTAAATCGGTGTTGATTCCTTTGGCCATCTCATCCGCCTCTTCCACTTTTGCTCCAGCAATCGTGAAGGGGATGAGTGTGATGCATCCATTGATTGGACTGTAGGGATATCGAGCGTTCCAGAGAAGTTCACCGACGGCTTCGAGTCGATCCTCTTGCTCTGCGGCATCCGAGGGGGGAATAATTGCCAAAGGCTGCTCTTGAGCAACCGCAGGCGAGGGTAGGGTCTCTGCTATCAACTCAGCCTGATCGTCGTTTTTCTCCATATCCCAAAAAGAGATCGTTTGATAGGGATTTCCTCCCGTTGAAGGAAGAGGTCCCTGAGCACCACTGGTGGGATCAGACAATTCCAGATTTGTCATCGTGGAATATGCTTTTGCAACGCGGGGTTGAGGATCAACCGACCTCGCTGAAAACGGATCGATATCCGCCCGTTTGAGTTGGGTATCTCGCCGAGCGATTAGAACCGTCAGAGCCGAAAGCCAACCAACTTCGGTACAGCTCAGGAAAATCCGATCGGCGTTGACATACCAATGTAATGGCGCCGGTCCATCAGGGACCCCGGAAATCAGAAAAGCCGAATTGGAAGATTCAAACAGAACTCGCTCTTGATCCTGGCCGGTCGATCCCAGCACGAGAAATAGAGGTTTGTCCCCTAAGCTTAGGCCCTGCTTGCGAAGCGCCTCGATCCCGGCCTGCCAAGACGAATTGATATCTGGATAAGCGGAATTTTCAACGTTCAACCAGTATTTTAACGCTTGGTACAGAGACACAGAAATAACCATCAGCAAAAGTAGGATTGCGGAAAGGTGATACACAGTGAGTGAATGCCGCCAAGGGACATGAAAGGGATCGCGATAATATCCCCAGAGGCAAAAGCCGACAACCCCAGTCAACGACACGGCAACAAAAACAGCGATCCGCATCGGCAGGGACCAAGGACTGACCAGTGCAATAAACCAGGAACTCTTTTGAGCGTCAGCCCCAGCAGCAGTTGGGGAGATCGAAAAAAGGTAATTCCAAAGTTTAACGATCAGACCTTCTGGCTTGGGTAGCACAGGTGGCGGTGGCAGACCAGCCATTTTGAATGCCTTTGGCAGAGTTGTTTATCGCAACGGAACGAGAAAATAGATAATGTCGACGATCAGCAAAACACCCACAATCGCACACAACCAGATAACTATAGCAGGTCTTCCTAATGGCGCGACCCCCTTAATATCACGTTTTGGGCGGGGCAACGGCGTACGACCCTCTCCGAGTCGTATCGCCATGCCGTTCTGCTTGGTCCAGCTCAAAAGATCCGGTGGAAGTCCGTGATTCGCCGTCAACAGACTCGCCAGATTCGCTTCCCGATAGAGCCCACGGAAACCGAGAATCACACAGTTATAAAAAACTTCCAACGCATCGCGACGAGGTTGGGCTGAGGCCTCTTGTGCTTTGGTATAAAATCGTTCATTACACAAACGCGTGTTGAAATACTGGACTTCCAGTACGTTGTTACTCCACCAGTCTCGCCCAGACCAGGGTGTTTCCAGAAGCATTTCATCAATCCAGGAAACAAGAGCGTACTTGGAAAGTTCCCATTCCGTTCCGCCACCCAACGTTGCTTCGGCCCGATCGATCGCGGCTTTAATCCGATAGCGTTCGTTTTGGGGTGAAACAGCAACTCCTTGACTGATTTGGTCGAGCAAATCGAGCATCACCTGAAAAACGGGGTCTACAGCGAGGGCAAATTGTGGAGTCATTTTGCTCCTGGTACGGCAAAAAGCGCGAATTGCAGAGTTGCTCGCTTGCCACGAGATGAAATCGCAATTGATCGCTCTCCCTGCAGTCGATCGAGATTCATAATCAGCGAGTCTCGGAGACGCAACGCGAGGGATTGCGTTTCTTGAACATCGCGCCAAGCCGGCTTGTCATTGCGGGGAATTTCATAATACACCCATTCAGGACGGGCCGGAAGTGCACGGATCGGTCGCTCAACAGGTTCGAGGCTGATTCCTTCAGCTCGTTGCTTGAAAAGAATTTCGACCTGGCGACTGCTTCCAAACTTCCAATCCAATTGACCCGGAGAGAGCAAATCAAGACATTCCTGCCTCGTGAGATCCCCTTTATTCACGCCAATATACCATTCCCAGTCGGAGTTAAACCACTTGGAATCCAGAGTAACCTGCATACCAAGTCCAACGCCAACAAAATCTCGCTGATAGAACTCGTAATCTCGGACTGTGTAAATGAGTTCAGTGATTCGGTTCAAAATCTGACGAAACAGAGGGCCCAGATTTTCATGATCGTAACGGGGAAGATCAAGAACCTGACGTGCTGGGCTGAAGAGTGAAAGCTGTCCGACAACGCGACACATTTCTGTATAGGCCACCAGTGGATGAACTCCTGGAGCTGCCGATAGCACACCCAAGGTTGCCCGGGCCTGATTCAACTCGGAAAGCATCAAAATTCGCTCCAGATCACCGGGCTGCTGGCTATCCAACCCCACCCCCCGATTCACGATCTGTTGACCGAGCACTTTCACTTTTCCACCGATCAGGTCGAAACAACCTCGAATGATCTGAGCCAACTCAGGCCAGGCATCAATCGAAATCACAGGAGGAATATAATCCGCGTCCAGTTGTGGAGCGACTTCACCTTCACTCGATCGACTGATTTGAGCGATTGGCAGTGTTTCGTACCCTGAGAGGTCGTCAGTCGAGAGTAAAAACTTCACGTTGAGTGATCGAAAGGAAACATCCTGATCGTTGTTACCGTCGTTTTCATCTTGAATCAAGTACGCCGCTTCCGAATAGCGAGTAATCTCATTCGTCCCGTCATGGCTGAGATTACGGCGACCCAGATTCAGGCGTGGCACCGCGAGGAAAACTTGAACAACCGCTTGCTTCTCGAAGGCATCATTCAGCCCCACTTGGCTACTCGTAGTCGTCGTTAGTGATTCGTTTAAATCGACTCGATCAAACGGACGGGCGTTGCTGATTTCAATCAACGTTCCGTCGCGCAATCGCGCACTCAATTGATTGATTTGAAATTTCGAGTTGCGGATTGACTCGCGACTGATTTCAATGCTGAGCAGGCCATAATTGCAAGGGTGGTCCCACCGCTCGGAAGTGGCCTGCAACTCGGCAGAGAAGCGATCCGCTGCCTGAAAGTGCTGAGGCCGCAAAAACAAGCCCTCGTGCCAGTTGATTGGATGGTATTGCATAATCTACCGGAAAGACGGCCGCACGAATAACTCTGACACGATATTCGATGCTACACCGACGTTCCCAAGTTGACAAGTGCTGAGACGAGAAGGCAATTATGCCGTGATTCTTAGAGGGAAATCAAGGGCACAAACGAGTTATTGAGTTTGATCGACTCGAGGCAGCCAATGACGCAAAAGGCAATTCAAAAAGGATCACGTTCACCAGCACGGCTCTCGCTTGCCGTATCGAGGCTTCACGATTGTCTCTAAGGCAGGTACAATCCCGTCAGGAAATCGTTTTCATTTCAATTTGCACAGCGAGGGAAAGCAATGGCACAGCAGGTTTCGATGGGAGCCATGTTAAAGTGCAGTTTCGGTGTTGCACCCAGTTCGCTGGTTGTTGCGGTACCAACGGTATTAGGGCAGGGACCTCCAGCGGCAAACATCATGGATCATGTCCCGATGATGAACATTCTACCGTTTGGGATGTGCCAATCGGTAGCGAATCCCATGGTGATTGCGGCCACCGCTGCTGCACTCGGAGTTTTGACGCCGATGCCTTGCATTCCGATGACTGTGGCGCCGTGGGTTCCGGGTTCACCCACTGTACTTGTTCGAGGTATGCCCGGACTTCAGAATACCTCGAAATGCATGTGTAACTGGGCTGGGGTGATTCAGATCACAATGCCTGGTACGACACAGAATATGATGGCATGATCTCCATCGGTTAATTTAATTTCAATAGCCCGCCCTTGAGTGTCAGTATTCCATCGGCCAAGACGTCGCACATGGGAGCTTTGGCTTTAAATGCCGCCTGAGCTTGAATTGTGACCAGCGTTCCTTTGATGGTAATCCCATCTGGGGCGATTTTGATACTGTTGTCTCCGACCTTCAAGGTTATTGACTGCATCGCTTCGAGTGAACTGGTTCCGCCGCTGATTTTGACGGTTTGGTTTCCTTTTGTCACTGTCAGCTTTTCATCGCCGGTCTTGAGCGTCACCGTGCGTCCCTTCCAGATCTCGATCGTCTGGCTACCATCTGCGGACTTTGCGTCGCCGATTTTCAGGCTCAGATTGTTCCCGATGGTGATTGTCTGGTCCTTGAAAATGGTCGTCATCTGACTCCCATCACCAGAATTGGCTTCTCCCTTTCCAATCGCCAGTGTCTGGTTTTTCCAGATTTCAATGGTCTGACTCCCATCAGTCGGGGCGGTACTTCCGACTTTTTTCCCGACGGTCAGAATCTGGTTGTTAAAAACCGTAACCGTTTGATTTCCGGTTGCTTTCCCTGCGACACCGATTTTCAGGTTACCATCACTGCCCTTTTCCAGACCAACGGTGAGCACATCATCGTTCTCGACTTCACGCGTAAAATCTCGTTCGGCGTGGAGAAAGATCTCTTCGCCCCCTTTTTTATCTTCAAAACGCAATTCATTGAAATTGTCGTTGGTCCCCTCTTTTGCGCTATGAGTCTTGAGGCCGCTCTGCGTCATACTCGCGGCGAGGGGATATGGGGGCATCTGATCGGCATTATAGACTGAACCCGTGATAATCGGCTGATCGGGGTCTCCTTCGAGAAAATCGACAATCACTTCCTGTCCGATCCTGGGAATGAAGATCATTCCCCACGTTTTGCCGGCCCAGCTTTGACCAACTCGGATCCAGCACGAACTATTTTCATCGTTGGCGCCCAACCGGTCCCAAAAAAATTGGACTTTGACTCGGCCATATTCGTCAGTATAAATTTCGTGATCCGAAGGACCGACCACTACGGCCGTTTGGGGCCCCTGCACGGTCGCTTTCGGTGTGATTCGAGCGGGTCGAAAGGTCTGTGAATTACTCATCGCTCGCAAATGGGACTCAAATGCAGGGCTGTCGTCGGGAATACCCGTTTCGTAGACATTCGCATGCATGGAAGATCGCACGGAAAGAATCAGATATTCGCGATTCTGGTCATCTCTTGGAAAACCGGTCAACGAAAACAGTCCGCCAGCGAAGATCCCTCGCGGATTTCCCTGCCCGCTCACCTGCTCGTATTGCGTACTCGATTCGTCCAGGCGAATCTTCACGTAAGCATCCCCATCGGCCACCTGCTGGTAGCCTCCGGGATAGTCAAAGATTTCGCCCACGGCCTGCGAATGGCTTCGATTAACTTTCAATTGGGATGACAGGGAGGCCGCCGGACGCGTAAAATCATAATCGGTGAGCGACGTTTTGACCGATTGAACCTCTTGCCATAACTCCCAATTCCAAAGATGCTCGACCCTGGGGGTTCTGGGGCCGGGAGGGTAGTAAGGGACCGTTTCATAATCCGATATGGTGGCATGCGAACTCGGGCCATCGCACAAAACCAGCGTGTGTTTCGACTGTTCGTGCTTGAAAAAATAGTAGATTCCCTCGTGCTCCATCAGTCTACTGAGAAACACAAACGCGGTCTCACGATATTGAACACGGTAGTCCCAAGTAGTGTATTGTCCGGTGAGCTGATCTTCAAAATTACTAAAACCCTGATCGCCAAACACCTGCTTGACGATGGCAGGGACTGTCATTTTCTGAAAAATACGACAATCCGCCGTTCGTGTCAAAAACCACAACCAAGGACGCAACGTCGCCCGATAGGTGTGGTACTTGCCAGAATGACCTTCTTGGACAAATCGACAAACTATGCCGTGGAAATACCGAGTTCCACCAGCGGGGAGTGTGACGGTGACAGTGACGCCCTCGCCGAGCATGTCACTCAGCGTAAGTTCTCCGTTTTTACTGAGCAATTCCAAATTGATTTCGAACATACGCCCGAGTTCTTCGGTGACCATCATTCGGCGAAACAGTAATACCCCATCCCCCAATGGCGTTGTCACTTCGAATTCTCTTGTCATGGTGTCCTTTAATGAATAACGAGGATTAACACGGGGACTCCCGACCACGCACGCTTAATGGTCTATCGAGTCTTAATCCATGACAAAGTGCAAACCCTTGCAGGAATTCACGCGTCCCACCACAAGCCATCCCATGACTCGTATCCGCCCTTCCATCCGCAAAAACACGGCCGTGATTTCGCCGATTTCAAATCCTGCCTGTTCCATCACTTGACGAACGTAATCGGAAGTATGCGCATAACGGCCATGATTTTCGAGTCGAAAGCCTTCCGATGCTGCCGCAGGATCGATGTTTTCCAAGGTGAACACGAAGCGCCCCGCAGGGCGTAACGCGTGCCATGCGGCATTTGCTACGTGCGACAGATCCCCAAAATAGATCAGGGTATCGGCCGAGACAACCACATCGAACGCAGCAGGAGAGCGCTCAAGAAATTCCGTCAATTCGGACTCAACCAATTCGTCATAGAGACGAAGTTCACTCGCTTTTTCCAGCATTTTGGAGGAAATATCGACACCCGTCAAATGTTGGGCCAATGGGCGGATCCCCGCGCCACATAATCCAGTGCCACAACCGGCATCGAGAACCCGATAACGGGAATTGAGATTCCCGAGTTCCGCCTTGAGTGACTCGATCACCAGTGTCGGAGCACTGTACTCCAACGCCTTTAACCGATCGTTAAACGAAGCGGCAAATCGGTCAAAAACGTCCCGCAGATAGGCGTTCGAAGCCCGAAGGGGAACGTCAACTCCCGTACAAGCGGCCAGGTGATGAAGCGGCCGAGGGTTGTCGGGGTCAAGTTTGATCCAGCGGCGATAAACACTAATTGCTTCATCGATTCTGCCTAATCTTAACAGCGAAAAGCCCATGTTCTCATGAACGCCAGCATGAAACAATTTTCGCTCCATGGCTCGCAGGTATTCTTCCGCAGCGGCGGCGTTTTGGCCTTCTTCAGCCAATGAGGTTCCGACCAGCAGCTGCATTTTCGGCTGATCTTTACCGAATTCAAACGCGCACTGTGACATCGCCACGGCTTCTTCATAACGTTCGCGATTAAAGTACAAGACCGCCAGATTCAAATAGGCATCGGCAAATTGGGGGTTTAGTTCCACGGCGCGACGATACACGGATTCTGCCTCGTCAAAACGCTCTGTGTCATGCAGAATATTGCCAAGATTGCTAAGGGCTGCCACGTAAGTCGGATCTGCTTCGAGTGCAGCAATGATTGTTTCGATGGCCTCCTCAGAACGACCAATTTGATGCAGAACGACTCCTAGGAAATGGAGTGCCTCGGGTTGATCGGGTTTTTTGGAAAGAATCGCTCGATAAACTGCTTCCGCTTCGCCAAGCAGTCCTTTGCGTTGAAATTCCTGACCAATCCCAATCGCGGTCGCCAACGTCATGACCACATCACCCTGACGAGCAACATCAGGATTAGATTGAGCGATTTCGGTACTCATCGAAAGACTTTCCATCAGCAAATGTCTCTGGGAAATATTGCACCCAGTGTACATTTCAGAACCTTTCTCGAATTGAGAGAGGCCGTTGTCCACTCAATGGCAGCCCAGTTGCCGTAGGCTACATTCACCACCTCAGACTCGTCAATCTTGCTTCCGCCGCCCGTAACCGGAAACCACGGGTTACAGGCAGCGATAGCAGGAAATTGGCTGCTGAATCCGAGATGTATCGGTGGTCGGGGCGGATGCCTTTCGATCCGAATTGTGAACGTTTTTCCGAAATTGATGGCTCGTCATTTCGGATTTCACAGTGTGAACACCGAAATTGGCGATCCCGAGATCGACCGTTACGGCTCCCCGGTGAATCAGTTCGTCGCGGCCCATCTCTGCTCACGTTGCGCGGCAAGACTCAGGGGATAAACAGCACCGCTCCCGCCAAGGAGCCCGCTTCCGCGAGACTGCCAGCAAGATGCGCACAAGGATACTGTTTCATGACGCGACAACTGGGAAAGTATGTTCCTTCCAGAATCCCTGGCCTTAAGTTTCCGTGGTGATCGTAAGCATACAAACCATTGTCGTGGATGGCTGCCCAATAATTTGTGGTAATTTTAAAGGGGAGTCTCGGAACAGTCCCCATGAATTTTGACAGCGAAACGACCGGTTGAAAGCAAGGATTTGCGGACTCTCCGTATCGCTCCAACGGGATGTCCTCGAACAAAAGTGGGGCATGATGAACATAAAGGTATTTGCCATACGAGCCGTTGTCTGTTGGCCAAACACTTTCGGCAAGAAATACCGCTCCAAGGCCGGAAAACTCGGTTCGATTTTCTTTCCGCTGCAATTCTTGCTGAATAACCAAAGACCTGCCGACGGGATCGCGACGAATCGTCATCTTCCTCGGAGGAATTGCGGGCCGAGCCAGTCGAGATGTTGTTTCCCTGATTTGACTAACGGCCCGATTATCGGAAAAATCTGCTGTACCATTGTCTTTGTGTGACGAGGACGTCTCAGAACGTGAGTCGCGTTGATGGTTTTCTCGCTCTAATGCGTTTGTGGGAGTTGGCGGTAATTGGTCCACGGTTGTATTTTGCTGCAGTTCTTCAGCACAAAGCTTTAAGCGAAAAACGTTCAGCGGCATTTGAAAGGCGATGAGCAGGAACGTGAAAGTGCCAAGCCGGACCAACCGGCAAAACCAAGAGTACATTCCTTTGCTCCGAAACGGAAACAAGATGGCAGGACTTTGCATTCTGTCGAGTCCTTGAATACTTCTTCAGAGAAACCGCTTTAGAACGGCGTAACGGCAGCCTTCCGCCCCCAAAAAACGTTGATTCTTGCCCGGATGCCGGGAGTGCAGGTTTCGCCCTTTGATATAAGTACCAAATCGGATTCACCGAACCGCCTGAATTCAAATAATCTGACCGGGATTGGCGTGCAATCTACCGTCCTCTTCTGATTCGACCATCACGAAAAGGAGAAACAGATTCCCTGAATCTGCCGTCACAGATGAATTAACCAGTATCACGCTCGTATTCTTCGCCATCCGAGTAAAACAAAATTCTTTTTTCCTCGGAATATTTCGCCTAGTCGTCGCCGACGCCGATACAATCTTGGTCTGATTTCGCTTCTTATCGTAAGTCAGAATTCAAACCCCACTTCGACTCGACGCGAATGCAATTGGGTTCAGTGTTTGCTGTTTTCCGGGAAATTGACGATGTTTTTCTTTCGCTGGTTTACCCAAGCCCTTGTTCGATGGCAGCGTTCCGAACGACTTGCAAAGGCAAAACGTTGGCATTCTCGATTGGATGTACAACCGAGAACGCGGTCACTGGAACCGCGTCGAGTTCTGAATGCGGCGCCGCTCATTCCTCATCCAATTGCCGCACAACCGGTGCAAATGGTTGTGAATACAGAAAAAATCTCGTTGAATTCAGCAAATCCATCGATCGTGTTAAGCCGTTCATTGAATGGTGATGCGATCTCGGTCAACGGTCAAATTCAGCAAGTCATTGCTCCAGGGACTAATCTAGTCATTCAGGGTTCCACCAGTGCTGATCGCCTGACAATCGATTTTGTGAATGGGAATCCGCTCGATCTCTGTGAAGTTCAGTTCCAGGGGAATGGTGGGGCAGACACGTTAAACCTTGTGGGCTCAGGACCTTCAGTCACCTACCGATTAGGAATGGATGGAACCACGAGAATTGGAATTGGTACAGGTTTTGTGAGCACGTCGGGTGTTTCGATTGTTGATTCATTGAGTGTCAGTCAGCGGAACTTCGAGCTGAGTGAAATCAATGAGGTGCAACTGCAGAATAACTCGTCAAATGGTCTGCAAATGCTTCATAGCCAAGGTGGGCAAAGCGTCGAATTTGCGGCATCATCAGCAACCGTCACCGTTACGGTTTTACAGCACAGTTCTTCGAAGACGCAAATCGAAATCAGCAATTTCCATAGCGACACCGCTCAAAATCTGCAGATCCAAGCGAACGCAGAAGATGCGGTCCTCTTTTCCGGCATCACCGATTTGCATTCGGGCAATTTGAATGTTTCTGCGGGAATGATCGAGATTGACGGTCAAGTGAAAACCAATTCAGCGATCATACAACTGAACGCCTCGTCAAAGTTGCTCATTTCGGAAACCGCAAGTCTTTCGAATCACGGAGGAACGATTATTGCCGATGCAGGCAACCTGGGATCGTTACTGGTGAGCGGAGAGTTGGATGTCTCGAATCTGGACCGCGGCATGTGCGGAGGTGCGATTCATCTTTTGGGTCAACAAGTCCACTTGGAAGGAGCAGATGTTAATGCCATCGGCGATTCTGGTGGTGGGGTGATTCTGGTGGGTGGGGGATTCCATGGTAAAAATCCACTCGTACACAATGCCCTACTGACGACTATCGATCGAGGAACCCTACTGAACGCGAGTGCGATGCGTGCTGGTGCTGGAGGAACGGTGGTCGTCTGGTCAGACCAGTCAACTCGATTTGCCGGCACCCTCACTGCGACGGCTCGTGGGACAGGAAATCTTGGAGGAAAGGCAGAAGTTTCCGGTAGCACGCTCTTTTTTTCCGGCTTTGTGAGCCTCGCGGCAACTGACGGGACCGGAGGAACTCTGTTGTTGGATCCGAAGAACATCTTGGTTTCTAATACCGGCAACGGCTCGACGACGGGAAATACCCAATTCCAGGACAATGCATCCAACGATGCCAACTTCAATCCCACCGTCTTGACACAGATTTTGAATACTGGCACAAGCCTCACTTTGCAGGCCAACAACGACATCGAAATTGAAGCGGATATCCTGGTAGAAAATTCCAGTGGTATGGGTGGCAATCTGACGTTGCAGGCAGGGCGTAGCATTTTCATCAATGCTCATATCACCACAGATAACGGTAATTTTATTGTCACCGCAAATGAAATACTCGCCAACGGCGTTATCGACAGTCATCGTGATGCAGGTGTCGCAGAATTGACGATGGATGGAGTGAAGGGGCAGATCGATGCTGGAACAGGTACCGTTGTACTTTCTCTGAGCACCGGTGCGGGCCTTACAAATAACACATCAGGAATTCTCAGTCTGGCGACCATTAATGCAGCCGCATTAGTCGTTGAGAATCACTTTGGACAGATCCTGGGAAATTCGAGTCTGACGATCAACAACAATGCCAGTTTCACCGGAACCTCCGTAACTGTGGGTGACACTGTTAACAATACAAATTTTGGTTCGTTGACGTTTAACTCAGCCGGTGCGGTGACGATTCAGGAAGATTCGGGGATGGTGCTGTCTGGTGACAATACCGCAGGCACCCTGTTGCTGAGTTCCGCCGGCGCGATTATCGACACTTCGTCCAGTCTCGCAGTGACTGGTCAAGCGAACTTCACCGGCACGTCCGTAACGGTGGGTGGTAACGCCAGTTTGACGAATTTGGGTTCATTGACGTTTAACTCTGTGGGCGCGGTGGCGATCCAGGAAGATTCCGATACCTCGCTCGTTGGTGACAATACAGCGGACAGTCTGATCCTCTCTTCGTCGGGTGCCATGGTCGATAACTCAACCGCCTTGGATGTGACGAATAACGCGAGTTTTGTCGGCGCGTCCGTAATGGTGGGTGGTGCTGGCAGTTCGACGAATTTGGGCTCGTTGACGTTGAATACTGCGGGAGCGGTGGCGATCCAGGAAGATTCCGATACCTCGCTCGTCGGTGACAATACGGCCGACAGTCTGTTGCTCTCTTCATCGGGTGCCGTGGTGGATAACTCAACCAGGTTGGAGGTTACGATTAACGCGAGTTTTTCCGGAACTTCGTTGATCGTGGGAGGCGCTGTCAACACCACCAATTTCGGTTCGTTGACGTTTAACTCTGCCGGTGCGGTGACGATTCAGGAAGATTCGGGGACGATGCTGTCAGGTGACAATTCGGCGGATAGGCTGCAACTGAACTCCGCCGGGGTGATCACCGATACTTCGTCCAGCCTCGCAGTGACTGGTCAAGCGAACTTTACTGGCACGTCTGCAACGGTGGGTGGTGCTGGCAGTTTGACGAATTTGGGTTCGTTGACGTTTGATACTGCGGGAGCGGTCACAATCCAGATCGATTCGGGAACGGAACTGACAGGTGACAATTCGGTGGACAGTCTGCAATTGAGCTCCGCTGGCGCGATCACCGATACTTCTTTGAGCCTCGCAGTGACTGGTCAAGCGAGCTTCACCGGCACGTCCGTAACGGTGGGTGGTAACGTCAGCTTGACGAATTTTGGTTCGTTGACGTTGAACTCAGCGGGAGCGGTGGCGATCCAGGAAGACTCCGACACCTGGCTCGTTGGTGCAAATACCGCCGACAGTCTGTTCCTCTCTTCGTCGGGTGCCCTGGTCGATAATTCAACCGGGTTGGATGTTACGAATAACGCGAGTTTTTCCGGAACTTCGTTGATCGTGGGTGGCACTGTTAACAATACAAATTTTGGTTCGTTGACGTTTGACTCAGACGTTGCAGCGTGGATCCAGGAAGATTCGTGGACGGTGCTTTTAGGTGACAATGCGGCAGGCAGTCTGTTGCTGAGTTCCGCCGGCGCGATCACCGACAGTTCTTCCAGCCTCGTAGTGACTGGTCAAGCGAACTTCACCGGCGCGTCCGTAATGGTGGGTGGTAACGCCAGTTTGACGAATTTTGGTTCGTTGGCGTTTCACTCAGCGGGAGCGGTGGCGATCCAGGAAGATTCTGACACCTCGCTCGTTGGTGACAATACGGCGGACAGCTTTTTGCTCTCTTCGTCGGGGGCAATCGTCGATAACTCAACCAGCTTGGCGGTGAACAACAACGCGAATTTTGCCGGACCATCGGTGACCGTGGGTGGCACTGGCAACAATACAAATTTTGGTTCGTTGACGTTTGACTCAGACGGTGCAGCGTCGATCCAGGAAGATTCGGGGACGGTGCTTTTAGGTGACAATGCGGCTGGCAGTCTGTTGCTGAGTTCCACCGGCGCGATCACCGACAGTTCTTCCAGCCTCGCAGTGAATGGTCAAGCGAGCTTCACCGGCGCGTCTGTAAAGGTGGGTGGGAACGCCAGTTTGACGAATTTTGGTTCGTTGACGCTTCACTCAGCGGAAGCGGTGGCGATCCAGGAAGATTCTGACACCGCGCTCGTTGGCGACAATACGGCGGACAACCTGTTGCTCTCTTCGTCGGGGGCAATCGTCGATAACTCAACCAGCTTGACTGTGATCAACAACGCGAATTTTGCCGGATCATCGGTAACGTTGGGTGGCACTGTTAACCATACAAATTTTGGTTCGTTGACGTTTGACTCAGACGGTGCGGTGACGATTCAGGAAGATTCGGGGACGGTGCTGTCAGGTAACAATACGGCAGGCAGTCTGTTGCTGAGTTCCGCCGGCGCGATCACCGACAGTTCGTTGAGCCTCGCAGTGACCGGTCAAGCGAGCTTCACCGGCGCGTCCGTAATGGTGGGTGGTAACGCCAGTTTGACGAATTTTGGTTCGTTGATGTTGAACTCTGTGGGAGCGGTGGCGATCCAGCAAGATTCTGACACCTGGCTCGTTGGTGACCATACGGCGGACAGCTTTTCACTCTCTTCGTTGGGGGCAATCGTCGATAACTCAACCAGCTTGACCGTGATCAACAACGCAAATTTTGCCGGAACTTCGGTGACTGTGGGTGGCACTGTTAACAATACAAATTTTGGTTCGTTGACGTTTAACTCTGCCGGTGCAGCTTCGATCCAGGAAGATTCGGGGACGGTACTTTCAGGTGACAATA
>JBIKZJ010000495.1:0-4502 GCA_044354755.1 Schlesneria sp. | reverse complement strand
TGCGCCCAGTGTCACAATCATAAATACGATCCAATCACGCAGGAAGAGTTCTTTAAACTCTTCGCGTTCTTCAACAATACCGAAGACGCGGATCGTGGTGATGAATCGCCACTTCACCCAATTTTCACCGAAGATCAGCGACGTCAACGCACCACTTGGACCTCAGAAATCGCCCTACGAGAAGAGACACTCAAGACGCTGACACCCGAATTGAAAATCGCTCAAACGCGTTGGGATGCCGAGTTTCCCCGTAATTTGTCCTGGAGTCCGCTGAAGCCAATTCAAGGAAAATCACAAGCCGAGTCTGCGGTCACGTTGACCGAAGCCGGGGAAATCCTGGTTGCTGCGGGGGCCAAGAATGACACCTACACGATCGATCTGGCCACGCCCCCAGGCTTGCTCCGCGCGCTTCGACTGGAAGCCTTAACCAACGAGCTCTTACCGGGCAAAGGGCCGGGGCATGCTGGCGGGAATTTTGTCATTACGAAAATCTCGGCGAGCATGATTCCCCCTGCGGAATCTTCGACTGCGGGACGCTATGTCCGGATCGAACTCCCCGGCGAAAAGCTGTTGTCGCTCGCCGAAGTTCAGATTTTTTCCGGGAATCAAAATCTCGCACTCCAAGGGGAAGCGACTCAAATCAGTACGGATTATGGTGGCGATGCCAAGTTGGCGATTGACGGCAACACCAACGGACATTTCTACGAAGCCAAATCCACGACGCATACCGCCACAGGAAAAGACCCCTGGTGGGAAGTCGATTTGCGTGCTGAACAAAAAATCGATCGGATCGCCGTCTGGAACCGTACGGATGGTGCGGGTGAGCGATTGGCGAATTACCGGATCATCCTGCTGAACGATCGACGAGAACGAGTCTGGCAGCATGAGGTTGTGGCCGCACCGAATCCCAGCGCGGAATTTCCGGTCAACGGTCCACGTCCTGTCGAACTGGCAATCGCACTGGCCGACTATGCACAAAGTGGTTTCGACCCCGCACAGGTCCTGAATAATCCCGATCCCAAAACCAAAGGATGGGCCATTGGAGGAGAGCTCGGCCAGGCGCATTCGCTGACGTTGATCACAAAACAGGCGATCACCATTCCCGCAGGCTCGACGTTGCGAGTCACCATCGAGCAGTCATCCGAGTTCGCACAGCATACGCTCGGGCATTTTCGGTTCTGGGGGACGAATGAAGCCCGTACGGAAGAATGGGCTCGGACCCCCGCAAAAGTCATCTCGGCCTTGCATAAAGATGTCGCAGAACGGACGCCTGCCGAGCAGGAATTGGTAGCTCAACATTTCCTCAGTATTGCCCCCGAATTGGCGGAAACGCGTCAACAACTCGCTGCAGCCCGGAAATCACTTGCCGATCTGCGGCCCGAGACCGTTCCGGTAATGAAAGAGCTCACCGCCAATCGCCGCACCACCAAACTGCAGCATCGGGGGAACTTCATGGATCTTGGACAGGAAGTGACCGAGGGGACACCCGCTGCATTTCCGCCGTTGCCAGCCGACGCACCCAAAAATCGCCTGACACTGGCCAGATGGTTGGTCGATGTCGGCAATCCCTTGACGGGACGCGTCATGGCCAATCGGTACTGGGAACAGCTGTTCGGAATCGGGATTGTTGCGACGAGTGAAGAATTTGGTTCGCAGGGAGAACAGCCAGTCCATCCCGAATTGCTCGATTGGCTCGCTTGCGAACTGGCAGGGATTCCAGAGGGAAAAGAGGCGACCCCGGCAACACAAAAACCATGGGATACCAAAGCGTTTCTGAAAACGCTGGTGATGTCTGCAACGTATCGTCAGTCATCCAAGGTTTCTGCCGAACTGCAGCAGCAGGATCCCGATAATCGCCTGTTGGCACGTGGGCCACGTTTCCGGCTTTCAGCCGAAACCTTGCGGGATCAGGCCCTGCTCATCAGTGGCTTGTTAAGCCCAAAAATGTTTGGACCACCCGTGAAACCACCCCAACCGAACCTCGGTTTGAGTGCCGCGTTTGGTAGCAGTACCGACTGGCAAACCAGTCCTGGTGAAGACAAGTATCGCCGGGGACTCTACACCACCTGGCGTCGATCGAATCCGTATCCCTCAATGGCAACCTTTGATGCTCCCAATCGTGAAGTCTGTACCGTCCGACGGGTCCGAACCAACACACCGTTGCAGGCCCTGGTGACACTGAATGATCCGGTTTATATTGAAGCGGCCCAGGGACTGGCTCGTCGCATTGTGAAAGAAAGTGGACCTACGATCGAGGATCGAGTTCGTCACGGATTCCGCCTGACGCTCTCCCGACCTCCTCATGAAAATGAACTGAAACGACTGGCCGACTTGTACGTGCGTTCGTTGGTCCGATTTGAACAAAGCGCGGACGAGGCGATGCGGATGGCGACGGATCCATTGGGCGCCGCCGAGACCGGGGCCAACGTGCCGGAACTGGCGGCATGGACCGTCGTCGGAAATGTGTTGCTGAATTTAGATGAAACCTTAATGAAGCGGTAATCCGCTGGGGCAGTATCCCCAAACGGGGCATCCCCGCTTGATTGAGACACGATGACACCACCATCCCATAATCGTTTTCGAGATCGTTTCCGAGAGATCAGACCCATGCGACCGACCTGCTCATCCGTTGCCAAGATCCTCTGATCTGCGGGTTCCCTTCATCGACCAGGAACAATTCCATTCCTCTTCAGTAAAGTCAGGCCACCATGCTTCCTCAGTTTGAACACCTGCAGCACAAAACCCGGCGGCAGTTTCTCAAAGATGCTCAGTTGGGTATCGGATCCTTGGCGCTTTCGTCGATGCTGGGCAACACTTCGCGAGGTGCCGCGTCATCGGTCGTTAATCCCTTGGCACCGAAGCTGCCCCATTTTGCCGCCAAAGCCAAACGGGTCATCTATCTGCATCTGACCGGGTCCCCCCCGCATCTGGATTTGTATGACTACAAGCCCGAACTCGTCAAAATGACCGGGCAGGATGCACCAGACTCATTCATCAAAGGGAAGCGGTTTGCATTCACCACGGGGACACCCAAATTGCTGGGGACCCCGCGAACCTTCAAGCAGTGTGGTGAGGGGGGAGTCTGGTTGTCGGATGCACTGCCAAACCTGCAAACCGTCGCCGATGAAATGTGCGTGATCAAGTCGATGTTTACCGAGCAGTTCAATCACGCCCCTGCGGAACTTTTGCTCTACACCGGTTCGGCCCGCTCAGGACGACCTTCCTTGGGGGCCTGGACAACCTACGGACTCGGGACCGAGAACGAAAATCTGCCTGGTTTTGTGGTGTTAATTTCCAGTGGGGTCCAGCCCAACGGGGGTAAAAACTCGTACGGCAGCGGCTTTCTCCCCTCTGTCTATCAGGGGGTTCAGTGTCGCTCGAAAGGGGATCCAGTGCTCTATGCCTCGGATCCACCGGGGATGTCCCGTAGTCTCAGGCGAGAAACCCTGGATGCATTGCATGACCTGAACGAGATGCAGGCGGGGGAAATGGGGCACCCCGAGACCCTGACCCGCATCGCACAGTATGAACTGGCGTTCCGGATGCAGATGTCGGTCCCTGAAGTGATGGATATCACCAA
Source organism: Schlesneria sp. (assembly GCA_044354755.1). GTDB lineage: Bacteria > Planctomycetota > Planctomycetia > Planctomycetales > Planctomycetaceae > Schlesneria. The sequence goes on along the minus strand of JBIKZJ010000495.1, from coordinate 922 downwards.
AGAGACCAAAGACACGCTCGACTCGTATGGCGCACAACCAGGAGCCGCCAGTTTTGCGAATAACTGCCTGCTCGCCCGCAGGCTGTGTGAGCAGGGTGTCCGGTACATCCAACTCTTCGATTGGGGTTGGGATTTTCATGGGACGGGGCCCGGCGAAGGACTGACCGACGGACTGACCAACAAGTGTGCCACGATGGATAAGCCGGTCGCGGCGTTGATTAAAGATCTCAAACAACGTGACATGCTCAAGGATACGTTAATCGTCTGTGGCGGCGAATTTGGTCGAACCCCCTTCCGCGAGGGGCGGACCGCTGGCGGAGCGAATCTGGGCCGCGATCATTTTCCCGACTGTTATTCCATGTGGATGGCAGGCGGGGGAGTCAAAGGGGGCTTTTCACATGGCGAGTCGGATGAGCTCGGTTTTTCGATTGCCAAGGACAAAGTTCACGTTCATGACTTGCAGGCGACAATCATGCACCTGCTCGGCTTTGATCACACCAAGCTGACTTATCGATTTCAGGGACGAGACTACCGCTTGACGGACGTGCACGGCGAAGTGGTCAAGCCAATCCTGGCATAAGTGGGATTAATCCCAAGTCATCCCAATCAATCCTTGCGGCGGATCGAGCGCATCTTGGTGCTGATCCGCGCGAGGACTGCGTTGGCCCGTTGCTCGGCTTCGCGACCTGATCGGGCGATGTTGGCCTGAGCCGAAGCCAGCACGTTCTGGACGGTCTTGCGATGCGCTTCGAATTCATTCAGGGACTGTCTTAAGCCGGCAAATGGGATCCGGGGGACGATATATTTCTGGTAGATCTCGAGAAACTTATGCCGCTGGCCCGCACCGCTGGTGGTTCCGACATCAATTTCCTTCACCGATCGCGACAGCGTCGAGATGGAATCGCGTAACCAGCGTCGCGCT
>JBIKZJ010000117.1:0-14866 GCA_044354755.1 Schlesneria sp. | reverse complement strand
TTTTGCCAACAAGAGCCCTCCCCGCGTTGATCCCCAGTCGGGGGGACTGATTCCTGAGGATCATTACTGGATCACCGCACTCAATTCGCAGTTCCTGGTTGACCAGTTTCCATTATTTACCGCACCACAAATTAGTCTTCCTGCCGAGGACATCACTGCCAGCATCCCGATCCAAGGAGGCGGGATCGGAATAGACCGTGTTTTCGGAACTCAAATTCGTACAACTTGGGACCCCTTTTCACTCTTTGGTCTGACAAAGCCCGAGAATCCCCGTATCAACCTTGGAATCGAAGCTGACTATCTCAGCTACCGAGGTCCGGCAACGGGCTTAAAGGGAAGTTATCAAGGAACTGATGAGTATGGAAATTTGTATACCGGTACTGTTTTCGGGTACTATATCAATGATGGGGGCTTAGATAACCTGGGTCTGGATCGACGCGCGCTGGTTCCACCGAATCCCAATCGCGGGATCTTCCAATGGGAACATCGCCAAGCCTTCGAGAGCACCGGCACGACATTATTCGGAGAAATTGGCTATGTCAGCGACCGCAATTTTCGCGAACAATACCGCGAATCCGAGTTTGATAAGGGGAAGGACCTTGACACCAAACTCCAGATTAATCAACGACTCAGTGACAATTCGGCAGCGACCGTGCTGGTGCGTCCACAATTAAATGATTTCGAAAACAACACCCAATGGCTCCCTCGCGGAGATCTCTACTTTCTGGGCGAGCCATTACTGGGGAACTTGCTCAATTACACCAGCCATTCTTCGGCGGGGTATGCGATTACCAACCTGGCTGCAGCACCGACCGACCCCAATGATGTGGCCACACCATTACCCTGGATGATCAACGGACAGGGGTTGGTCGCCCAGAGTCGACATGAAATCGAATTGCCCTTCAATCTCGGTGCACTGCGGCTCGCCCCGTTTGTGATGGGCGAAGCGGCGTTTTGGGGTGACAGTTTTTCCGGGCAGTCTGTCAATCGTTTATACGGTCGAGCAGGCTTGCGGGCCAGTATTTCGTTCCAGCGCGTGATGCCGTTCGTGCAAAGTGATATTTTTAATCTCAATGGATTGGCTCACAAATCGCTGGTTGCGGCCGAGTACGGAATGGCAGGGTCTAATCAATCTTTGAGCAACATTCCCCAATGGAATGAATTCGATGATAATGCGCAAGAACGTTTCCGCATGCGATTTGTCACTAACACCTTTGGCGGAACCCTTCCCCCACAATTTGATCCGCGATTTTATGCGGTGCGGCAGGGTGCAGGCACCTCCGTCACAGCTCCCTACAACGAATTGGTCGATAATCAGCAGGTTTTACGTTTGAACTGGAACCAGCGGCTCCAGACAAAGGTGGGCCCACCAGACCAGCAACGGATCAAAGACTGGATGACACTCGATCTGGGAGCGTCGATTTTCCCGGACGCCGATCGGGATAATTTTGGTCAAACCCTGGGTTTGGTCAGCTCGCGCTACGCGTGGCACGTCGGCGACCGAACTTCGATTGTCGCCAGCAGCCTGTACGATTTCTTTCCCGAAGGGCAGCAGCTCTGGAGTCTCGGAGTCATCAGTCAACGCAGCCTGCGCGGCAGCGTTTACTTCGGCGTGCGCCAAGTGAAGGGGGGAACACTCGATAGCCAGATTGCCACGGCAACCTATAGCTATGTGCTGAGCCCCAAGTGGGTCTCGTCAGCGACCACGGCCTACGATTTGGGTGAAGGACAAAGTCGAGGCCAGGGATTTACCATCACACGGGTCGGAGAGTGGCTGCTCTTTCATCTCGGGGCCAATTACGATGTCAGCAAGAATAACTTGGGTATCGGCTTTGCCATTGAACCCCGGCTGGGGGGGGCTAATATCTCGTCCACACAACTCGGCTCGCTGCTGAAGCTCGCACAACCGTACTAAGTGTCGGTCTTCAAGTGTCGGTCTTCAGGTGTCGGTATCCCGCGATTGGATTCCCCCAGAAAGACGGCAATCACGCGTTCTGCGGCGAATCGTGCCGGATACGGGTGAATTTTCGGGTTTTCTGCCGAATTTCCACGATTGCTACTCAAGAAACTACGACCATGACAACTCATATTGACGCTTCGGAATGCTTCTCATAAATTCCGCGCGCCACGATGGTTTAAACCCCTTGAGGCGGATGTGACTGTCCCTTTGATCCTGTCTTTTCTATCCCCCTAACAAAGTGACTCCCATGGCAAAATCGCCTGAGTCAATTCGCTCTCATCGCCAGCGACAGGGAAAACCTGCTTCGTTTGTCGTTGCACCGTTCCGGTATCGAATGTGGTCTCTCAAACTGCAGTCTCTTCGCAAAAGCTCGTGGCAGGGAAATCCGGTGACATCTTTCCGCTTGAATTCGATGACGGGCCTCATACTCGCGTTCTGCTCCCTGGCAGGTGTCGGTTGCGCCACTGTCCAGGGCGAGAAATACACTTATAAAACATTGCCTGCCAACTTCATTGCCAGTGCACGGGAAAATCCGCAGACCATCGATCTGACGCGTCTCGCAAGTGCCTCGAAGCAATCCGATGTGCTCGATCGTGGCGATGTCGTGGAAGTTGCGATTGCTGCAGGCTTGAATGAGAAAGACACGGTTCGGTTTTCCGTCCGGATTGAAGAAGATGGTCAAGCCGCTATTCCTCAGGTGGGGCGAATTCAACTTGCTGGAATGAAAATGGAAGCCGCCGAAGCGGCAATTATTTATGAATGTGTCGACCGCGGCCTCTACCGTAGCCCGAACGTGACCGTCACGATGAAGAGCCAACGGACAAATCGAATCATGGTCGCTGGTGCGGTGAAAAAGCCCTCGGTTTATGATTTGCCACGAGGACAATGTGACTTACTGACCGCTTTAAGCCGGGCCGAGGGGCTTGATCCCAGCGCGGGAACACAAGTGGTGATCCGTAACCCAAGCCTGCTCTCTCAAACCACCCAGCAGCGATTTGCCGGAAAGAATTCAAGCCTGGTTGATCCGGTGGGGCATAGCGTCGATGTCGAACCGATCGGTGCGATGTCCGATACGGTAAAAGTCGATCTGGTTTCGGCCACGAAAACCGGTTCTAACGGTTATCAATTAGAAGATGGCGCAGTCGTCTACGTCGAGAAGCGAGATCCCGAACCGCTGCACGTTCTCGGACTTGTCCAGCGTCCTGGGCGTTTTGAATTTCCGATTTCCGAGGAATTGCGAGTTGTCGAGGCCGTTGCATTAGCCGGCGGGGTGAGTTCGCTGGCCGCCAACAAAGTCTACGTGATCCGTCGCAAACCGGGGAGTTTGAGTCGCACCGTTGACCCGGAACATCCTGATCAAGTGGAGACCTTTATCATTCATGTCAGTTTGGCGAACGCCAAACAAAAATCCGAATCCAATATCCGACTACAGCCTGGTGATGTGGTGAGCGTTGAGCAAACACCGCTGACAATCATGGTCGATCTGCTCAAACGCGTGGGAATGAATTTGGGTGGCTCGATACCAATCACAGGAACACCGTTGTTCTAAACAACTTTCGTGAATCGAGACCTCAGTAAGCTGTTTACAGCGAGTTGTTTACAGTGAGCTCAGATTTCGTTGAGATCCGAGATTCAAGACTCGGCGGTCTTTCCGACCTTGCGGATGACAAAGTGTCCGCTGAATTGCACTTTATTTCGCATTGGCTCTTTCGAATGAATACAAACGAACGACTGACATCGGATCTGGATTCGACCGCCAATGGACCGAATCTTCTCGGTGAAGCCGTTCGTTTTCTGCAGGTGATTCGGCGTAAATTACCGACGCTGCTAGTCTGCACGATCCTCGGAGGGATCATTGGAACCGCATGGTATGTGACCGCGACTCGCAAATATGAATCGATCTCGGAAATCATGGTTTTGAAGACTGACGGGAACGTACTGGATACGACAAATCAGTCGAACCAACGTTCGATTCAAGACATTATGCCGACGTACCAAAAGGTCTTGACCAGTGATCGTGTTCTCGAGGGAGCGATCACTCGACTACCGAATGCTCATCGGATCGATCTCAAGGGGACACCCAAGTCTCGCTGGACAGCCGTGCTGAAAAAAAATCTCACGGTGTCATCAACCCGTTTAACCAACATGATTCAGGTACGCTACGTCTCTAAAAATGCCAAGACGGCAAAATTGGTTGTTGATGCGATTGTTGCAGCCTACCTGGAATATATGAACGAGATTCACAAAGGAAACTCGAAGGAAAGTATGGTCCTCTTGAATCGTGAAAAGGCCCAAAGTGAATTGGCCATTCGCAATAAAGAGACGGATCTGCTGGGGTTGAAGCGTGATTCGGGAATTTTGCTGCATGGCAATGACAAGAATTCCCATGTGATCATCGAACAAACAGTAAAACTGAATGACGCACTGATTGAAGCGCAGAAAAAAACGCTCGAATCCCGCGCTTTACTCATTTCCGTTCAGCACGCCTTGGCAGAAGGGAATGATATTCAGCCCTATTTGCAGCAGGCGGCAGGTGACATTTCACGAGAATTCCTGCTCCAGGAACTGGGTGTCGGAGCCAACGATGCCTATTCCGTTGCCAAGCATCAGGATGAATTACTTCAAGATCAAGCCGAGTTGCAAAACCGCCTGATGACCCTCGGTCCAAAACATCCCACCATTCGCCAACTGGAAGACCGAATTCAGCAGACCCAGAAATGGCTCAGCGAACGTCGGCATGTTGTCTCGTCCGCAATGAAAGACGTACGCGAACGGGAACTTGGTCCCAAGCTACTGGAAATGGTGAAGCAACGTCTCTATCAGGCGGGTGCTCACGAGCAGGCGATTCGAGAAGATTTTGAAATCATCCGCAGTCAAGCCTTAAGCCTCAATGGCCAAATGGCTCAGATTGATATCGTGGAAATGGACCTGAAACGGATGCGATTGTATTACGATTTGATTCTTGAGCAAATGAAGAAGATCGATATTGGCGCCGACTCGGGATTAAAGATTAGCGTTCCCACCGTTGCGAAGGTGGTTCCCTCGGCTGTGGCCCCCAAAATTTCGACGACAGTTTTCCTTTGCACGCTCTTCGGACTCGTGTCAGGGATGGCAATTATTTATGTAATCGATGTCCTGGATGATCGGTTCCGCTCGCCCGATGAACTTCAAACTCAACTCGGCTTGCCGATGTTGGCGATGATCCGTGAAATGGAGGTTCTGGACGGGTCAGGTCTGGATGCGATTGTCACCTATGCCAAACCCGATTCTCTCGAAGCCGAGTCTTTCCGAACCCTCCGCAGTTCGATCACATTCTCGACCAGTAATACGCAACGACTCGTCATGACCAGCACCGAACCGGGGGATGGAAAAACCACAACACTCGCAAATCTCTCGGTTGCCTTCGCTCAGGCCAAGAAGAAGACGTTGCTGATTGATGCAGACCTCCGTCGTCCGGGGATGACGCAACTTCTGGAATTGAAGGGCCCGCGTGGGCTGTCACAGATCCTCCGTGAAACAACTCCGGTGGCAGAATGCTGTCTCGAAAATATTTTCAATCTTGGTATCGAAAATCTGGATGTCATGCCGTCCGGTTCTCGCCCCGCAAACCCCTCGGAATTACTCGCCAGCGATCGATTTAATGACATTCTCGCGTGGGCGGAATCGGCTTATGACCAGATCCTGATTGATGCGCCACCCGTCTTGGCTGTCACCGATCCGGCGATTATCGGGCGTCTTGTCGATGGTGCCGTGGTTGTGATTCGTCCCGACAAGAATCGTCGTAAATTAGTTCTGCGGGCTGTGGAATCCTTCCGCATGTCTGGTGTTGAGGTGATCGGAATTGTGGCCAATCATATTGGCAGTAAAAGCAATAGCGAATATGGGTACGGATACGGTTATAGCTACGGCTACGGGCACGATGATCGATCGGAAACCACGACCGAGGCGACCGATGACGAATACGAAGTCAAGGCGCCGATGGCGGCGTGAAATCGGTTCGTCAGGGCCCCGCGTGGCCGGCGTATCGAGGTCACTTGCTCCTGATCCGACCCGTGATCGTAATGACAGACCTAACATCCATAGACCAGCGCATCACGCGGTCTTCCGTGCTGTTTTCGCGGTGGAATTCTGCAGATCTTCCAGGAGCGTGATCAGCTGTTGCGGTTTGGTTTTCCGAGCAAATGCATCACACTCCAACGGAAACGGCTCGCTCTGATCTGTACCCTGCAAACCAATCAACTTCACCGACGAGGTTCTGCGGGCCTGCTCGATTTTTGCCGCTGCTTCCTGTGTGATTTCTGCTGTCAGGAAAACCGCCGGGTAACAAGCAAGCGACTCGATGGTCATCCCCAGGAAGTCGCTCGCCGTCGGAGCCACAGATTCCACCTCATATCCCGCCGATTGTAAGGCCAGTTGGATCAGATGCCGATAAAACAGGGAGCCCTCAACCACCAGAATTCGGTTCAAGGGGACTGCAGTACTCGTCAGCGCGATCGCAGTACTCGCCGATTCCACTTCGGGTGGTAAGCTCGCATTTTGAACGAGCAAGACCCTTGTTTCTGGCCTCAAGTCCAGCTGTGGTTGTCGCGGGAAAACCGCTTTGTTCTGGGAGATTCGCAAGAATTCCCCGGACGGCTCGCTGTGCGACACCCGTGTGGGCTCAGTCAAATTCAGTCGCTGTGGAACCGATTCGAGATCAACAGCGGATGGGACTGGAATCTCGCGGACGGCAAATACATCGATCGTTTTTTGAGGTGTCTCACTGTTCGTGACGGATTGCTCATGCAGAGGATGATGCTCGAGTCGATGGAGTGATTCCCAGTCGGGACAATGCGGATCTTCGCCCGTGGCGTCCAGTTCCGTTAACATCTGTTCCAGACAGAGGATTGCCAATTCCATTTCTCGGACGTATTCAATCGTCGCTATAAAACCTTTTGCACAGAGGCTTTCCAGGAATTGTTCGAGCGCCAGGCTGCAGCGGGCGACCCACTTGAACTGCAAGTCATCCGCTCTGCTCCAAAACAGCTGCAACCCCTGTATCAAGCTGACAAGCTCGTTGGGGCCAGGGGGCGTCTCCCGTTGCTCGGATAAGCCGTTTCTCAACTCGTCAATCAGTTGCCACCCACTCTTCAGTAATGCCTCCATGCGAACCGGTTTCATCTTGTGCCCCATCTCTTCATTCGACAAATTCTTGACTCGGATCAAAATGACCCCCTTGACCGGCAGTTTCGGCCGGTCAAGGAGAGGTTTCTTTTTTGGAGCCGGCGACTTCACTGGCCAGTATCGACCGCGGCGCTCACAAAAATTGACCCTGAGTTTGTCACTTGAGCTGGGTCTACAGAATCAACTCGCTGTGGCGAGCACAAGCGCAAACAAAAAACGGGGCGCAAACATGGTGTTTGCGCCCCGTCCGCTTCAGAAAATATCGACCTTCGCGACCGCGTCTGACGGCATACTTGTTAGAGGCTCAGCCGTCGTCGACTGAAAGGAACCGTGGAGACCGGACCGTGCGAAATCGGTGCGGCTTCTTCAGGGACCGGCGTCATATTGACGGGGGCCTCTGAGGAAACACCACAATTCCCCGAAGCACAACCACTCCCTGTACTACAGGAATTGCACGTTGTCGGACAAACCGTTTGTGGGACCAGTCGACAGACTTCGTAGTTCTCGACACGGGGTACACATTTCGTCACCATCCGTGTGCAGGTGGACTGAATTTCACGAGGGACGCACCGAGCGACTCGCTTGGTGACCTGGTAAGGTTCTTGTCGGCAGACAGTGTAGGGAACCCGGCAGGTTTTCGTTTCCATCACGGTTTTGCAAACCTGATGGGGGACCTTGCGAACACATTCTTCGGCCACCATGCGACAAACCTGATACGGGATCTTCTGCACATGAGACTCGCAGACCGTGCGACAGGTCCTTACGGGAACTTTCTCGACGACTTGTTCCGTGACCATCCTGCAAACCTGGTAAGGAATTTTTGTGACCACGGTTTCCGGAACCATCCGACAGACCGTGACCGGACAGGACTGGCGAACGACCTGCGGTTGGTAGGTGGTACAGGGGATTTGTCGCTCAACAATGTTTGGACACCAGACCCGCTTACAGGTGTAGAATCCGGGCATCTGGGTCATGCAGACCTGAGGACAGCCGTTGGGGCCGACGACCATTCGCGGACAGGAAGGACCAGGATGATAAATCTGTTTTTGGGTCCATTGACCACAGTCTTGTCGTTCGGTCCGATAGGTTGTGACCGGTCGCATGACAGTGTAACAACGCTCTTGATTGATCACTTCTGTCTGCTGTCGCATGACCGTCTGGCGACATTCTCGTTCGAGCGTTTCCGTGACGGGACGCTGAACACAGCGACGAACTTCGCGTGTCGATTCGTCCCAAACCTGTCGTTGAGTGGTGTAGGTCTGTTCGCGATACAGCGTCTCGTTCACAGGCTTCATCACTGTGTAGCGTTCTTCACGATCGGCCGTTTCGTAAACCTGTCGGGCAACCTGATACTGTTGTTCACGATAGGCCACCTCGTTCACCGTGCGATGGCAAGTCTCAACCACGTCGTCGTAAGCGGTCTCGTAAACCGTTCGGCTCACCGTGTAGGTTTGCGGTTCTTGAACGGTCTGATAGACAGTCCGCTGGCACATCTGTCGCTCGACCCGCTGCGTTGTATAGCAACAAGTTTGTTGGCAAGCCGCTGGCGGACAACATCGGTAGCTCGCGGCCCCGCAGTAACTCCCGGCGAAAACGCTTCCCGGTGACGCGCCCACCGCGATCACCAGCGCCGCCAAGGCACCGAGCATCGCATTTTTCATCATTGGTCCCCTCAAAAAACTGGATTCCAGCCGCGTCTCTCGGGATCCCAGTCCCGCGATGACGTATGGCAATTTGCTCAACTTCTGCGGCTCATGATAAAGCACAGAACAACCAGAGGCTTTAACCAAATCTTTGAAATCTCGGAAACCTGCAGAAACATCTTGATTCGCGGTCTACAGTCCGCAAAGTCCGCACATTATCATTTGCCAGCAATCCGCTGAAAACCCTGCAAATCTGCGGTTTTGCACCCGATTTCGTTGCCAAAAAACCACGTTGTTGCCAAATGGCCCCAGATGCGATGCATCGAATCATCCTCGCGAAACCTGCTTCACGAAATCATTCGACGTTACGCGCGGGCTTTGCGCATCAGTTCCACATATTCCGCTGCCAATTGCTGAATCCGGCCGAAATCCCCCTTTTCCAGGGCTTCCTTCTCGACCAACTGCCCCCCGAGTCCCACGGCACAGGCTCCCGCTTTGACAAAATCACGCAAAGTCTCGCGGTTAACACCCCCGGTCGGCATCAAACGGATTTGCGGCAGAGGTCCTTTGAGGGCCTTAAGATACGGGGCTCCACCAATATCCGCAGGGAACAGTTTCACCACGTCTGCCCCCGCCTCCCAAGCGGTGACAATCTCGGTCGGTGTGTAGGCCCCCGGCATGACCATTTTGTCATACCGTAACCCCAGCTTGATGATGTCCAGATTCACGCAAGGAGAGACCAGAAACTCGGCCCCGGCAAGAATCGCAATTCGAGCGGTTTCAGGGTCCAGGACCGTTCCCGCACCGAGCAAAATCTTGTTTCCCAGCTCTTTTCGCACAGCCGAAATCACTTCCACAACCCCAGGGGTCGTAAAGGTGACTTCAATGATATCGATCCCTCCTTCAAACAATGCCCGTGCGACACGAACCAACTGATCCCCTGATGAGGCTCGAATGATGGCAACAATCCCTGTGTCTAAAACTCGCTGCAAATCTTCGTGACGACTCATGATGCAAAGGGAACCTTTTGGGGAGGAGACGAGGGTTGAGGATGATTCGTGGTGAAATCGTGGTGAAAGTGAAACTGAAATCGTGGTGAAAAAAAACGCGATCAACGGACCGTTTTTTGGTGACCCATCGCGTGTTCATGGATTAATTGCGTGCCGAGAATTTTTCCGCATATTCCAGCACCCATTGATCAACAACCTCGCGAAACGAGTCTATGTCGACCTGAATCAACTGCTGAAAATGAGAACGACTGAGGACTTCTTTATTCCGAATCGCCCCGCGAGCCACCAATTCCACGATCCGAGCGGCGGAATAGGGACGAACCAGCATTTCCAGGTGACTGTAACCGTGAACCATGCCCCTGGTTCCCGGTGGTCCAGGGGCCAGATCATCCCGGCGAATACACGCTCCCCAGCCATCCGCCGACATCAGTGTTTCGTACTCGAAGCCAGGAAAGTAGTCTGCCAGTTTTCTCAGGCCCGCTTCGACGTGTTCGGAAAGCTCCAGTCGAGACTTAGAGTGAACATTACGGTATTCCTCGTCGGTCATGGCTCGTAGCGCCCGATCACGACTTTCGGCGTCCCGTTGTCGCTGACCCCGTTCGATCGCCCGTTCCAGTCGCTGGTCAAAATTCATGAAGTGTATCTCGCTGCCGTAAAATCAGGCTTTCAAAAACCGCGAACATCGGTATCCGAACCGTAAAATGGTGACCATTCGTCGCCGCGTCGTACAGCAGATTTCCTGTTTCCACCAGAATTCTGCCACGAACCCCGCAGGATGGGTCACCAATCATCACAGAAAATATCCCCTTGGGGGAAGGCGCTTCCGTTCCGCTGATTCTATGCCCTTGACCAGCAACTTTGAATCTCGACACCAGGAAAAAGCGAAGAGATCTCATCGATTCTCGACACGGAAATCCTCTTTCGCCGCAGTGGCTACCCATGGATCCGGCCTCTTTTCCCTGCGTCCCCCTATTTCTCTGCTTCCGCCATCAAGGGTGGATTGGCAATTTTCCATCAGCTTGTAATCATGTTAAGATCATGAGGAGAATTTGGCTGAAGCCATTCACGGATCAACCCCAACAATGGTTTGTTACGATTGTGGGAGTATCGCCGCGAGTGGTGCATGCTTTTTAAGGGGCCTGGTTGGTCCACCGCAAATCACGGGTGAGGATCATCAACTCGCCTCGAAAGAACACGTTTACCCTCACGTTGGGAATTCCGGGTCAATGTCTGATGCCACTTCCACTGGACCTTCGCTCAAATCACGCGTGCAATCGCTCCGATTGCCCCCCCCCCGTCAATCCTCCGGCGGCGGATCAAAATTGCCATGGTTCCTTGTGGGAACCTTGACTTGCGTGGTGCTGTACTTGCTGTCCGTGGTGGGAAATCCCTCGCTCACTTCATCAAGCCTCACGGACGCGGTGGAGAAACAACCCGATCCCATCAGCACAAAAAAAACACCCGATCCTGAAGCGACCGCCGGGCCGGTGGTCGAATCCAAAGGCTATATTATTCCCGAGCAGCAGATTCTCGTCAGCCCCCAAGTGAGTGGGCGTGTCATCGAATTGAACTTTGAAGCGGGGCAGCGGATCGAACAGGGTTTTGTCCTGGCGGTCTTGGATAGCACCGAATATCTGGCCGAATTTGAACGGATCACGGGACAACTGGAAGCAGCCCGAGAAAATCTGGCCGAGTTGCGTGAGGGATCACGACCTGACGAAATCAAGCAGGCCAAAGCGGATCTGGCAGAAACGCAAACCACGCTCGAACAAGCTGAACGCGATTACAAGCGCGCCAATGATCTCTGGAAAAATGGATTCGGGAATAAACAGGATGTGGAAACCTCGGAATCCCAGTTTCTCATGTTGAAAAAACGGGTCGATCGGCTGTCGGCCACCGCTCAGTTGGCCGTGGATGGTCCCCGGGCCGAGCGGAAACGGGGAGCAGAAGCCCAAGTCCGTCAGGCCCAAGCCGAATTACGTCGTGCCAAGTGGCGACTCGACAATTGCACCATTGTCGCGCCGATTTCGGGAACGGTCCTGAAAAAGAATGCGGAACTCGGAAATCTGGTGAATCCCATCGCTTTCAATGGTTCCTTCAGCCTCTGTGACATGGCGGACCTTTCCAAACTGGAAGTGGAACTGTCGATTCAAGAACGGGAAATCTCAAAAGTCAAAAAGGGACAGCGTTGTCGCGTACAACCGGAAGCCTACATGGACCGCTATTATGAAGGGGTTGTCTCGCGACTCTTGCCCATCGCCGACCGTGCTAAGGGAGCCGTTCCTGTTCGTGTCCGCCTGAAAGTTCCTGCCGACGAAGAGGGGATGTACCTGCGACCCGAAATGGGAGCCATCGTGAAATTTTATGCAGACCTTGTTGACGAAAAGATCCCTCCGGCCCTCAACAAGTTTGCGGATCATGACAGTGTCCAGAAATCGGGTCTCCCCACGTCCACTCAGCAAAACGAAGATCCCGAAGATTCCTTTGTCCCGGAAGACGATCCGCCCGATTCAGACAACGAAAATCAGAACGAAAATGACCCAACTGCGACCAAAGCTGTGATCCCTTGAATTGACCTCATCTCGTTGAATCACTCGACAGATCCCTCTTGAGGAATTGTGAATGCCCTCCCTCGAAGCCTGCGTGGAAGTCCACGATGTTCATAAGTCGTTTAAACGCGGCAGCGAAGTCCTGGATGTCTTGAATGGACTGAACCTGACCGTCAATCAAGGGGAGTTCGTCGCCCTGATGGGCCCCTCTGGATCGGGGAAAACCACGCTGCTGAACCTGATCGCGGGACTCGACCGACCGACGACTGGCTCGATCCGTGTACGCGGTGAAGAAATCTCGTCGATGTCGGAAGGGCAACTCGCAAGCTGGCGAACACGCAGCCTGGGCTTCGTCTTTCAGTTCTATCACTTGCTACCCGTGTTGTCCGCCTTTCGGAATGTGGAATTGCCACTGCTGCTGTTACCTCTCTCGGGTTCCCAGCGGCGCGAGCAGGTCCGAAACGCGCTCGACATTGTTGGCCTCAGCGATCGAATGTGGCATCGACCCGGACAGCTTTCGGGCGGGCAACAACAACGAGTTGGGATCGCCCGCGCCATCGTGACCGATCCCGCCCTGATCGTCGCCGACGAACCGACAGGTGATCTGGATGCCAAATCGGCGGACGAGATTTTGAATCTGCTGGTGGAACTCAAAAATTCGCTCGACAAAACGATCGTCATGGTGACCCACGATCCGCGCGCGGCAGAGCGAGCCGATCGGCTGGTTCATCTCGAAAAGGGGCGTCTGGCGACCCAATAGCCTGTATCGCCCGTTTTCTCCTCGATCACCGGCATTCTCATTGGAATGGCAATATGAAGTTTCTCATCCTCGTTTTCGAAAACATTGCGCGCAATCCCGTCCGCACGATCCTGACTTCGCTGGGGACGATGATGCTGGTATTGGTGGTGACCCTTGTCTTCACCGTACTGACCACCCTCGATAAAGTCACCACCGAAAAAAGTGCGAATATCAAGGCGATTGTGACCGAAAAATGGCAAAACCCAAGTTTGATGCCCTATTCCTACGCGGCAGGACTCAGCGACGGAGCTGCCGATCCGAATGACCCGAACGCGATTCACCCGCAAGACTCGATGAGTTGGGGATTTTTTGTCGGTTCCACCGAATCGAATCCGGCAAAACGAGGTTACGAAAACCTCTTTTTTTCCTTCATCATGGAAGCCGAAAAAGCCAGAACGATGCTCGATAACATCGACACTTTACCCGATGAGCAGGCACGGCCATTGATCGAAGCGATCAAAAAAATGAAAGAGTTTCGCAATGGGGTGATCGTCGGCGAGGGCCGATTGAACAAGCTGAAAAAACGGATCGGAGACCGCATTACGGTCTACGGTCGTAATTATCGTGATGTCAATCTGGAACTGGAAATCGTGGGGACGTTTCCCAAAGAAACGGCGCAGTACACCGACAGCGCCGTCATCAACCGTGACTTTTTCGAAACCGAACTCGACACCTATAAGGCGGCTCACAACAACAAGCCCCACCCCCTGGCCGATAAAACCCTCAGCCTGGTCTGGTTACGAGTTCCCGACCGAATCTCGTTCAACAAAATGACCGAGCAGATTCTGACCGCCCCCTCATTTTCGAATCCCGCCGTCAAGTGCGAGACCTCATCCACCGGAATTTCCTCGTTTCTCGATGCGTATCGTGACATCATCTGGGGTGTCCGCTGGTTGCTCGCCCCCGCCTGCATGGCCGTTTTAGCCTTGGTGATCTCGAATGCCATTAGCATCTCGGTGCGCGAGCGAAGAACCGAGTTCGCCGTCCTCAAAGTGCTCGGCTTTTTACCCTGGCAAATCCTGACCCTCGTCCTCAGCGAAGCCCTGTTGATTGGGACGCTGTCGGGCCTGCTGAGTGCCGCACTCGCGTATGGGGTGATCAATGGGGTTTGGGGTGGGCTTCCCTTCCCGATCGCCTTCTTTCCCAAGTTTGCCGTCCCCATTAACTGCCTCTGGTGGGGGGCTGCCATGGGAGCCGTGACGGCGTTTGCCGGAAGTTTTATTCCCGCCTGGTCTGCACGCGGTGTTCGCGTTTCGGATGTCTTCGCCAAGGTTGCCTGACCTGTTGATCATACGAGAATCACGATGTTTTCTATTTCTGGACCTATTCTGTTTGCTGCGGCCCCCTGGCAGGTCTTTGGTGGCTCGTCACCCATTTTACAAGGGATCTTTGCCGCGACCGGTTTTTTGCTGTTGGTCCTGTTTTTCATCGGCAAAGTGCCGCTCAGCTACAACCTCATGAACCTGAAAACACGCTGGGTTACCACCCTGTTCATGGTCGGCTCGTTCATGCTGGTGATCGGTGTCCAGATTGGATTACTCGCCTTCGTCAACGGGATGTATTCCATGACCGAATCGAGTGGGCAGCCCGGAAATGTGATGATCATGTCCGAAGGGTCCACGGACGAAGCCTTCAGTAATCTCGGTTTTGCCGATGCAACCGAAATCGAAACTCAGGAAGGGGTCGAACGCGACGAAGCAGGACTACCGATGGTCAGTCGTGAGACTTACCTGGGAATCTCG
>JBIKZJ010000494.1:0-4503 GCA_044354755.1 Schlesneria sp. | reverse complement strand
CGCACCACCGCTTCCTCCCGGTGCAATACCGCTCCCGTTCAGCGGTGCTCCGACTCCCGGCGGGATAACCGGCCCCAGCGGTTTCCCCGGCGGCGGAGGTCTGCCCGATGCGGGCGGGTTGCCGGGTCTTGGAGCGATGCCCGGTGCCGCTCGCCCCTACGACGACGGACGGAAAACTCAGAAATTGATGCTCGGAATTGATATGATTATGAAGTTCTGAGACGGCGGATCCTCTTAAAGATCACGCGGTCTCCAAGATAACGGGGGCCGAAACAGCTTCGATAAAGACATGAGATCAAGAAAAAACTTGGCTGTAGGAGTGACTTTCCACACCCACTCTGATCTGATGAGCGTCCTCCCTTATTGAATGACGCTTAATCAGGATCATCCGCAGCAGGCCGTTTGGCTGTTGTTCTTCCACAGCAAAGACTTGAGGCTCATGCAATTCCTCTCCCGTGAAGCAACGGTTGCCAAACCCGATTTTAACCGCTGGCTGGTCCCACCGGCCGCGATTTCTGTCCACATGTGTATTGGCGAAGTCTACGGATTCAGTGTCTTCAATGTCCCACTCACCCAGGGGGAAGCGGGCTGGACCATTCCACAGGTCGGCTGGACTTACTCGATCGCCCTGTTCATGCTGGGAATCTCGGCCGCATTCCTAGGAAAATGGGTCGAACGGAGCGGGCCACGCAAGACGATGGTCGCCAGTTGCGTCTGCTTCTGCGGCGGACTGCTCATTTCGGCACTCGGGGTCAAGCTGAAAATCATCGGACTCTTGTATCTCGGTTACGGTGTGATCGGTGGAGTGGGTCTGGGTCTCGGCTATATCTCACCGGTTTCGACGCTGATGAAATGGTTCCCCGATCGCCCTGGAATGGCGACAGGAATGGCCATTATGGGATTCGGTGGCGGAGCTTTGATCGGAGCCCCTCTGGGGGTGAAACTGATGGACCATTTTCGCTCGACAACCTCGACCGGTGTTGCCGAAGCGTTCGTCGTCATGGCCGCGTTGTATGCCATTTCGATGCTGTTCGGAGCGTGTCTGATTCGCGTCCCGCCTGAGGGCTGGAAACCGGAAGGCTGGAAACCCGAACAGCAAACGAAACCGCTGATGACCAATGCACACGTCTCGGTCGATCAGGCTTGGCAGACCCCCCAATTCTGGTGCCTCTGGATCGTGCTCTGCATGAACGTCAGCGCCGGAATCGGAATCCTCGGTCAAGCCTCGAAAATGTGTTCCGACATGTTTGGTGTCAGCGCCGCCGTCGGAGGTGGCTTTGCAGGATTGCTGAGTCTCTTCAATATGGGGGGCCGCTTTGTCTGGTCATCAATCTCGGATTATACCGGTCGCAAGGTCGTTTATTCCCTCTATTTTTTGCTCGGCGCAATCTTGTACTGCGCTGTCCCCTGGACACAGCAGCTACAGAATAAAATGCTGTTCGTGGCCGTGACGGCGAGTATCATCTCGATGTACGGCGGCGGGTTTGCCACGATCCCGGCCTATTTACGCGACCTGTTTGGAACCTATCAAATCGGTGCCATTCACGGACGCCTGATCACCGCCTGGTCCGTGGCGGCACTGCTGGGACCGAGTCTCGTCAATTACATTTCGACCGCCCGCATTGCAGCAGGGGTCCCCAAGGCCGAAGCATACAATTCGACCATGTACTTGATGGCCGGGCTCTTATTGATCGGCCTGATCGCCAATTTGTTGGTCCGACCGGTTGATCCGAAACACCACGTCAAATACGCTTTCAAAGCCTGAACCCATGAAAACCATTACGCTCACCGTTGCCTGGATCTGGATCGCAGTACCCCTCTGCTGGGGCATTTATCAGTCCGTACAAAAATCACTCCCGCTATTCAGTGGCCCGTCACATCCCACGATTTCGGCATCAATCCCTTTAACTGTCGAGGGAAAATGAGAGGTTGATGGTAATCAAGATCATTCAAATTCCGGGAAAAGCGATTCGGATCAGAAATGATTGGAGACAGGATTACTTCCCAAAAATAGGAACCTGTCCCTGATCCTATCTGGAGACTTTTTCGAACGCGGCGTAGTCAGCGTCTTCGTCGAAAATCCGATCCTGGGCATTTCCACGGTTGAGTACGTGACAGATCATTCCCGCCGGCGCTGGGTGTGCTGTTCGTGGCATGCTGGCGACGGTATCCAAAGAAAATGTTCCCTATCATCCATTATTTGGACTTATCCCCTTTTCTTCGCGTACAACGCTTCGGTGAACGAATGACACCAAGTCAGGAACCGAAGCCAACTGCGATTACAGTCAGACAAAGGCAGCGTCCGTCCCAGTCGATTGACATAAGGTGGTGAGAAAGTGACTCGAATTCCCTTCATCTGTTGACATTCATGGCGTTACGGTCGGGCAGTTCGTGGTACGTATGATTGCGATCAAGAGGCAAAAGGAATTAATGATGAACCAGTTCATTCTCAACAATAAAGTGTCTAAATCACCAAGTTTTGAGCTTGGCGACGTGCCGTTCTTTGACGAGTTGCCGCAAACAGGGATTGCGTTGATGCGTCTCGTCATGGAGGACGGATTTGGTGTGGAAACCGTATTGGTGCTTTACGACAAGACGCCCTATGTGTCCACCCTGGCAGAAATTAATCCGTTGGAGCTGATGCTCAAGAGCGGAATGGTCCGAACGTCGAACGGTCCTGTCATTTTCTTGTTTTTCTATGTTCCCAATGCAGATACCCCTAACGATCCTGACTTTGCATACGTTTACCATGCGAACCCCTTTGATGCGGATCAGATGGCAACGTTGCGAGGGTTGGCGCACCAATCTCATTGGCATGTGATTCTGGTTGATGCTGACCAAATACCTCAATCAGTTCTGGAGTTTGATAACGACTTCCCACTCGCCGAGACACTCGCTGACAATGTGGATGCTATCAGCAATATGCAACCCGGCAACTTCTTACTTGCGGCCAGGGAGTTCGGTGACAAGCACACTGTCCAAGATTTGTTGAACATGAGGTCATCGCTTGTAAGCAACAAAACACCCATGACCTACACGCTTGAAATTATTCCAGGTAAGTCCGTCGGACCATTCCATTTGGGAATGACAATACAGGAAATAAACGATGCCATGCATGCGCTTTCAGCCGCGCCCATCACCCTTGATGACCTCGGAATCAACGCAACTTTTGGGCCACTTTGTGAAAAACTCCAAATCAGGGTGGTGAATAACAAGCATCAATTTCTGCTTTCGGGCAGTTCGGTAAATGACATTGAACGCGGCGCAGCCTGGGATTTGCTTGCGTCGCTCGGCGCCCCGGTTTTACGGGGTTACGCCTCATACGACGTTCCAGAACAAGGCATTTCAGCGACTCGCTGGGAGCGTTCAGATGATGAGATTTATTGTTTTGATGTGGAGATACCGACGAACTCGAATGAAAAACCTGAGAACAGTTGAACAACAAAAGAACTTCGGAAACATCATGAGTGAAACAAATGGTTCCCAGGAAGATGAGGTGTATTTGTTCTCTTCCGCAGACAATCGAGGCTGGCCAGCGCCAGGGACACATGATTAACAGCGTGGCAGTTGTCAAGAACTTGATGAATGGGGACTTCTTTGGGAATGCCCGCTTGTGCCACAATTTGATTGATACGATCCCAAATCCAAACCGCGCCATCGCTCACAAAGGTGAGACTCGTGGCTTTGGCGGCCCCCAGGCGATGCAGATGCATAGCAACGAGTTCGGCCATGGCATCCGGCCCCGTAAAGGTGCCGTCGATCGTCATTTTTGTTTTCTTTTCGAGGCGTCCTTGCTCATCGTGGCTGAAAATCGTCATCAGCTTTGGCTCGCGCCATTCGGCATCAAACGTTTGCTTTGGACGCGGCTTCGAACGACCGGGTGCGTCGCTGATAATCAATCCGTCTTCACTTCGTGTTTCCGGTTGTGGAGCCGATTCTCGCAGTGGCCCACGAAGTTTCGTACGACCGCCATCGATCTGCACTGTCACTCGCTTTCCTGCCAGTTCATTCGTGGACGCCAACGTTCCGGATCGCCATAAGGTCAGATCCCCGGTTCGCAAATTCAGCAGTTTTTCACCACATTGCTGAGCAATCCGGCGTACGGCTTTCAGATCGAGAGGCGATCCTTGTCGATGCAGTTCATCCCGAGCCAGTTCAAACGAGGGACAGAGTGCTGACTGCCGTGAGACCAGGCTCTCCAGTCCCGGCGAGACTTTTTTTCAAAGCCGAACAGCGTTTGTTTGATGTGCAAGCCACCCGCGGAATCGCCCGCCCCCAGACGCCGACGTCCTTCGCAGTACAGTGATGTCATACACATCGTTACCCCGCCCAGAAGCGGAATCGACATTGTCCGTTCGCGGCCTTTGGCTAGTGGTACCGAATAATTCTGCCGCACTCGTTCGGCATCCGCAGCAAACTCCTTCGTTTGCATCACCACCGCGATCAAGCCTGCAACCACCAACCCGGCCCCGCGCGAAAATTCCTGCTGAACTTCCCGTTCGA
>JBIKZJ010000116.1:0-14908 GCA_044354755.1 Schlesneria sp. | reverse complement strand
AAAACAGGGACAGGCACCGCAGGCGGAGCCAGTTCCCGTTTTCGTGTCACCACCGGTCTGTTTTTGGGAATCGCTGTGAGACGTTTGCAGCGAAAAAGGGTACAGGCACCGCGGACGGAGCCAGTCCTCTTTTTCGCTGACGTCGGAACTTCTTACGGTCGGGTTACGAGGCTTATCGCATTCTTAACCTTGGCTTTTCGAGCGTCACTACGGTGTTTGCTGGTACGCTCTCGTAGACCGAGGCACCAGCATCAATGACCGAGTTTCGACCGATCAGGGTCTTGCCACCCCGTTAAAATCAATAAGAAAATTAACATACGCTGTGTCCCCGTGTTTCTTAATTCAACGTAGCCATCATCGCTCCGCGTGATGAGGCTTGGTCACGAGACGGTGATCGTTTTGAGCGCGCCTCCAACCGATTCGGATCATCCTTCTTGGACAGATTCGAACAGAAAATCGATCAGAAAATCCCGCTCGCTGAGAACCGGAAAATCTCCGAATTCGCTGGGTGACTCACGTTGAATTACGCACATCGATGGCAAAATCGTCGATTTTGAATAGTTGCTTGATTCCCGAACCCTGCCAGGACACCCTCATGCCATGCGACAGAACCGCGACGTCAGCGAAAAAGGGTACAGGCACCGTGGACGGAGCCAGTCCCCTTTTTCGCTGACGTCGAAACTTCTTACGGTCGGGTTACGAGGCTTGACGCATTCTTAGCATCGGCTTCTCCAGCGTTACTACGGTGTTTGCTGGTACGCTCTCGTAGACCGAGGCACCGGCACCAATCACCGAGTTTCGACCGATCAGAGTCTTGCCACCCAGGACCGTGGCGTTGGCGTACACCACGACATGATCTTCGATCGTGGGATGCCGTTTCACATTACGGATCAGGTTTCCTTCGTCGTCCCGTTCAAAGCTCAGTGCCCCCAAGGTCACCCCTTGATAGATTTTGACGTGACTGGCAATTTCACAGGTCGCCCCGATCACGACACCCGTTCCGTGGTCGATGAAGAACGAGGGTCCGATGGTTGCGCCGGGATGGATGTCGATCCCCGTGCGGCTGTGGGCCCATTCGGAAATCATCCGGGGAATCAGCGGGACCTGCAGGCGATGCAGTTCATGAGCCAGTCGATAGACCGTGACCGCCTCGAGGCCGGGGTAGCAGAAAATGATTTCATCCAGTCCCCCGGCGGCTGGGTCGCCGTCGTAGGCCGCTTGAACGTCCGTCGCGAGGACTCGTCGGATCGCGGGAAGTGCTGACAGGAATTCAATCGCCTTTTCTTGCCCCAACGCTTCGAAATCGGGCTGGACTTCACCGCAATTCAGCTGGTTCTTTTTTCGATAATCATGTCGCAATGCTCGGGCGATCTGCTGCGTTAGCCGGTCATGCAAGCTGTCGACCAGGTCACCAATGTGATAGATGACATTGCCAAAGTGCAGATTTTGCCGTTTCCGATAGCCGGGATACAGAATTTCTCGCAGATCGTCGGCGATTTCCACGACCACATCGACACTTGGCAGGGGGCAATGTCCGAGGTGATTGATGGTTTCGATTTCGTGATAGGTGTCGACGATCCGGTCCGTCAACTCGGGCAGGCGTTCCTTCAGACGAATATCAGTGGCCATCAGCCATTCCTTATGTTCAGCAGCGCGGCAGGGATCGGCCCGGAGATTTCCCAAACAGACCTTTCCGGTACACGGTCTCTATCTGGAATCGGCGGAACATTCCGTACCGGTTGATAAAAACCGACATTCCCTACGAATCTGTCGACCCCTCATCTCGACACCTCCCCGACAATCGGAAAGGTCTGGCTCGTTTACGGAGCTTACCAGATTCGGGTCAGTGAGACTTTACCGGCGACTCGAAGATTTTTGAATCTGCAAAATAGAAAACGACGATGAGGCCTCGTAGGGGGCGATGCTTTCCCCCGCTGTGTCGGAATTCGAAGCGGGGTTTCGGATGTCTTTGGCAGACACGACTGAATCGATTTCGAGGTCTGAGGGGGGGCCAATTGTCTATTGGCTGGAAACCCGGCGTCCGTTCTGTAACCTGATTTTTCTGCTGCCGTTGCTCTTGGCTTACGAGTCAGGAGTTGCCATCGCGGCGGGGCCCTCGGGGGCGACAATCCGCAACGGTGCGGACGCGTGGATGCGGCTTTGGCTGCATCAAGCCGGTTTTGAAGTCGTCTGGCTGCTTCCCGCCTTGCTGCTGGGAATCCTGACGATCTGGCATCTGGTTCTCAGGCAGCCCTGGAAAATGACCTGGGATACCCTCGGCGGCATGGCTGCCGAGAGTCTGCTTTACGCTTTTGTCCTCATCATGCTGGGCCAACTGACCGATTATGGTTTTCGCCATGCCTCGTTCGTTTCCGTGCAAATCGAGACTTCGTCGCTGAATCGCGGGTTCTTCCTGCGACTTGTGACGTTCATGGGGGCGGGAATCTATGAAGAATTCCTGTTTCGACTCTGTCTGTTGCCGCTGACGTATGCCGGATTCCGCCTCTTGCTGGTACCGAAAGGCTGGGCGATTGCCGGAACGGTGGTGACAACCAGCTTTGTGTTTTCGCTGGCCCACTATTTGGGACCCTCAGCCGACGGACAGATCCTGCCGTTATTGAGCGACGCGATGGTTCGGATCCAATCCAGTCGCCATCTCTGGTTCGGATTCGCGTTCCGGACCATGGCAGGGATGTTTTTTGCCGCGCTCTATTTCTTCCGCGGCTTTGGGATCACGGTGGGGGCTCATGCCACGTACGATGTCTTTGTCGGGGTGATTTTGATTAGCGAGGTTTGAGATTCAGTTGTCAGACTGTTAGGTGGCGTTGCCTCCGAGTTTGATCAGGTCGACCAGTTCGGTGGTGGACATCTTTCCTGCGGCATCAGTCCCTTCCAATATTCCGGCCACCAAACCTCGTTTGTCAGCGTGCAATTTCAAAATCTGCTCTTCAATGGTCTCTTTTGCGACCAGGCGATAGACCGTGACCGGGCGGGTCTGGCCGATCCGGTGGGCACGATCGGTTGCCTGATCTTCCACGGCGGGATTCCACCACGGATCGAGGTGCACTACGTAATCGGCCCCGGTCAGGTTCAGGCCGGTTCCCCCAGCCTTGAGCGAAATGAGGAACAGTTCTCCCTCACCGTTTTGAAAAGCGTCGACCGCTTGCTGTCGCTTTTTCACGGGGGTTGCACCGTCGAGGTACTGGTAGGAAATCTTCCGTTCGTCGAGTGCCTCACGCACCAGAGCCAGGTGTTGGGTGAACTGGCTAAAGACGAGAGCGCGGTGTTTCCCTTCTCGCAGCTCGTCGACGGTATCGAGAAACAGGTCTAGCTTGGCGGACGACAGTTTCCACGTTTTATCCACCAGCCGTGGATGGCAGGCGAGTTGACGCAATCGAGTCAGTGCGGCCAGGACCTGGAACCGCTGGTCTTTTTCCGAACCATCGATGATGTTGGTGAGATTGGTTACGGCCCACATGCGAGCGTCTTCGTAGACGCGACGTTCCGCTTGGGAAAGCTCGGCAGTCAGTTGGATTTCGGTTCGAGAGGGCAATTCGGTCAGAACTTCACTTTTGGTTCGACGCAGAATGAAGGGGCGAATCACGCGTGAGAGTGCCTGCTTGCGTGCGGGATCTTTTCCCTTCTCGATTGGATCGGCAAAGACTTCGCGAAAACGTTCCCAGCTACCGAACAGTCCTGGAGCGACCCCTCGGAACAGGCTCCACAGATCCCCGAGATGGTTTTCCGCCGGGGTTCCGGTCAGGGCGAGTCGCCAGTCGGCTTGAATTTCTCGGACCGCTTGCGAGGTTTTGGTCTGACTGTTCTTAATCGCCTGGGCTTCATCCAGCACTAACGTTCCCCAACTGATCTGACTCAGTTCGGCGGCATGCTGCTGCAGCAGGTGATAGCTGGTAATCAGCAAATCGCCAGGTTCCAGCGTCTGCAGGAACTCGACTCGGTCAGTATCCCGATACAGAATGGGGCGGAGCGTCGGTGCAAACCGTTCGACTTCACGAACCCAGTTGAATCCGACCGAGACCGGTGCTACCACGAGGATGGGACCTTTGTCGCGTCGATCGAGCAGCACGGCAATGGCCTGCAGTGTTTTGCCCAGTCCCATATCATCGGCGAGGCAGCCACCGACCCCCCATTCGGCCAGCCGTCTGAGCCATTTATAGCCGTCAACTTGATAGTCCCGTAATTCTGCCATCAAGGTGGTGGGGACAACCGGATCCAGATCGCTTGCCAGTTGCAGGCGTTTGAGGGAATCTCGCCACTTTTTGCTCGCTTTGAGCGTGACGTCATCATTGAAGAGTTCTGCGAGCAGCGGGGCTGCCGTGGCGTTGAATTCGAGCTTGCCACGGTTGGAATGAATCATATCGGTCACGCTCGACAAGCGATCACGAAACTCTTTCGAGATGGCGGCAAACTGTCCTTTGCCCAGGTCGAGATATCGGCGGCCCCCTTTGAGTGCTTCGAGCAACGCCACCAGCGGAAAATCGATTCCGCCGAGATTGACCGAGCCGGTCAGTCCGAACCAGTCGTGCTTGTCTTTCACTTCGACTCGCAAGGCGGACGGCGAGACTTCGCCCAGCACGCGCATCTGGCGATGCGTTTGATTTTCGGGCCAGAGGACGAGGGGATCATTCTCGGGGCGGGCTCGTAGGGCATCGAGCAGATCGAGGACATCATCATCAGATGCGATCGACCAGGTCGATTGGCACAAACTGGTATGACGGTTCAGAAACAGTTCTGTCGCCAACAATTCCGCTCGTGTCCGTTCGTCATGAAAGTCGCGACGGACTTGAATCCGTACCTGATCTTTTCGACCCGCAATTTCTTTCGGTCCGTCGCCAGGTGCGAAAAAGCTTCCCCCAAGAGCTGGTTGAACTTGGATTTGAACCGTGGCCCCTGATGTCTCGCCCGGAGTCAGACGACAGATCAAATGTTCAGCGGCGGGGATGAATTCCCCCCTGAGTGATTCGGGGAGACGAACCGGGAATTTCGCTTCGAGCGCGGGGATCCGTTTGAGAAACTCGGCCTGGACCTGCGGGGGGATTTGGGGTTTTTCCGACAGCAGACTTTTGGCCAGTTTCCACGTTTCGTAACTGGCACGAACCACGAAAATCTGACCTTCCATAGGATGACAGACAAATCCCGTTTCACCGTTACCGATCGAAAAGTAAGGAAATTCCTTTAAGCTCCGACCGTCGATCGCTGGGACAAGCTCCCAGTTTGTTCCCGATTCTTCGAGCTGCAAACCCAATTGGGCTCGTTGAACCGTGACGGGAGTCGATTCAAAAAACACGAGCGGGTGTCCGACAAGGTTATCGAGTAACCGCCCAATTTGATCGGTGGTTGGCCCCCAATACTGGCCCCCTCCCTGCTGAATCACCTCCCGATCAACATGTCCGAGTTCCAAATGACTTATCCGACCGACTTCATCCCAGCGGATGATTTTTCCCTTATTCCATCCCCCCCGTTTACCGGGAGCTTGTTCGACAGGGTCCAGCGAGAAGGTTTCAAAAGTACTGGGCGTCATCCGCCAGACAAGTCGCGATTTGACTTCGTCCTTGACCAATACGGGGTCGACGGTTTTATGGCTGAGGAAATCATCCAGGGACCTCAGGGCCACCGCCCACGTCGGTTCGGCTTCGCCGAGGATGGCCACGGCTAAATCCGACTTGGGATCCGAGAACTTTGCCTGAAGAATTCTGAGCGCGGCATAGGTATGCTCACACAAAAACCGATTTTGAGATCGGACACAAGCACAGATGGGCCGCAGATCGACTGATTTATCGAATGGCGCATTGAAAAAGAGCGTCACCTGGGTTGCTTTTTGTTTTTTTTGCGTAACGGATCTGGGTATCTGGGGGCTGTAAGAGAATAACAATGCATAGGGATCAGTGGATAATGCGATGCTCGCCAAAATGGCATTCGACGTAACCGCCATATACTTGAGATGAACCGGGTGATTCTTCAAATTCACCGAGATCTGTTGCAACCAGTGTAGACGTGCCTGCTCGCGATTGGCGCCCTCGGCATTCATTTTGGAGAGGACCGTGCTGGTTGCCTTCGGAGTGGCCATGGGCATCATGCCTGATTCAAGAGTTTGTCATTCGGGACATCGATTGCCCTCCCTTGTAATAAGAACATCCCTCATTTTCTAGCGATTACGGGCTGTTTTTGCCCTCTTCACGGATCTGTATCGGTTTTTGCGATCGATGTATAGCGGTAATAGACTTCCAGGCACATGGTGCTGAGTGCGGTCGAATAAAGTCGTCCGCCAATTCCGGCCCATTTTCCTTTGGGGTCCCAACTCCCTGCCAGCGGCCCGTCTGTCCGCTGCTGAGAAATCAGCAGATCCCGCAGCGACTTGTTCCACTCTTGCCAGACATCGTCGTCGAGGTGGTGCAGCGCGAGTGTGCCATAGTACCAGTAATATTCGTCGTAGGCGGTGATGCGTGGCAGGTGTTTTCGGAGATAATCTCCGGCCTCTTGGCTGGCGGCATCCTTGGTCCGCACGGCAAACATCTGGCGACAGAACAACGCCTCGGCGGTCATGGCGGGAGTTGGGGGATCCTGGGGGCGATATCCGGCCAGTCCCCCCTGTTTCCCGCGACCTCGCGCTTCCAGAAATTTCACCATCCCCCGGCGTGTCTCTTCCGGCACCGGGATACCGGCATTCACCGCGCTTTTCAAGGCCATTAACTGCCAGCCAAACATGCTCATATCACTCTCGGCGCTTTCGCCTCCCCGGCCGTAACGCCAGCCTCCGTCATCATTTTGAAAGGCCGAGATCAGCATCACTCCCCGCCGGACGGCATTCCGCAATTCCGGAAAATCCTTGGCATTGGTTTGCATGGCATACGCTTCGGCCAGAGCAAACGTGGCAATCGCGTGGCAATAATTCTGGTCGTAGCGTGTCGCTTTGCCACCCAGGTAGCCGTTCTTGGACTGCTGAGCGATCAGCCAGTTCAGACCGCGGCGTACCTCGGAGGTGTAAGGGCCTTTCTCGTGCGTATAGCCCGCACCAAGAAACGAGAGAACCACCAAGCCACTTACCCCCGAATCGGCAAATTTTCCTCCCCCGGCGCGATCTTGTCCCTGCGGATCGACCTTGATGGCCCCTCCACCATGTCGGGCGGCGGACCAGTGTCCATCGGGTTCTTGAATACTCGCCAGCCATTTTAAACTGTTTTCAACGGCTCGCTCAGATTCTTCTGTTCCACCGTGTTTTAATGCGCTAGCCATTCGCTGACCCGAGGTTCTGGCCTGATACGTTTCTGCCGCGCGAGCGGGAGCACGTGGCAGCGTCGGTGTATTGGGTTTCACAAACGCGGGAGCAGGCGATTCTTCCAAAGGCTCGGCAGAACCCGTGCTCTTGAGTGACCGATCCTCGACCGATGATCGACTGATCGACGTGGCCGCGCTGGCGACAGCAGTTCGCCTGGGAATCTCAACACTGGTTTCTACGGGGGGACTGGCCGTTCGATTCATCCGTTCGGTACGTTTGACGGCAGGGCTTTTCGTGGCGACCGCAGGTCGATCGGTTGAAGTCTTCGGGGGGGCCTCGATAATCGCGACCGCTCCAGGACTTTCGACTCGACGTACCGTTTCGGGTTGTTGATCAGCCAGCGGATGTGGCGGGGCATCCAGGTTGTATTCGGACGGCAACATCATTGAGACCCCTTCGTCAAGATGGGGGGTGCTCTGCGAGGAAATTCCGCGCTGAAATTCAGGACGGGTTGCCGACTCATCCGCTGCAGCAGCGCGTGAGATCGTCGTCCGATTGGCTCGTTTGACCCCCGCTTCTGGTCGCGACTGCGCGGTCGGTTCATCAATGGTCCTGCCGGTGGAACTGGCGACCGTCGGCGTGCTCCCGATGGACTGTTCGAGTACAGGCGAGGATTCCTGAGATTGGTCCAAAAATTCGGGGAACTCGGGTGCAACCACGGTTTCCGGGACGCTGTCTCGCTGCGGTGAGGTCATTTCCTCGATCGAATCGTCCCGATTCATTCGGGACGCATTTCGGGGGTCTCGGGTGAGGGGCGACTCGATTTTTGTGACCCCCTCATGGAAAATCGGCAACCGATTGGATCCGTCGCGAGGTGCGATATCTTCTTGATCGACAAAGGTGATTGGGATTTGCAATTCTGGTTCGGTTTCGGCACCGACGGGACGACGCGGGTAGCTTTCGGCCACGGTGACCCACCCCAAGCCAAAACATCCGTGCAGGACCAACGACAGAAAAAAAGATTTTGCGGAGGTGTTATGGTCACCATAACGCGTTCCCCACAACGAGAGGAGATGTAAGGTCGCAAAGACCGAGAGTGTCGCGAGCGCCAATCGCAGCACGACACCACCTGTGGTCATCCCACCGGTACTCACCAAGATCATTTCCAGCAGCCGTGTCGGCATCAGCTCCCTTTCGGTTTGGGGATATGAGCCACCGAGACGTGCTTGATTCCCGCTTCTTTACAGGCCGAAAACACGTCCATCACCAACTGGTATTCACATCGGCCATCTCCCCGAATCACCACCGCCTGGTTGGGAAATGCAAACCGCGAGGCATCCAGCAGGACTCGCAAGGAACTCAGATTGAGATCCTCGTCTTTCACTTGGATTTTTCCTTCGAGGTCCACATTCACAATAATGTCATCCGGTTGACCTGATAAGGCAAAATTTTCTGCGACACTGGGCAATTGGATCCCTGTTTGTCGCTCTTCTTCTGCAAACTTGGTACCCACCATGAAAAAGATGATCAGCAACATCACAACATCCAGCATGGATGTCAGGTTGATCGTCGGCTCTTCCAGTGGTTCGGTTTTAAGAGGCATCCAATTTGCCAGTGCTGATGGAGGGGCTGGCGATTGATCAATTTGAGTCCATTTCGCAGAGATTCTCTGGAAACAACACAAATCGCTCAATTGCGCATGATCGGTTAGGTCTTCGTGAACGTCTCACCGAACAAGGTATTGAATTTAGGAATGCACAATTATCATAGCAGATCGTCAATTCTGGCAAGAGATCATGAGTGGTGCTGGCAAGTTGCCGAATCTCACGG
Organism: Schlesneria sp.; assembly: GCA_044354755.1. GTDB lineage: Bacteria > Planctomycetota > Planctomycetia > Planctomycetales > Planctomycetaceae > Schlesneria. The sequence goes on along the minus strand of JBIKZJ010000116.1, from coordinate 5,841 downwards.
CGATTTGTCACGAGTTCAAGCACCACGGGTCCCCATTTGTGGCAGCCGGATCGGCTGATGTCATTTTCCCGCCGAGGAACGAAAGTGTGAGGGCTGCGAAAGTGCATCGATGATAACAAATCACTACAATCAGAGTGGGTGGTCACTGTCGGTATCCCCTTTCATCGTCAAGTTCGTGATCAGGTGAAACGGAGCGAACCGAACTGGTGGTTTTGCACGGGGATTTACTGAACGTTACGAAATTTCCATCGAGGTTTTCCATGATGACTCGAATTGCGCTGGTGTTGATGGCCATTGTCGGGCAGATCCCTGTGGCATCGGTACGTGGCGACGATTGGCCGCAGATTCTTGGACCCCACCGCAACGGCATCGCAAAAGACCAGCAACTGGCCGAAAAATGGGCCGGGGGGAAACCCAAAAAGGTCTGGGAAAGTCCGATCGGATCGGGTTTTGCCGGTGTTGCGGTGGCCAACAATCAAGTGGTCCTGTTCCATCGGGAAAAAGCCAATGACCAGCTTTCGTCTTTTGCGGCCGACTCGGGAAAACCCCTTTGGACGACCTCGTTTCCCGCTAACTTTCAACCTCAGATTGTCGACGACGATGGTCCTCGTGCTGTACCAACCATTGATCAGGGAAACGTTTACGCCTATTCGGCGACTGGAAAATTGTACTGTGTTGACTTGAAAACCGGCGAAAAACGCTGGGAACGGGCGACTCATGAAGACTTTGGTGCCAATGGGGGTTACTTTGGTGCCGGTTCATCGCCGCTCGTCGACGAAAAACGGGTCATTGTGATCGTCGGTGGGGATAAAAAGGGGGCGGGAGTCGTCGCCTTTGACAGCGATTCGGGAAAAACCGTCTGGTCTGCCGTGAATGATCAGGCGAGCTACTCGGCCCCGGTGATCACCACCATCAATGACACGCGGCACCTCCTGTGTATCACGCGACTCAACTTCGTGTCGCTGGATCCGAGCAGTGGGAAAGAGCGATTTCGGACCCCCTTCGGCCAGCGAGGTCCCACTGTGAATGGTGCGATCCCGGTGATTTCCGGGGGGAATGTGCTGCTCACCGCCAGTTATGGGATAGGAGCCCAGTGGCTGGCGATTTCGCCAGAAAACGTCGAAGTCGTCTGGAATGAAGAAATTCTTGCGGGTCAGTACGCGACACCAATCCTGCACGAAGGGGCGATTTATGCCGTTGATGGACGGCAGGATGGTGGGCCGATTGCCCTGAAATGCTTTGATCCCGTGACTCGCAAGCTGTTCTGGTCCGAATCGTTACCCGAGTATGCCACGTTAATTAGTGCGGATAAAAAGCTACTCGTCATGCAAACCAATGGGACCTTGAAACTTGTCAGCCTGACTCGTTCCCGTTTTCAGCAACTGGGATCGGCGTCACTGGTTTCCGGCAAGACTCGCGCCTTGCCTGCACTGGCTCAGGGGCGAATCTACATCCGGAACGAAAAAACGCTCGCTTGCTTTGATCTTTCGAAGTGAAATTCGATCGGCGGAACTGTCAACGGGTAGAAATGGACGATTATGCGATTTGCGCTGTTATGTGACGACCCGCTCGCTTTGCCGATTGTGGAGTCGTTGAATTCTCAGGTGGACGGCCACCGCTTAACCCATGCGGTCCGAATCACGCCTGAGGCCGATCTGCTGCTGCATGGTCTGACCGATCTACGATTTGTTGAGCACTGGGAAGACTTGTTGGTGTCGAAGGAAATGGATGCGGTGATTATCGGCGGCATGCACCCCAAAATCCTCGAAGGGGCCAAACAAATTGCCACTGCCGGGATCCCGATCCTGTTTATCCCCCAAGCGGAACAGGGATCGACTCTGGCTTATGAACTGAGCCTCATCCACGACGATAATCAGGTGTTACTCTGGCCACTTTTCTGGCACCGGTTTGATCAGGGTGCCCTGCGGTTGAAGCGCGCGATGTGCGACGGAGAGCTTGGTCAAATCCAGTTCCTGCAGTTGCAGCGTACGATTCCGATCTTGACCCCTGGGACGCCGATCTCTCAGTCGCAGGTGGATGGCGAGTTACTCCACGACATTGATCTCCCTCGTTGGCTGGCTGGTGACTACGATCAGGTGACAGGCCTGCGTACTGCGGCGACCAGCGAGGGGCTCCAGATGCAAAGTGTGGTGCTGGCTGGACGGGGTTTGCCCGAGTCGAATTGGTCCATCAGCGGGAGCCCCGGCTTGGCCGAATGGAAACTGATCGTCCGCGGAGACCTGGGGGTCGCCACACTTGCCCGCGACGGAAACTCGCGGCGATGGATTTTTGAATCGAAACAGGAACGAGTCGAAGGGGACCGCCAGCAAACCGCCCGCGAGGCCATTTCCGCCTTTGCCCACTCCCTCAGCCTGTCTCGTGAGGCTGTTCCTGCCACTTCCTCTTCAGCGAATGTCGCACGGGGCAGTCTCTGGGGGGACTTGGTGAAATGCTTTGAAACCATCGACGCGACCCATCGTTCTGTTCGTCGGCGCCGAACCATCGAGCTGCATTTTGAACCGATGTCAGAACGGGCGATTTTCAAAACACAAATGACCGCCATCGGCTGTGCACTGCTGGTTGCCACGTTTCTGTTGACGCTGGTTTACCTGGGGATTGCCAGCCTGGTACCACTTCCCGGTTATGCCTTAATCGGACTTCGTGCCCTGGTGTTTGGCCCACTAGTCCTGTTTCTACTGGCCCAAATCCTGCTCCCTTTAACACGACCTTCCTCCGCCGAGAAAACCTCGACGCGTTGACCATCTGCCGCTGCGGGATGGTTCCCAGCGTGATCGTCCGCAGGGAGCGACTACAGCGGGGCGACGATATCAGGCCGACGATATCAGGCCGACGACAGCGGGTGTGCATCCAGAAATTGGGAAATCAACGGAACCAATTCGGCTGCTGCATCTTCCAGAATATAGTGTCCACAGTCGGGGTACCGATGCAGTTCGGCTGCGGGAAAGCGGTCGAGCCACTGTTGCAGGAAGTGTGAGTCGAAGACGAAGTCGCGATCACCCCAACCAATGAACATGGGGATTGATTTCAGTCGATCCAGACGATCTTCGACGCTGGTGATCAGGTCATAGCCACGGTCGCTGGGAAACAGCGGGATATCCTGAACAAAACGATGCACCGCAATCCGGTTCGCCCACGAATTGTAAGGAGCACAATAGGCATCAGCGACATCCTTGGGCATGGGCTGACGCGTGACACAGGACTTGACGGCGCCACGGCTGAACGCATTCCACCCGCGGACCAGTAACGGACCGAGCGGACTACGCGCCAGCTTCAACTGCCAGGGGACCGATTTCGTTTTGGGAAGATGAAACGCACCCGTGTTCAGCACTACGAGCCGCCGAATTCGCTCGGGGTAACGAGTCGCAAAGGCCATTCCAATCATCCCACCCCAGTCATGCACCACGAGTGTCAGGTTGTCCTTGGCCCCACAGTGGTCGAGCCACGTTTCCAGATCGGCAACGCGTTGGGCGAGCGAATATTCATAGCGATCATCACCGGGTTTGTCTGAGAGTCCGCAACCAATGTGATCGGGGACCAGGCAGCGATACCGGTCCCGCAGGGCTCGGACCAGATTTCGGTAATAGTACGACCAGTTTGGGTTGCCGTGCAGCATGACCACGACCTCACCCTGACCTTCGTCCAGGTAGTGCATCCGCAGCGTGTTGATCTCGACAAAATGCGAGGAAAAATCGTAACCAGGAAATACCACGTTGCCGCCCATACTTGAAAAGATCTCGCCGTCACGGTGTCACGGTAAAAAAGAACAGGCGATGATGGCAGCAATCCCGCAATTCTTCCAGTCTCAACCGGCGACTTGAACGCGGAACCGGTTTTTTTCGTTTTCCCTTGCTTCAGCTTGCTTACTGACGTTCACCGGATCAAGTCGGTTCACCGAGTGGCGAAAGGGGTGTTGACCATTTGCAAAGGGCGATGCCGAGTCCATACAGCACCAGCAGGGGTGTCATCATCATCATCATCGTCATGGGATCCGGAGTCGGGGTGAGCACCATCGAGATGATGGCAATGGCCAGCACGGCCAGTCGCCACTGCGCGATGTAATGCTCGACTTTGAAGATGTTAATTTTTGACAGAAACAGCATGGCGAGGGGCAACTGAAAGCTGATGCCAAACATCAACGGCAGAGTGACGGCAAAGCTGATCCATTCGGAGATCCGAATCTGGGCCGTTAATTCCATCCCCTGGTTGTAACTGAGCAAAAAATCCAGCACGGTCGGTAACACCGCGTAGAAACAAAAGGCAACCCCTCCCAGAAACAGCAAAATACTCATGGGGAGATAGGTATGCACATATTTTCGTTCATGTGGATACAGGCCCGCCGCCACAAACAGCCACAACTGGTAAAAGATCCAGGGGCTGGCGATCACGAGACCTGCGATGAACGACACCTTCATGTAGGTCATAAAGGCTTCTTGCACATTCAGCGTGACGGGCCGATCAATTTTTTCGGCCGAGCGGCGAAACGTGCGAAAGGCTTCGGATCGGACCGGGAGATCCAGTGATTGGCCTTTGAGGCTCTCGTTTGGCTCGGGGAACGTCTCGGGAATCAGTCGATGCAATTCGGCGATAAAATCATAAGCCGAGACGGCGATATTCACTTCCCGTTTTTCATCTTCAGTCAGGGGTTTCAGGGCGGCCTGGTCTTCTTCGCGGACCGAAGGGGGAACAAACTGCCCTTTAATTCCCGAGGTGGCCCAAGTCCAGAAGTTGAAGCCTTTAACATCATCCTGAACGGCAGAAATGACATTCGCCCGACGCAAAGCGGCATCGATCGGCTGGCGAATGAGCCTGACGAGCTGCTCGCCGAAGATCAGCGAGACGACGACGGAAACCATTAATCCCAGGAGCGCACGAATCAAGTAGAAGCGAAGCACTTCGAGGTGCTCGCCAAACGTCATCGTGGAATCGTCGAACAGATCTTTCGTGGTCGCCATATTCAGTCACTTATCTTGGGCACAAGGGAAATTCTCACACAGACTGAACGGAACCGGCCTGCGCCGGAATCATCCCGTGATTGGAGAAGGATTCGAGGATTCCAGTCGCAAATTCCCTCAGTGAGAATCACTTCTCGGAACTCACGGTATCCACTCGAATCGCCCCAGCCAAAAGAGCAGGACAGGAGAGCGGCAAGCCGTTATTCTACGAGAATCAGCATCGGTGTCCAGCCGAAGGGGAGGAAGTGATCCAAACCTGACGCAGAAATCGCCGCGACGCAGAAATCGTGATGTGGATTGACGGTATGGAATATCGATGGGTCAGTTCGCCTTATCGCCGGCGGAACGCTGTGCCGCTGGCGGCCGGGTTGAGCAGGGGTACGGCGTCGGGACAGGGAAGGGCGGTTCTGAAAGACAATGAAATTCACGGGAGAATTTACTTCCATCACGGCGACGATGCTGGGTTCGATGTCACAAGAGCCAAGTGAAAATGACTATCGAATTGCAAACAATTCACCAACAAACAGTCCCCAAATTTCGTAAGTATTTGTGGAGGGACTGGAAAAGACCCTCTCGGATGGGTGGGTTAGCCCGGCCTCCGAGCTGTCCGTATTCCTTTAACAGAAGAGGTTGATGATGAGAGTTACAAATCGGAAGGCGACCTCGTGACCGAGGGTGAATTTCGCAGATCCGTGGTGAAGGTTTCGCCCTGACTGAGTTCAGAAGGTATTACCTCACATCCTGCCAATGGGGAATGATGATTCACACGCTGACGAGGTCGAATGGAAGGTCACAGAAACGTGTTTTTTTAGCCCGACTCAATCTCGTTTTGACTACCAAGTTGCCTGAGAACTCTCCTGCAGGGTTT
>JBIKZJ010000115.1:0-14956 GCA_044354755.1 Schlesneria sp. | reverse complement strand
CTCGTCTGGCCAACATCCCTCGATGTTTTGACGTAGAATACCACGAGTCGATTTCTGAGAAAGATTTCGGGCGGCCTGTGGAATGCTTGGGGGCGAGTCGGTAAATTGAAGTGGGCAAAACCCCGGTTGAACGAGATGTCTATGGTAAACCAAATGAATTCCAATTCGCTGATGCCCGCTGAGCTTGATCAAGACGAATTCCAATACAAACCGATGCCTCCCCTTGTTGCGGTCAGCATGGCGTTCGTTTGCCTCTCAATGCTGGCGGGCTTGTCTGACCTGCTGCTGATTGTGCCATTGCTGGGGATTGCGCTGGCCTTTGTCGCCTATTACCAGATCTCGCGATCGGGTGGTTCACTCGGTGGCAGTGGCTTGGCCATCACCTGCCTCGTCATGATGCTGTTGATGTTCATCGGGTTTTCGGGACTGCATGTGCATAGCTACACGACCGAGGTCCCCGAGGGGTTCGTGCGGATTAACTTTAACAGCGATATCTCCCAAAAGGGGTTTCAGGTCTCTGGTGGCCAGTTGGGAATCCACGCTGACGTTGCCAAGCTTGCAGACAAGCCCATTTACCTCAAGGGATACATGTACCCCTATCGCGAAACGGAAGGACTTTCGTCATTCGTGTTGTGTAAGGATTCGGGTGAATGCTGCTTCGGCGGATCACCACAGCAAACCGATATGATTCTGATTCGCATGATCGGCGGGAAAACCGTGAACTACCACGACAAGATGCTGGTGGGGGTGGCGGGAACCTTACGAGTGGAACCGACCGTGGATGAGAGTGGTTTGCAGCCAATTTACCAGCTCGACTGCAAATACTTCGCCCCAGCAAAAACCTGGTATTGATGCCGAATGTCCAGGAAGATTTCGTCGCAGTTCCCGCCAAATCCGTGTCGATGGAATCGCAGACCGAAAAGAATGTGGCTCGTTCGCAAGCACAATTTCAGCAAAACACCCGCGTCGCCCCACAACTGGGGTTGCATTCCTCTCCATTCTCTGCGAGATCTGATAACCGGAGTCCTCGCAATTGTGTCTCATGGGGTCTCGCCCCCCCTCCTTTTCCTGCTGGCAGCCAAGTTCAAGGAATGATTGATGACAAGCGGCACCTGTCGAACAGGGATGGCGATCGGGCTAGCAGTCACGCTCATGCTGAATTCTCTGATTGGCTGCGGCGAAACCAACCTCAGCGGGTATCGCCCCGCGAAAGAGCATGACGCTCCCTCTCCTGAGGATCCTGCCGTATTAACCCACGAGTCCCCGTTGGACTCATCGCAAATCGCAGCTGGGCTTGAAGCAACATTGACCCCCTCAGAAGAAGAGGATGACGCGTTGCCGGTCTCGGCCCTGGGACCTGTCAATGTCGTGTCGAGCGTTCGCTCGCTGCTGAATATTCCTCCCAGCGATACAAAGGTTCGAGAAGAGTTCAGCACAGCCACTCCGACGACCCCTCAAGTCGGCGCGGGCCAGGTCGGGACGAGCATTACCGGTTCGACTGCTTCACCACCGAATCAGATTGAGTTGTTGATCAAAGAGAAAAAATTCCAGACCGAGCCGAAAACGGGGGCTTTACGCGTTTCTTTCGACGACCTCGACCTGCTGAAAGTCCTCAACATGGAACCCGTCGTCGAAAATGCCGACGAACTGATGCCGGATTGGCTGAAAGGACTCGACGGCAAGACCATCCGCATTCGCGGCTTCATGTACCCGACCTACGAAACCGAGGGAATTGAGCGATTTGTACTGGCGAGGGATAACCAGATTTGTTGTTTTGGACGTGACCCGAAGATCTACGACCTGGTTCAGGTCGATATGAAATCAGGCAAAACCACCAACTACATCCCTGCCACACGCGCCTTCGATGTGGTCGGTACCTTTCGCATCAAGATGTTGGCGGACGAAGGGAAGCCGTACGGCCTGTATTTGATCGAACAGGCCGCAGTGATTGACCGATAAGCGTGCCGATGCGAATCGGTCATGCCATCGCCGGTTCCGGCTGGGTCGCTGGTGAGGTCTCGACACTCTTTTCGGGGAGTTGATACAGGGGTTGATTCCCCATTTTCTGGGTACACTTCGGACATTTGGCTTTGGCAATCCCCTTGCCGTTCGCTCCCCCCAACTTGGCGTCAGCACGAGCCGCCTCACTCACCACAATCTTGCAACCGGCACAACGCCAGCCGGTGACTTCCAGCGTAAATGTTGGATCCGCCTGGTAATAGTTGAGTTGATTCAGTTCCCTCACAGGAACATTGCTCACACTGCATTTGGCGGTCGTGTACTGTTCAGTCAGCGGAATTTCTGTACCAATACCGAATCCTTCGATTCCACAAATCGTTTGCATTCCCGCGACAAACGCCCGAAATTCCGAGAGGCTAAAAGAAAGATACTGCGAATGAGGGCTGTCCGGGGTTTTGGGAATCTTGACGGCAATTCGATTGGTACCGAAGACGGGAATGTCAGCGAAGAGCGATTCGGTGCCAACAGGGGTTGGTTGCGCAATCGCGACCTGGGCCAAGGCATCTTTTTTCAAGAGTTTTTTGGCCGGAACGACCAATTGATCGAAGGTTCCCTGCTTCAAAAAATGGTCGATCATCGCCTGACGAACCGGGAGAGCCTTTTTCGCGTTCGCAGCGTACTTGCCCGCCAGAAGAGTGGCCAGAATGACATCATCTTCCGAAAATCCAAGATCCACCGCCGTGCATTCATTCAAGAGGCTATCGGGCTTAATGCGGAGTTTTTGTGGATCAACCGTATGCAAGCGAATATCGGTCAGCCATTTTTTGTATCGACTGATTGGAGCCACTTCGGTCGTGGTAGCACTCGCCTCGTTTTCCTTCTTCGGGATCACTTTCCGCGGTACAACAAACTCGCACTGGCAGCGAGGGCACTTGCCCGCGCGACCACGATGCTTTTCTTGCACACGGATCTTACAACCTTGTGGGCAGAAGATCACAAATGTGTCCTTCGAACGCAACGTCTTGCGAACCTTTTGAATGTCCAGCTCTTCATTGGCGGCGATTTTCAATAAATCATCCGCGAGCCCGACTTCCACTTCCTGCTGCGATGGAGGTGGTTCCTCGACCCGAATCGGCGGCTCGACAGTGACCACCTGAACCTGAGGTTCAGCGGGATCTTCAAACAACGGTGACTCACTGGCATCACTCGCAGGGGGCAAAGTGGCCTCGACCGTCGTCACCTCGACCGGGAGCAAGCGAAACGTGTCTGAATTGTCTGCAGGGTCTGCCGGGGAATCGGCAAACTGCAAATTGTCCAAACCCAACGGCAACGAACTTTCCTCAGACTGCGAACTTTCATCCAAGAACGACGCTTCACTGGAAAGATCAAAGCCATCGTCATCGTCTGATTCATCGCTCGAATGGGATCTGGCGACATAAGTTGGATTCGGTAAAACAGCCCGCTGCAGTGAATCCGCTTCCGTGACGACGGTTGCCTCAATCACCGGGAGATCAATATGCTCGACACGCCGCCGCTTTACCCCCAGTTTCTGGCGGTACGAGGCTTCAATGTCAGGACGTAGAAAGGTGCTGCAGTTCCAACAACGAACCAAGCCCATGCGACAAGTCTCCCCGCAACTGGGGCAGTCCTGCATGTCCCCCGCCACGGCATTGTCAGTCGGAAGTTGTCGCGACTTGATCTGTTTCAGCTGTGCTGCTGAACGCTGGTCAATGACGTGACCGCACGCATGACACTGAGCGGTATCATGCAACAGATTCGTTCCACATTTCGGACACGAGACAATTTGCATTTTCATGGCAAATAACCGACTCTAAAAATCCGGACGATTCGCCGCGACTTCGAAAACTCACACGCGCCGAAGACTGAAGGGATTTAAGAAATTGTTAAGTGGAAGGTGTTTCATCTCCGAAATCGTACGTCGCCTTGTGAAGATTCGCTGGCGTTTTTTCACAATCCAGTATCAAAAATATTTGCTCCGAAAAGATCACGAGGGAACTTCGCAGCGAAATCGAATTCGGCAAGTCTACACAGGTTCCCAGCCAATCTACCGTTTGACACGAGCAAATTCACGCAACATTTTCGGTTCGTGGCAATTTTTGTCGATTACTCCGAAAAGTGTGGGCCAGTATCCCTATGCGAATCGTGGCATCGACATCGCTTGATCGGTAAGATGGCAAAATGCGATGAGCAAATCGGGGCGGTTCCTCGGTTTACCCGTCAACTCTGTTCCGAATGTTCCCGAGAGTCTGAAAATAAGGAGCCTCACTGTGCGGACTTGTTCCAATTCGTTCCGAATTCTGTTTTTTGCGGCCATCGCCTCGGCCACCGGGGTTTCACTGCCGATCGACGCGGCCGACAATGTTCCCCCAGCCGGTTTCCGAGCCCTTTTTAACGGCAAGGACCTGAGCGGATGGCACGGAGTTGGTACGGAAGACCCCCGTAAACTCGCCGCACTCTCCGCAGAAGACCGCACTGCGGCACGCAAGAAAAGCCTCGAAGATGTGAATCAGCATTGGTCAATTCAAAAAGGAGATCTGGTCAACGATGGATTTGGCCTCTATCTCACCTCGGACGAAGCCTTTGGCGATTACGAGATGTTCATCAGCTACAAGACCGTTCCCAAGGCAGACAGTGGCATTTACCTGAAAGGGACTCCACAAGTCCAAATCTGGGATTCCACCGAAGAGGCAAAATTCAAAATTGGGGCTGACAAAGGGTCAGGTGGCCTCTGGAACAATCGTGACGGCCGCCCAGGAAAGCATCCGCTCGTTAAAGCCGATCGCCCCTTCGGCGAATGGAACGACTTCCGTATTCGACAAGTCGGTGCCAAAACCACCGTGTTTCTGAATGGCAAGCTGGTTGTCGATCACGCAACGCTGGAAAATTATTTTGACCCCAAAACGCCGCTGATTGCTCGTGGCCCGGTTCAACTGCAGACCCATGGTGGCGAAATTCGCTGGAAAAACCTCTTCGTCCGCGAAATTCCCGCCAGCGAAGCCAACGCTCTGTTGGCAAACGACGGATTCACAACCCTGTTCGATGGCAAAACCCTCAATGGCTGGACCGGTGCCGTCGACAATTACGAAGTCACAGACGGCGCGATCCGCTGCAAGACAGGCAAGGGGGGAGTCCTGCACACCAAGCACGAATATGGTGACTTCATCGCACGACTCGAATTCAAGCTTCCGCCCGGTGGCAACAACGGCTTGGCCATTCGCTATCCCGGCGAAGGAGATGCCGCGTACACCGGAATGTGCGAACTGCAGGTCCTCGATAACGATGCCGCTCAGTACGCCAAGCTCGATCCACGACAGTACCACGGCTCCGCCTATGGGATGGGTGCCGCCGCTCGCGGTTTCCACCGCCCCATTGGCGAGTGGAACTACCAGGAAGTGACCGTCATCGGTTCGACGATCAAAGTGGAACTGAACGGAAACGTGATCCTGGAAACCGACCTCAGCCAAGTCAAAGACATCATGGCTAACTCTCCTCACCCCGGTAAAGATCGGACGCAAGGCTATTTCGGATTCGCTGGCCACAGTGATCCGGTCGAGTTCCGCAACGTCCGAATCAAGGAATTGTCCACGACCGCACTGAAAAACTGAATCGGATCCGGTCAACTGCCGGAGAATTCCAGTACGCTCGAAATCAGAATCGTCGTCACAGAATCGTCGTCACAGTGGGTCAGAGTTCTCTCTGACCCACTGTTTTTCGGCTCAACGACAAACCAAGCCGCTGCGGTCCGTTTTCCGTTTTCCGTTTTCCGTTTTCCGTTTTCAGAGTCTTGAATTTTGTTCTCCTCCGATTCGTGTGATTCGTGTGATTCGTGGTTCACAATCTTCGCATTTTTTAACAAAGTGTGATTCACGAATCGACGGCAGGATTCCAAGGATTTGCCGGATTGCGTCTGCCGGATTGCGTCTGTGTGAAGATGACCGCGACGCCGGTCGTGACCGATTGATCCGATCATCCTCGCCGCCAACAAAGACCGGTCATGGACAGAAGTCGTCTTGTTTTCTGCAGGGTCAAGTCTTGGCACTTCGCGCACCGGATTTGTGGTTCCGCCGTTTTTTTACCTCCCATCAACCGCCGTTTGCGCTTGAACTCTGACCTTCGAGTTGAGAAGATCATCTTCCAATCCACAATTGACTCTCTGCGATCAATCCCGATCAAATCATCCCTGACTCTAAAGGATGCACCTGATGAATCGAGACTTCGTGTCCAGCACTCCGCCACAGCAGTTTCCGCGAAATCGACAGCGGTTTCTCCGAATTCGCACGGCTCTTTTGTGCCTGATGCTGACGCTGCTCATGACAAGCCACCAGGCTGCGGCACAGCAAAAGGACGAGAAAGAGACCCCTCCCGATCCATTCGTGGTGCAATCTATGGAGCGAAGAGCACGGGGTGAGTGGGATCTCTTAATTCAAGAATGCGATCAGGTGCTGCAGGCAGAACCGACCAAAGGGGCAGCCTTCGTTTTCAAAGGGATTGCCCTGAATGGCAAAGGGGATCACGATGGTGCCATCGCCCAATTTGCCAAGGTTTTTGAACAGACCGGTCGCGACCCGATCACCATCCAGAATCGAGCCGACGCGTACACGAACCGGTCCACCTCGTACTACAAAAAAGGGGAGTACCTCAAGGCGATCGATAGCGCCTATTTCGCGTTACTCGAAAAAGGAAATCACGCCGAAGCCCATAACAATCGAGGGGTCGCCTATCTCGCCCGCCGGCAGTTCGACAAAGCCATCACGAGCTTTGACCGCGCCATTGGAGCCAATCCGAAATACGCGGAAGCCTACAGCAACCGGGGATTTGGCTACGGTGCCAAAGGAAATTTCGATCAAGTGATTGCCGATCAGAATAAGGCACTGGAACTGGACCCCAACCTGGCGGTCGCCTTTCAGCGTCGTGCTGCCGCCATGATCGCCAAAGCCGATACCAAATCCGATCCGCAAAAAGATTTGGATCAGGCTCTCACACTCGATCCCAATTTCACCGAAGCTCTCTGTGACCGCGCCCTGCTGTACACCATGAAAGGTGAGCTTCCCAGGGCGAAGGCGGATCTGGATCAGGCCCTGAGGATTGATCCCAATTGTGCCAAAGCCCACCTGCAGCGGGGCCGAGCTTATTTGTCACAGAAGAACTATGACGAAGCGATCGCCTCGTTCGACAAAGCGATCACCAGCAAAAACAATGACCCGGCTGCGTACACCTCTCGAGGCTATGCCCATCAGGGAAAACGGGACCACGAAAAGGCGATTCAAGATTTCACCAAAGCGGTGGAACTCGACCCTCGTCTCGATGCCGCCTACAAAGGACGGAGCGAGTCCTACAAAAAGACAAACAAATCCAAGGAAGAACGAGCCGATCTGGCGAAGTTAAAAGAACTTCATCCACCCCCACCACCCAAAACCGCCGCCAAGAAACCAGAAGAACTCCCCGCCCGATTCATGGTCGCTTCGAAAGGGGTCGCCCCCGGTAAGCGTCCCGAGGCACTGCGGTCGGCGAAAGAGATTGATCGACTGGTCAGCCTGAACTATGCCAAATACAACGTCACACCCAACCCCAAAACCTCCGACGCTCAGTTCCTGCGACGTGTTTACCTGGATATCACCGGTACCGTTCCCACCTATCAACAAACCCAAAAGTTCCTCGCGGCCACCGAACCAGACCGACGCACGCGACTGATTGATGAACTGCTGGCGAGCGACGGCTATGCCAGCCACTTCTTCAACTATTGGGCCGATGTCTTGCGCTACACCGATAACCTGAATAACAGCGTTCGCGGCGAACCCTATCGCCAATGGATCAAACAGTCGCTGGCGGAAAACAAGCCCTGGGACAAATTGGTCAGCGAAATCATGACCGCCGAAGGTCTGGTCTGGAAGAATCCTGCGGTCGGTTATTTCCAACGGGATGCCAACATGCCGCTAGATAACATGAACAACACCGTCCGGATCTTTTTGGGGACACGGATCGGGTGTGCCCAGTGCCATGACCACCCGACCGAGCACTGGACGCAACGCGAATTCTATCAAATGGCGGCGTTCACCTTCGGGACCACCACCAGCACGGGTGGCCACGACACCCGTTACTGGCAAAAGAACCCCAACGATCGGCTGCACGAAGAGTATGCCGAGATTGAGCAGGAAGAAGAGGATCGACGTCAGAATTCCTATCGCTTTGACCGATTGATGGGGATCAACATGATGATCGTCAACGATCAAACCGATCGAAAAATCCGACTCCCCAAAGATTACAAATACACCGATGCCAAACCCGAAGATCTGATTGAGCCGAAAACGGTCATTGGTTTCCCTGCCGAAATTCGGACCGGGGAAACACCACGCCAGGCCTTCGCCCGCTGGCTCACCTCGAAACAAAACCCCCGCTTCGCCCTCACGATCGCCAACCGACTCTGGAAACAGGCACTCGGGACCGGACAGATCGAACCGGTCGATGATATCCTCGATAAATCCGCTCCGGAAAATCCCGAACTGATGACCTTCCTCGAATCCGAGATCAAACGACTCGACTTCGACATGAAAGAATATCTGCGAATCGTCTTCAACACCGAAGTTTATCAGCGGGAAGCGTGTGCGGTCGAAGTCCCGTTAGGAGAACCCTACCACTATCCCGGCCCCAATCTCCGGCGGATGACCGCCGAGCAGGCCTGGGATTCGTTCTTGACCCTCGCCGTCGTCGATCCGGACGAGTATCGCGAAATGCCTGCCAAAATGCGGACCGAAGTGGTGGGGCTCGACCTCAACACCATCTCGGCCAAAAAAATGCTCGACGCCGAGTTCAAAAGCGCCGAGATTGATGGAATCCAGGGGAAACGGCAGGCCAAGTATGTCTATAAAGGGACACTGCTTGCACGGGCTTCAGAACTTCCCTCCCCCGTTCCTGCCAACCACTTCCTGAGAATGTTCGGACAGTCCGATCGGGAACTGATTTCCGCCTCGGCGACGGTCGGTTCGGTACCGCAAGTCCTGTTCATGTTTAATGGTCCGATTACTCACATGTTGCTGGAAAAGAATTCCACGATCTACAACAACGTCATGCGAAAAAAGTCGACCGCAGATCGTGTGAAAGTGATCTTCCTGACCATCCTCAATCGCGAACCCGATAACGCCGAACTGGAACTCGCCAAGCAGGAAGTGGCTAAAAGCGATCTGGCCGGGTACGGAAACCTGATCTGGTCACTCGTCAACACCCGCGAATTCCTCTTCATTCAATAGCCACGTCGATTCGCAGTCCGACTTGGCAGTGGTGCCGAATGGCCCGACTGCCAAGTCCTTCCGAATGGTCCCTGGCCCCTTACGATCTCTGTCCCCATAGATAAAGTGATTCGATGAAAACGCTATTTTCCAAGCTTGGTCCGATTGATCGTCGTCAGTTTGTCGAATACGCCGCCAAGTCGATGCTGGGGGTTTCGATGCTGCCCGCGCTCGAACAGGTCGTCACAGCCCAGACGGCAACCGGTGGCAAAGCCAAACGGCTAATCTACCTGTTCATGAATGGTGCGATGACGCATCTGGATACCTTTGACCTCAAGCCTGGCCACGTCAATCAGGGGGATACCAAGCCGATCAATACCTCGGTCGCAGGGGCACAAATCAGTCAGTTCCTGCCCAACCTGGCCAGTCAGTTCGATAAACTGGCGGTCATCCGATCGATGCACACACAAACCGCTGATCATGAAGCGGGCGAATACCTGATGCGGACGAGTTACGAAGAGATTGCGACCGAACGTCATCCGTCGCTGGGTCCCTGGCTGCAGCAACTGCAGGGGCGACAAAACAAAACGCTCCCCGATACGGTCCTGATCAGTGCGCCCGCTCGACATCCTGGAGCAGGATTTTTCGATCCGTCGTTCAGTCCCTTGCCGATCGGGGACCCGAATCGAGGACTGGAAAATACCACCGCCCCGCAGTATCTGACCGACGATTCCTTCGAAAAGCGGATTACGCTGATCAACGGGTTCGACAAAAAGTTTCGTGAAAAATTCAAAGTCAAAAAAGTTCAGTCGTACACCGACTTCTACGCCGAAGCAACCAGCCTGCTCACCAGCGGCGAATTAAAAGCCTTTGATCTGAACAACGAGAAGAACGAAGATCGTGACCGCTACGGGCGGGATTCGTTCGGCCAGGGCTGTTTGCTCGCACGACGCCTCATTGAAAATAATGTCCGCTGTGTCGAAGTCACCTGTGGTGGCTGGGACATGCACAGCAATATCTACAACGGCGGAGCCCTCCCCGCACGTGCCGACATCATGGATCGTGCAGTCGGTAATCTCCTCAAAGATCTCGCGGAAAGGGGTCTTCTGGAAGAAACTCTGGTGGTTCTCACCACCGAATTTGGACGCTCACCCGGTATCAATTACAACGCTGGTCGCGACCACCATCCCGCCGTGTTTTCCTCGCTTTTGGCTGGGGGAGGAATCAAAGGAGGACAGTTCTACGGCACCTCCGATGCCGCCGGTCATTCGGTGGCAACCGACGGTGTCGAACCCGCCGACTTCAACGCCACGATCGCGACGGCACTCGGCTTGCAACGAGACAAAATCGTCTTCTCCCCGACAGGTCGCCCGTTCAAGGTGGCACACGACGGCAACCCCATCGCGAAGCTCTTATAACTGAAAACTGAAAACTGAAAACTAAATCCCGTTGCTAGCTCACACACCGCCTCACCGTCCTGAGCATCGCCGCACACATCGCCGGTCCTGAATCGGCGACGAACGGGAACTGATTACAGTACTTGGGTGACTGGTAACCGGCGTAACTCCGCGCCTCGATATCATGCTCATCGGGAAGATAGCCGATTCGTCCGTTGGCATAACAGGCCAGCATCAGTTCCGGAACGTGAGCCCGTTGTCGCACCTCCAAGGCAAACGGAGTAAAAAATTCCGAGGCATTGGCGGTGACATACAGGTCCCCAATCCGCAGCGTCTGAACCTCAGTCTGCAGAGTCAGCGGTCGGGAATCCAGATCCACCAGCATCCGATCCGTCCATTCGACGTGAAATCGGGCCATGGCACGAACACCCTTCAAAACGTCGCCCCCATGCCGATCGATCATATCGTCTGGACGGTTGGTCATCGATCGGCCGATGGTCTCGCGCCAACCGGCGACATCATTCGTCTTGAGTCGCCGGATCGCTTCGTTCCGATCGACCATCAATTCGTGCGGTAACCAGCGACGTGTCGGTAGCACGGCAATCTCGCTCGCGAATGCCACGCGAGGAGTCGCACACTTCGTCGCCGTGGTCAAACTTCGCAGCACCACCTCGGTCAGCCGCTGAGCCGGTTCCTGATGGCGCTCTTCATCCACATACTCACGCAGGAAATTGACATCACCGCAGGCCCCCTGCACGTACATGGCCGTGACACCCGGCAGGGCCTGTTCAATTTGATCGCAAACGAGTCCGGGAAGGTCACGCGAAACCTCAAGCGGCCTCCATTGCGTCGTGACCGTCGGATGTGCCCCGAAATTCACGACGACGGCGAGTGGTTGTCCGCTTACCGTTTCCACCTGCAGCGTGGTGACCGTCGTATCAACCAACCCGTCAGGCCGAGTCCGATTGAACGTATGCCCTACCAATTCGCCGCGCGCCGTTTCCAGTCGAGCCTCGACTCGCTGGTTCCAGGCGAGAATCACCGCAGTGGCCGCCTGCTGGCTAGCCCAGTCTTCATACGCCGGATCACATTCCCCCACCCCCAGCAAGCCCCCTGCGGCCGGCGCATTGTGGCTATGTGAACAGGTCAGCAGAATGGCCGAATGCGGCAATCCCGTCGCCCGGTGGATTCGATCACGAGTCACCCTGGTAAAGTGTTCATCAATCACCATCAGATCGAGTGTGACGAGGGCCACCTGCTGCCCCCCATCATCAACGACGAGTGCCGTCGCCTGCAGATCATCATGAATCCGCTGCCACCGTCGTTCGATGTAATAACCCCATCCGGTCAGTTCAACACCCCAGAACGGAGTCAGAGTCGTCCGGGCCACACCAGCAGTCAACATCTTGGAACCCTCGTAATTGGAACCCTCGTCAATTCTGGTCAATCCAGGAATCTTTCGTGATCGGGGCTGGAATCCTCGTGAGGTCACGAAGTGGCAGGATCTTCTTCCGGAACGAGTCCCACAGGGATTCGATCGATTCGCATTCCGTCGGCAACAGGTCCGATCCACTCCGTAAGATCACCACTCCGTAAGATCACCACTCCGTAAGATCCACTCCCGTAAGATCCACTCCCAGAAGATCCCCACCCACTTAAGACCTCCACATCCAGATCGATTGGACAACGTCGACCAAGAAAACTCAAGCAGGGATCGGTATCGCGGACGCTTGCCCAAGTCACGCCGGTGTAACACCCAACGAGTGAAACGCAACCGACCAAGCCCCACTGCTGTGAGTGCAATCCTGTTTTGCGTAACGAAAATCGAGAATGACACGGCATTTTTTATGTCCCCCGTTTGCGATTATCAATATGAAATCGCGACTAACGGTGAATTGCAGCAGGCATTTCCAGGTTTAACCCGAAGCCGCCGGCGCCGGCAGATCGGTGTCCAGCCGATCTCTTCGGGGGTTGCCGAGCATTATCGCATCACTGCCACACTCGGCTTACTGCAGCTATCAAATCGCAACAGCCAAACCGTGCGATGACACCTCGGGTTTGTCTGCGACGCCGTTTGCCTCGCTTCGAGGCGTGTTTCAACGATGAATCACGCTTTCCCCCTCCGACGGCCAGCAGTCCTTCAAATAATACCTATTCAAAATCTTAATCACTCTTGAAATCCTTAAATTGACCTGTTATCCGTCCTATTTTTCCTTACACATTTTTTCTTCCAAAAAATGATCGCCTCTCCGCGTCAAGCAATTCTTGCTCGATCGCCTGCTTATCCTGTATGAACATTGCACAACCCAGGTGGGAGCTTGGTCGATAGCCGACCGTGAGTGCATGTTCGCACCAGATCCATCAAATTCTTACTTCGACTGCTGATCGGGATCATAATCTCGACGTGGTCAGAGTGATCTTCGTAAGCGAGGCGAAAAGCTTTTCCCGCTTTGAAAGGCCGCTGGATTGATTTGACATCCGCATTGTTGTTTTGTTAACCTGAAAATTCTGCAACAACAAAAATCGCGAGAGTAAATCGATTACTTGGTTCGTTGTGCACGGTTTTAAAACAGGTTATGCTCATTGAATCATGCAATTGAAATTACTCAGTATCGAAACGAAAGCGTCCCAATCAACAGTCGACGTTGATTGGGACGCAATGAATTCCCAATTTGATAGCAACTGGCGGCGTTTTTCATTCATTCGATATCCCATTTTGCTGTTGCTTGGGATCGGTTCATGTGGACTTCCCGGCTGTTCTGGCAGTGTCGCTCCCCCGGTCAAAACGCCACCGGTCAAAACGCCACCGGTCGAAACACGATCGCAAACCGAGACGCAGGCTGATGCGAGTTCAACGGAAGCCACGGACGAATCCCCCGCTGATCCTCGTACGGAAGCAGGGATGCAGAAAGTTCCTGTAGCCGAAGGTGCGCCTGCTCATGCGGAATCGTCCGAACGAACCGACTCGACGAGTGACGAACCGGATTCCTCAATAGCCCCCCTGCAGACGGAGGATGTCGTTTTGACACGAAAAACCGTCAGCACACTTCGGGAAAAATCCAAGCGAGCCGCGGATCAAAAAGAGGTGGGCAATGCATTTCGCTTGGCGTCAGAGGCTTGGACTTTTGCTCGATCTCACCCCGAGGATGCCGAGTTGCAGCAGCAGGCGGACGAACTTGCCGCCGAACTGAATCGACTCGGCAACCAATTGAATTCACGATTTCAATCACAGGTATCCGATCCAACAGTCCGGTTGATCGAAAAATAAGCCAACTTGTTTTAATGCACGGTAACACCACCAAGGGCTTACGATAAAACGGAACTGTCCGGCATTCCCATTTCTCACCATCCGAAGCGATTTTCGCAACCCGAGCCAGTGATATGACGACCCCACCTCCTTCACCTCCCACCCGCTTGCTATCGCGGATTACATGTCCTCATTGTTGGGAGCATTTCGCGCCCGAGACAATTTTATGGGTCTCTGAACACACGGATCTGCTTGGAGACCATCGACTGGGGGCCGAGCAATCCCAACGATTCCTGCCAACACGGTTTACTGTGAATGGTGAGGCGATCGATGCCAAGGGTTTCGCATGTCATCAAATTGCCTGTCCGAATTGTCATCTCACAATTCCGCGATCGCTGCTCGAATTAGAGCCATTGTTTCTTTCAATTTTCGGTGCACCTGCCAGCGGCAAATCGTATTTTCTCGCCGCGTTGACTTGGGAGCTCCGAAAAACATTGCCACTGATTTTTCGGACCAGTTTTGCAGACGCGGATCCGGTTTTGAACCAACAATTGAACGAATATGAAGAATCGGTCTTTTCAGGGAGCGCCAACGACCAACTCGTTCCGCTGGCGAACTTAATTCGTAAAACCGAAGAACAAGGGGATTTGTACGACACCGTTTCGTTTGGAAACCAGACGGTCAGTTACCCGCGGCCATTTCTGTTTACAGTGCAACCGCAGTCGGATCATCGGAATGCACATAACGCAGCGAAATTGGCGAGAACAGTCTGCTTGTATGACAATGCCGGAGAATCCTTTCAGCCCGGCAAAGACTCGGCTGCTGCGCCGGTGACACGTCACATGGCACAGTCGCGGGTCTTGTTTTTTGTTTTTGACCCGACGCAGGACGCTCGATTTCAGCGGTTGATCGAACAGGAGGGACTCGGAGCAGCACCGACCATTCGGACGATGCGTCAAGAGCCGATTTTACAGGAAGCGATCGCGCGGATCCGACGATTTGCTGGCCTGAAGCAATCCGAGCGGCACAAGCGTCCACTGATTGTCATTCTGACCAAATTTGACACATGGTGGAGATTGCTCGAGACGGATCCCTGTCCCGATCCCTGG
>JBIKZJ010000668.1:0-4539 GCA_044354755.1 Schlesneria sp. | reverse complement strand
TGGGACCGATCAGGAAAACGGCACCAGTTTCGATCAGATGGCGGGAGCCATCTGGAGGTCGGTTACGTTAGAGTTTTTTCTGCTTTTTCTTTTGAAGCAGCTCTCTCAATTTGTTTCCTTCCTCTTCTTCCTTCGTTTTCTTCCCCGTTTTTGTTTTCCTGAAGTTTCGTTTTCGGGATTCCTCGTCTTGCTCGCTCTTGGGTGGCGTTTTTAGACTAGTTCTCGTGTTCCTGTTTTGAAAAACGCCCGAGGAGAATGTCTCAAGCATTCTCCCCGGACTTCCCTTGGGAATAACACGACGACTCCCGTGGGCACTAACCACGATAAACAAGATGACCGCTGCTGTGCCAGAGTGCGACGCCCTCGAACGCGTTTGTGCTTGCGTAAAGGGTGCGAACATCGATACATCCCTCGCCAGTGGAACCAGCGTTACTGCCAGGACCCTTTTTGCCAACGCGAAGTTTCTCGATGGCAGGCCGCACGCCGACAGGCTAGGCGACGCCAGGATGCGGCGGCGAAAGCCGAGCATGCCCAAGCGGAGAGGGCGCGCCGCAGCCGAGCCAAGTCCGTGTCTCAACCAGAAAATCCCCAACGGGTTGCGTGTGCGCGTGGTCACGCAACTCCAAGTTTTTTTCGGGAATTTTATGCGGTCGACCGGGTTGCTTTGACAGTCCGGTGAGTTCGCCGAGGAACCCCGGTTGCTACTGCGGTGTGGCCTGTCGTCAGGCGGTGCGGAACGTTGAGGATCGCGAGAGAAAGTGGTTATCCCGACAGACTTTCACGGGACAACAGAAGCGGGCTTTCGAATATCGGGCCGCTCATCAGAGACGCGTTCAAGCGTCTGGTGGCAATTCTGGGCCGAGTCCTCCACCACGCCCGCGACTGTGATCCCCCCGGGCGGCGCGCCGGTCGTCACTTATCGACCGACCTCTTCGAGCACGAGTACCTTTTGATCATCTTGATCATCCGCTTGCCGGGATCTTGTAAGAATTCCTGTTATTTCTGGAGTATACGCCATGATCCAAAAACGCATTTTGAGTCGCGATCGCGTGCGACATCCTCCCCAGACCGGGTGGTCGTGGGTTGACCGGCGTTTCGTGCGAGAACAGGCCGACCGTCTCTCGCGCGATGCTCTCCTGTTGTACTTCTTTCTGTGTGCCGTAGCCGACCAGCATGGCTTATCGTACTACGGTGACATCACACTGGCCGCGCGACTGCGACTAAGCGACACCGCCATCGCGCCAGCGCGAGAGGAACTGTTGTTGCGAGATCTCATTGCTTATCAGCCGCCGTTGACTCAAGTGCTGTCGCTACCCGCCATCGATCAGCGGCGTCCAACGCGACCGAGTCAGACGCCGCCCGGTCAGACGCCACCGGGACACGGCCTGTCGTTGATGCGAGACATTCTCAGGGAGGCGGCGGGCCTGCCTGCTTCTCACAATCCAAGCCAGGAGGGACCATGAAAGTCGCACTGTGGGCCGAAATTCGTCGTCTGTCCGAGATGGAAGAACTCTCCGCCCGTGCCATTGCTCAGAAGCTGCAGTGTTCGAGACGCACGGTCGTCGCGGCTTTGGCTCTGTCGCAACCGCCGGCCAGCAAAGCGTCTCGACGCACCAGGTTGGTTGATCCGTATGTGGACCAGATTCAGGCCCTGCTGGTCAAGCATCCGCAACTATCGGCCGTGCGGATTCACGAGGAGATCTCTCGAGGACCCAACGGCTTTGCCGGCAGCGCGATCAGCCTGCGTCGCTACTTGCGAACCATTCGACCGACACCAGGCCGGGTCTATCAAGAGGTTCATTACGATCCCGCCCAAGCAATGCAGATCGACTGGGGCGAATGTGGCCGCGTGCAGGTCGGCTCGACATCGCGCAAGGTCTCGGTGTTTGTGGCTGTGCTCTGCTATAGCCGAATGATCTATATCGAATTTACCCTCTCGCAGCGGAAGGGGGAGTTCTACCGCAGCCTGGCCAATGCCATCACCTTTTTTGGGGGAAGTCCGCGGCAGGTGATCTTCGATAATTTGAAGACGGCCGTACTCAATGGATCGGGACGGCATGCCTGTCTGCATCCCGAGTTTCTGGCGTTGTGCGGCTACTTCTGCCTGCAACCGATCGCTTGCGAAGTGCGCGATCCCGAATCGAAGGGGATCACGGAAGCAGGAGTGCGCTACGTCAAACGTAACGCCCTGGCGGGCCGATCCGAGGAATTACAACGCTTCGAGGACTATCTGGAATTAGCCACTTACTGGCGCGACAACATCGCCAACGTGCGATTGCATGAGACCACTCGGGAACGACCGATCGACCGATTCTCGCAGGAACGGTCGTTGCTGCGCCGGCTTCCTGAGATTCCCTTCGACACGGACGAGATCGCCTCGGCAATCGTCAGTCCGATGGCCCGCATCGAATTCGAAGGCAACCGTTACTCGATGCCGCCGCAGTTCGCGCGAAAAGCGGTCACCATTCGTGCCAATCGTGACGAGTTGCGTGTGCTTTACGAAGGCCACGAGGTGGCCCGCCACTTCCGCTGTTACGACCGGCATCAGTTGATCCTTCAACCCGCGCATCGCCTGGAGGCACTTGCCCTCCGTCAACGCGCGCAACCTGATGGGTTGGCACAGGAGTTCAATGCCTGGGGACCTGCCGCCCGCGAATTCCACCTCCAGCTTCGCCAGCGTCCAGTGAAGACGACTCTCCATCTGCGGCGACTCGTGGAACTGGCACTGGTCTATGGAAGAACCGAAGTGCTCGCAGCCCTTGCGCGGACTGTGGAACTGAAGACTTACGACGCCGCCTACGTCGAGAACCTGCTGATGGCCGAGCGCCGTCGTCGGCAACTTCCTTCGCCCACTCTCCCCACGCCTCAACGACGGGAACTGATCGAAGAGATCGAACTGGACCCCGCCGATCCCGGCTTTTACGACCGCTTCTGCCAAGAGCCCCAAGAGGACATCCATGACGAAACCTGATAACACGTCTCCTTCACAACTCGACCGTGACTTGGACCAGTTAAGGCTCCCTGAAATCGCCAAACGCTATCAGGAAATCCTGGACGACGCGGCTCGCAAAGGGAGTTCGATGCTCGAGGTCCTGGCCATCCTGATCGGCGTCGAGCGAACGACCCGCGATCAACGGGCTCTCGAACGGCGGCTGCGCGAAGCACGGCTGCCCCTGCGAAAGACACTGGCCGAGTACAACTTCCAGTTCCCCAAACGCATTTCCAAGACTGCCATTGTGCGGCTGTTTGACTGCGATTTCATCCCGCGACACGGTTGTGCCGTCTTGATTGGCCCAACGGGAACTGGAAAGTCGCATCTGTTATCCGCATTGGGGTACGTTGCCTGTGAAAAGGGACACAGCGTACGTCACGTGCGTGTCGTGGATATGATTAATCACCTGACCACGGCTCAAATCAATGGGCTGTTGGGAAAGGCCCTGAAGTCCTATACCCGTCCCGACCTCCTCCTGCTCGATGAACTGGGTTATCTGCCCATCGACAAGCGCGGGGCCGATCTGTTGTTCCAGGTGATTGCCGCTCGTTATGAAACCGGATCGATCGTGTTGACCACGAATCGACCCTTCCGGGAATGGGGCACCCTGTTCGATGTCGACAACACTTTGGCAACGGCCTTGATCGATCGGCTGATGCATCACGGGGAGGCACTCGTCATCAAAGGAGAGAGCTATCGAATGAAAGATAAACCGTTCGACCCGCCCAGCGAGTGACCGTCGTTCTCTGCATTGCACCGGCGGCAGTGACATTCCACGCCTTCGAGTCCGCCTGCCGTGATCCGTATCGGATACCCAGTCCACCCTGGAACTTCTCCGCACTCCGAAGAGGTTCCAGCGGCCGGTTTTTTCGTCTGCGCGTTCCCAGCAGCCCCAGGCTCTGATCATGATCCGCCGACCTCCCCAATTCCCCGGGAGTTGTTCGGACAATCTCGACATCCTGTCGCGGCTCTCGGCTAACCGTGACATCCAATCGGCGGTGGTCCCGCACCTCACGACCAACTCCGCAGCGTGAATTCCCGAAACATCGGGACTCTTCCCTCGGCGATGCAACGAACTGCGTCACCCCAAATCACCGACCAAATCCATCACTCCGCGCTTTCAATAAACCACGCGACGAGCAAACTCCCGCACGCACTGACACAGAGCCCAGCCCCGCCAAAGTCAAAATGGTACCGTCTATATGACCGAAACTGGCTCCTTTTTTCTGATCGGTCCCACCTAAGCGAACCTGTGAGAAAACAGCCGGGCCAGACTCTGGATTCCGGCTATTTTCACGTCTGAATCGTGGAGATATTCAGGCCAATGAGTTTCAGGCCGAATCTTCGCAAAACTGGCCGGAAGTACCATCGCAAAAGTGATGTTGCGGGGCGAGCCTGAAATCGGGTGAATAGCGAACGACTGATCAGACGATCGTATATCTTAAAGAATCCCGAAACCCCCCTCTCTCAACTCGGTTTTCGTGGGATGCTATGGCAAAAAAAGCCTTTGCTAAATTTAGCAAAGGCTGAATCTGAGCGTTTTTGGG
>JBIKZJ010000004.1:0-45914 GCA_044354755.1 Schlesneria sp. | reverse complement strand
CAAGCTTGCCGCTATCCTGACTTACCATGTGGTTGCTGGCAAAGTGACTGCCGCTGACGTGGTCAAGCTGACCGAAGCCAAGACTGTGAATGGCAAGTCTGTCAAAATCACGGTAGAAAATGGCGTGGTCAAAATCGATGGCGCAAAAGTGACGAAAACCGATGTCACTTGCTCAAATGGTGTGATTCACATCATCGACACCGTTATCATTCCTAAATAATATCATTCGTCTGATCGACGATCTGAATAATTGCATGGAATCAAGTTTAGGGTGTGACAGCAGGGTCAATGATCGTGCTGTCACACTTTTTTTATTTCCCCCCGCGAACATGGGTTCAACTACAAACTCAGTGGGCGAAGATCCAAGACTTTACGCTGCAGCAACCATGACGACTTCGGTCACAGATCCGTACACCCTGAAGGCCATGACGGTCAGGCTGATCAGGCTGCTGGGTCTCGACTCGGGGTCCTGGATCTCTTTTCATAGCAGCGTTCAGCCATGTTCATTGATCATGGCAGTTGCGTCGTGAATCACACCCTTCTCAATAAATGCGAAGATTCTGAACCACGAATCAAGCGAACAGGAATAGAGAACTTTGCAAGAAATTGAAAATGGAATTTTCACTACCGCCCACAGGGTATGTTGTTGAATCCAAACCTGCTCGTCGAACGTATCGAGCTCAAATCCATTCGTATCCTAAAAAGACGATTCATCCACCTCGGCAAAATCCACTAATGCTGGATGCGGTACGGTGTCGTAAGTCCCCTGGATCCGCGCAAGGCTTGGCTCGGTCGCTGAGGTAAATGGGGGTTGCTGCAGAATGTCCCTGGCTTTCAGGATTTCGTTGTGAACCACTGGAAATGAGGGGATCTGAGCATCCCATTCGAGCAAGATCGAAACCCCCTCGGTCAACTCGTAAGCCAGTCGAAACAGTTTCCAGACCGGATCGATCACCGGACCATCATGCGTGTCAATCAGGTGGGTGCCACAGTTCGTATGCCCTGCTAAATGCATTTGCACCACTCGTTCGCAGGGAATTTGTCGCAAATAGTTCACCGCGTCAAAGCCATGATTTCGCGCCGAAACGTACACATTGTTGACATCGAGCAGTAAGCCACAGTCCGCTTCCACGGCAAGTCGCGCGATAAACTCGGCTTCACTCAAGGTCGACGCAGCAAAAGTGATGTAGCTGCTGGGATTCTCAAGCACCAAGGGGCGTTCCAGGAAATCCTGAACAATCCGGACGCGGTCAATCACATGCCTCAGTGAGCCTTCATTGTAGGGGAGTGGCAACAGATCGTGCGTATTGATCCCGGCGATCCCAGTCCAGCAAATGTGATCCGAAACCCATCGAGCCTTGACAGCCAGGGCGAGCTGTTTCAGTTTTCGCAGGTATTCCCAGTCCAGCGGTTCGGTGCTACCAATTGACAAAGAAACACCATGCATCACGATCGGATAGCGTTCGGCAATCTGGTCGAGCACGTACCGGGGCCGGCCTTGCGAGTCCATGAAGTTCTCAGAGATGACCTCGAACCAGTCCACAGCCGGTTGATGTTTGAGAATATGATCAAAATGAATCGTTCTCAAGCCGATTCCCAGACCAAGATTTTCGTACCCGAGTCGACTGGTCATGATTCCTCCTTTGACCGTCCGGCCCGCGTGGTCGTGATCCAGACGAAGACGCGACCTGCCTCGTCCTGCCAAAGTTCTCGGGTTAGTCGTTTGGGAATCACGAGTTGCCGCAGTGCCAGACTCCACGTCGTCATCTTACGAGGGAACGAAACTTTGATTTTTTCCAGATCAATTTGTTTGGCGTCTAACTCGGCATGATCGATGAGGATTGGCGTTTCCGCCAGTTTTGAAATCGCAACCAGGACATCGGAAAGCTCGACATCCGTTAATTCGATCGGGGCCATCGCATAGAGTTTCGGTGCCGCCTTGAAAGTGGCTCGCTGGACTGACCAGCCAATCGGCCATTGTTCGAGCTTCGAATTCCGGGGTTCAATCAGTAACTCGATATTTCCCGCCGGGGTCCGGCTGGGGCGAAATCCCAAGCCATTGTCGCTCAGTGAAAGTGCGAGCACCAGCCCCGCGCTGAATCCTTTGAGCTCTTGCCGGACTTGCCCTCGTTCACCTCGTTTGGCCAGCACATCCCCGGCATCCGCACTCCACTTCAGCGGAAAATCCGCCGGAAGGGGTATTTTATCAAGGGCTTGTTTCAGCGGCATTTCGTCCGTCTCAAAATCGATCGGCTTCATCAGTCCATCGTAGAGAACTGCGAACTGATCATCGGTCATCCCCCATAGCGGCTGCCCTTTGGGAGTCCCTTTGACGCCGTACGTTCGCAATTCTTCAATCCACTCTTTGAGCTTCACCGAATCATTTAAGGTAAATGTCCGATCGGGTAACTCGATATTGCCAGATCGATCCAGCAGACCAATGACGGTGACATAGCGTGTGTTCCCAGCTTCTCGTTCTTTCAACCCCGGCTTGTCATCGGCAACGGGGCGATGAACACGCAATGAGACATCGAGTGGTTCCAGTACCTTCAGCCAGTTTTGGGCAGAAAGCGCTCCACCTCCCGCCTCTTGCAGTAGCTCAAACTCGATAATCGTGGTTTTCGTAGTCGGTTTCCGGGATGCTGCCGCTTTGGGCTTGATGGCCGCTGGATTGCCTGAACGCGATGTCGGGGGAGCCCCTTGCCCTGACGCCAACGGCATCGAAACCTGCTGGCAAACCAAAACTAAGGCCAAGGCAATCGCCATTCGAGCACCGACCGTGGCCACCGGTCCCAACGAGAATCTCTTTCGTAAATGGTTGATTTTCTCTGGTTGCATGTTCGTGGCCTCTGTGAGGTTTAGCCCCAGCCCCTCAATGGAGCCGAGGTCCGTATTGAAACAGCGTCGCATGGCCATCTCTGGCAAAAATCGATCTTGTCAGCAACGCTATCGTAGGTGACAGCATTCCAGACTCACAAGAGGAGTTCGTGTCGAAGTCGGGTTGCGAAGGGATCGGGTCTTGTTGACGGCAAAATTTGCCGTTCGGTTGACGATGGGATTTCATGATGTTGTGAGTCGGTGTTTCTTAAATTGATCGCGTAGAAACGTCAAAGTTCGGCGGGATTTGCCGGACCTGATGACAATCGAGGTGACTTTGTTGCAGCCACCTGTGGATTCTTGAGCGAACTCGGTGAGAGATCCGCAGAAGGGGAAACTTGACACGCCGAAGCTGGCAGAGTTTCCCTGTTTTCTAGTTGGTTCGATTGGGCAATCTGTTCATGTTGCCTGAGTCCTGTTTCAAGCAATTCCCTGAAGCCCGTCGATGCTGAAACTAAGGAGATCAAGGATCGTTCTCCGATGCAGCGAAGGATTGTGGCAGGCACATTGAACTACAACTATTGTCCGATCTCAGCGCCCACGAGTAGATCTTCCATGATACAACGCTGTTGCTCATACCCTCTGTGGAGTGCCTTGTTCCTGCTCGCGAGCACCACGGTGCTTTCGGCATCCGAACGAGTCACACCCGAAGTGCTGGCGGCCAAACGGGCTCTCCCGTCGGTCGGCAATATCCACACCGAAAAGGCGGCGAACCCCTCGAACAGTGTCTTCACGTCTGATAAGGCGCGAAAGATCAACGGCATGGGGACCGGTATCGTCTTCGACGAACGGGGATACATGGTCACCAATTACCACGTGATTGCCGATGTTGATACGATTCGCGTCGAATTTGAAGACGAGAATCGCGTCCGCTCCAGCTACATCGCCCGCAAGATTCGTTATGACCGCGAACACGATCTGGCAATTATCAAGGTCGATGCGGCAAAACCCTTCAAGGTGATGCCCTCGGGAACCTCTTCCGACCTGATGTACTGTGAAAAGGTGATCGCCATCGGGAATGCCTTCGGATATGATGGAACGGTGACACTGGGTTACATCAGTGCTCTCGGTCGTGATGTCGAAGCCAATGAAACGGTTTCGTATAAAAACCTGATCCAGACCGATGCAGCGATCAATCCGGGAAATAGTGGTGGACCGCTGATCAACATGGAAGGGGAAGTCATCGGGATCAATGTCGCGATTCGCGCCAACGCTCAGAAGATTGGTTTCGCTATCCCCATCGATGACGCACGAAAAATCATTGCGAAAATGATGAGTGTCGAACATCTGGATAATACCTTTCACGGGGTGATTTCGAAAGATATTAAATCCGGCGCAACACGCATGTTGATGGTCGATGGAGCTCAACCGGAAAGCCCCGCCGCCCTTGCCGGACTCCGCACAGGTGATGTGATCACGCGGGCCGGAAACATTGAGGTGGTGGATGGGGTTGATTTAGAACGAGCTCTGCTACATCGGGCACCCGGCGAGAAAATCGAGATCACCGTCAAGCGAAATGATAAGTTCGAGAAAACTCTGCTGGCTCTGACCAGCTTCCCTGGTGGTCGATCCAATGTTGTGAGCGAGATGCAGGTGACCGCTCGGGCTAATAACGATGAGTCGGATCGATTCTGGTCACAGCTCGGCTTACGGTTGACTCTCTTACCCGTCACGGAAGTCCGTAGCCAACTCTCGAAGACAAAATACCGCGGTGGCATGCGAGTGCTTGAAGTGAAGGCGGAAAGTCCAGCCGCCGTCAACGGGATCCAAAAGGGTGACATTCTGGTCGGTCTCGATAAATGGGAAACTATGAGCGGCGATAATATCGTTTGGATCATGAATCAGATCGCGGCTCAGTCACCGGGTGCGGATGGACAAAATCAGGTCAAGTTCTATCTGGTTCGTGGACAGGAAACTCGATACGGACATCTCCCCGTTGCCTCAGCACCTCGAACTGCATCGAACGGGAATTGAGACCGATTCGACGATCCTTGAGGTTTTTGGCGGATCTACGGGTTTCTCTGTTAACGAACCCCCTCCTTTCCTGATCTCAACTTTGATCCCCTCTCCAAGTCTGATGATCAGACCTGCAGAGGGGATTTGTATTGGTCTCCGTCTCTGATCAACCGCAGTGGTTAAAAGCACGATTTAACGAGATGGTGTTGTCGGCATTTCCCGCAGCCGTTTGCCCCCTGCAGGAGGATCGTTAAAAGCACGATTTAACGGGATGGTGTTGTCGGCGACTGACCGGTCCGGGGAAAAGCCCTCATCTGCCCAGATCCCATCGGTCGTGGGTTGAAAAACTGCCGCATCGCATCATCAAGATCCGGAAGGGGGATATAGGCGACGTGAGGATTTCCAACATTTCCCGTCACCCGGACCGCAATCCATTCCGCCTGCATGAACAGATTTTGCAGCATACGGCGACGGCCACGCCCTGGTCGAGAACCAAATTCGAGCTCGAGCTCACCATCAAATCGAACATGGCCGCGACCGCGCAGACTCATCGCATCCCCCAAGAGTTCAATCGATCGAAAATCGAAACGACTCTCGACGACCGAGAAATCCAGATCTGCCTGCTCGAAAGCGGTTTTGTCGGGGACGCGCAATTGCGGCAAGTTGAACATCTGTACAAAGAGAGGCAGCTCGTAAAGCGATGCCGGGGCGATCCGTAATTTGCCTTCTCCCCCCATTCGATCAGCACGGTCCCCTTTTCCGCGCAGATTTAACCATCCATTCATGACCCCCGCCAGATTCGACTGCCCGTGAAGGTACTGTTGGGCATAGCGTTCCAGTAACCCCTTTTCAAGCTCGACAAAAACTCGATAATCGGCATCCGATTCGATATCCACCACCGCATCGAGGTAGACCGTCCCTCCAACCGCTTTGCCGCTGATTCGCTTTTCCGCAAGCGGAAGCCCCTTTCGTGGAGGGATCGCACTGCTGGTTCCGGCGAGGAACTTGTTCTGGTGAAAGGAAAATGGGCCGCGAATACCAGTGATCTGATACGACAGTCCTGAACGCTGCTGAAAGAGCGAAATCGAATCGAGATTGAGTTCCCCATCCAAGTTGGCTTGGGTCCCGTTCCAGGTCCCGACCAGCTGGACAAAACCATTCATGTCTTTGACCGGTGTCCCGGCGTTCAGTGCACAGTGTGACAAAACGGTTTTCAGATTCCAGGCAACTTCCATCGACTCATCGCCATGCGACGGGCCCGAAAATTCAATCGGACCCGAAAACGAAAAATCTCCTTTGGGCTGTAGATGGTCATAGACCCGCTGGATTCCCGAAGGAAGCGTATTCCGAAATGCCAGATTGGGGAGCACGTGATCGACATTCAGCAAATCGAATTTCAATCGCCAAGGCTCAGCGCTGGGAAAAGAGCCGAATCCACTGCCGCTTAGTTGAGTCTCGTCATGTTCCGCATACAGTTCCTTCATTTCCAATTGGCCGGTTTTAGTGCTGAAGGCGAATTCACCTCGCAGGTTTTGGAGCGGCCAGGGAAAACTGCGCATCACCACTTCTCCGCCACGCACCGTGATGCTGGGGATTTCGATATCGCAGGGCTGACCCGGAATCCACGTGATTCGCGTTTTGATGTCAAACAGTCCATTTGGCTGAAAGTCATTCCAAATCTGGCGTAACTTGGCCGGAAGCGCATCTTTCAACGATCGATCAAAAGCACCATCATTGGCATCCACCGCCAGTTCGAGTAAATCCGCACCAGGGCTTCGTCGAAAAATCCCTTGTCCGGCAATGGTGGTTCCATTGTGGGTTCCTGTCAGTTTGGTGAACTCGACATCGTTACCACTCCATTTGAGAAAGCCCTGAAGCTGCTGGATTTCGTAAGGAAATCCCGAAAATGTCAGGCGGCCATCAGAGAGCTTTTCGACCAGTTCGGGTTTGTATTTCTGACCAACCCCCGCAGGCTTTGACAGCCGCAGCCAAAGGTCATGCCGGCCAGTCAAATTCAACGCCTTGATGGTTCGCTGAACCGCCAGCGGACAGGCGGCTACCGATTCATCATCCAACGGTAAATTTCGCCCCTTCAGCACGATCTCGGCCTGGTGTGCTGGTCCCGGATTGATCACGGTGCCGTCCACCGTCACGGGCTGATTCGCATATTTTCCCTGGGCTGTGAACGTCACGATGTTCTTACGCAGATGCAATTCTCCTGCAACGTTGCGTACCGTGACCGGAAATCGTTTGTCGGTGACAGTACCACTCACCAGACGCAAGTCGATTTCCGGTTGCCAAGTCCCCTGATCGTGTGTCACCGTCACATCGGCTTCACAATGCCCTGTCAATCCGAGCGGGATCACAATCTTCCGCAGCGATTCTGGTAATCGAGCTTTGAGCTCGTCATTCAACTCGATTCCACGCAACTTCATGACCCCCTGGATCGGTTTACTGGGGACAATATCACCGTCAAAGAGCAATTGCGTGGGGCCGTTCGAAGCCTGCACGTTACTGACGATAATCTGCCGATTATCGATCAGAATATTGCCCCGCAAATCATGCATGGGAATTGGCAAAAGATCGTTGGTAATGTGGCCCTCACTGACCGCCGCCAAGGCCCGGAATTCGAGCGGCTCGTTCGGTCCATTCTGGCTGATCTGACAGGTGAGATTGCAGAGGCAACGCAAACCAAAGTCGGTCACATTGGCAGTTGCGGGGATGGCTGTTTTGGGGATGATCGAGGCAGGGTCCCCGATCGCCGGTTGCGTTCCTTCCACCGCCCGTTTCTGCATGAGCTTTGCCTTTTCAATCCATTCAGCTCCTTTGTCGACTTGCAAGGCAATTTCTGGCGAAAGGTCACTTAACAATTGAATCAGCTTGGAGTCAATCGGAACGCGCCAAGGTTCGTGTGAGACACATTCCCACTTGGGCCCATCCAGATTCACGTTGATATCCAGCGTCAACGGCCCCGCAGGCTCAAGCAGTGTTGCCAACTGAATCGCCAGCCTCCGCGAAGCGGTGGGAGCGACCGAAGCATTCAAATTTTGAAATTTCAGTCGTCGAGTCGGGCGATGCGGTAATTGAACTTCGACCTGGAGGACTCCGTGTTCAATTTCGATTTCGGGGAGTGGCCCCGAGGCCGCAGAGGCGAAGGTTATCTCACCGAGGTTCCAGGCACCGTCCGCACTCCGAATCGCGCGGAGCTTGGGATTGACTACTCGCAACTTCTGAATCACGATGTTTTCAAAATCGGTCAGTGTTCGTGATTCGAGTGTTGCTTCAATCCGGGGGATTTCCATCGACGGCCGTTCGTCATCGTCATCGGGAAGACGAATGGTCAGTCCATACAACTGAACGCGTCCGATCAAATCCCATTGAGCGCGAACCAATTGGAATTTCAAGCCGGGAGCGGTCAGTTCGAGTTGCCGCAGCACCATTTGCCGCAACCCCTCGTCACTGCGACTGTAGAACCAATAAGCTGTGCCCCCCCCTGCCACTGCCAAGAGCAGCACCAGAACAAACATCCATCGCAGAATGGGAACCACAACAAAATCTCTTTACATTGTCGCCAGTGACTCTTACATTGTCGCCACGAAATCAGACTGCTTCGTAGGAAAATTCGTAGGAAAAAGTCGTGTTAAACCGACTGCAGCCAGAACCGCGAGAGGGTACTCGGCAGGTAATCGATAACGGAGTGAACCGACAAATAACAAATGCAATGTCGCAAAATACAAGAGGGGGGCGGCGGTCAAAAACAACAAGGCCAGGTCCTGTCGCGTGTACCAGGCTCCAACGAGCGCCAAAAGGATCAGCGGTGTAAACGCGAGCCAGGCGATGACCGGAATCCATGGTTGCTGGAACTGCGCCGTATTCGGAACGGGACTCCAGAAACGCGTCTGTTTGACCCAAGCCAACCAGGCCACCTGGCGAGGATTCTCGGTGGCGAAAGACCATGCCCGCTGTCGATACTCATGGTCCATCTCGTACTCGGACATCGTTTGCAACAGAGCATCCTGTTCAAAAAAGGTCATGTCACTATCCCCCGTCGCGCCAGGGTGCAGACCGTCATAAAGGCTGGGGCCCACCCACAGAGTGGTTGGTATCAAATGGCCGGTCACCATCGCATTGCGAATGGTCCAGGGAGTCAGTGTGATCATGAGCGTCAGACAAATCAGCCCCGCAGTGACCATTTTCCGGGATCGGTCTTGTCGCAAGGTCACGGTGACCAGCATCGCCAACCCGGGCCCCATCAGAAGCCAGGTCGGACGCAGATAGGTGGCTAGTCCGACCAACAGTCCGCTCACAGTGGAAAGGCGAATGGCGCTCGACAGTTTCAATGGATGCTCTGATCCTTGACGAATCAATCTTGCCACCGCAACCAGACTCGCCAGCATCCCCGCCGCAAACGCGGTCTCGCTCAGAAAGAGCACGCTGAATAGGTTCATGGAAGGTGAAAGCGCCGTGTAGAGTGCCGCCAAGAGTCCCGCAGTTTGGCATGAAAGTTCCACTCCCAACCGATAGGTTAACCAGACCGCGAGGGTGCCGACCAACGCCAGCACAATCCGTACACCGAGCGAGCTGTCACCGACTACCCCTCGGGAAATCGCGAGGAGCAGCGGGAATCCGGGCATTCGCAATAATCGGCGTGGTGGATCATAAATCGAATAGGCTTCACCACGGGACAGATGCGTTGCCAACTCCCAATATCCCTCGGCATCACCGGCGATCAGGCACAATCGCCCCGGGGTTTTCGCAACTTCTTGCTGAACAGCCAACGCCAATCCCAGCCGCAATCCGAATGCCACGAAAAGCGTCAACGCTAACCAGTAATTCCGACCTACCGCCTGTGTCATGACGGCCATTTCCCCTTCGAAGGCCAAATTTCTGCGTATCCTAGGGTGAATCGGTAAAAAGGGTCAAGAGGGGATCTTCGGATTGGCGCGATCTTCAATCCTCAACCGTTTACGAAAAAAAACTCCCGCGTTAACGCCAGCGATTTGGCGAGAACGAACCGCCATGGGCTCTACTGCCGCTGCCATGAACATTCAGCCAGCCGCAAGTGGCGATGCTCCTGCCGACTTGCGTGACAACCCCTGCGGTCGAGAAGAATCTGCAATTTCCGACGAGTAGCACGACGAGCAGCAAGAAAGTTTTCAAAAATAAGTTTCATAAAAAAATTTAAAATATTTTTTAAAATTTTTCAAAAAAATAATAGTTAAGAATGTTTGGAAGCGACAATTTCCCTGCCGCCGATCGTGATGTTTTCCCTGCTGGGTGTTTCGAAGGGGCCAGAGCGCAATCGAGAAAGATCACTGCTTCTGGGGGGGCTCTAAAGCCGTGGCACCGGGCACTCGGCAATCATCCAACGAGCGATGATACCTCGGGGGTTTCATCGGTACCGGTTGACTTGCTTCTCTCTGAGACGCGGTGAAACGGTGCAGCCCAACGAACTGGTCGAGATCAGGATCGTTTGACCCGAAGCCAGCGGCGCAGGCGGGTCGGTGTTCAGCCGACCTCTTCGAATGTCGCGGGAAAACAATCCCCGATCCAGCACCAAAACGTCGGTTGACGAGCAGCGCAATAGGAATTGCATGAGCTGCGAATTGAAAAAATTGCGTCCCCATTTCTCCCGCGCTGCTGATGACGTTTGCCGAGAAATCACGTCGCGATTCGAAGGATTATCGTACCGCAGCAACTTTCCGGTAGAACTGACGCTCGTGAGCCCTGCGATTGTAAGTGTACTGAATCGGCAGGGTGCAAGTCCCTGTCAGGAAGTTTGAGTTTGATCCTGTAGCCGACCAAAACTGCGTCGTCGCGAGACGGGGTGGAGAGCATCGGAAGGCAAAAGGTCGGTCCGAAACGCAAGTGAACTCGATTCGGCCTGTCGCTATGGTGAGCCTGCAACTGTCTGGCGAAACCGAAGTGTCAAATTGGTCACGTCGAACGTGATGGAAGTGGGGAATCCACTGTCGGTGGTTAAACCGGAACTGAAAACACAAACTCCTGCAGTTCCGGCCAGCGGGGGGTGGTTGGAGTCGGAACGATCAGAAAACTCAGTACATGAAGCAATGAGACCTGTCGGGGACGACTGACCCTGGCAGGAGTCAGAGGTTCCCGAGTAGTCGTGAAGTCGGATAACTCCAGGGGAGCGAAGGGAACCAGGAAGATGGAAGGCGTGATGACCAAGCGTATGGAAAACAAACCAGCGATATTGCTGATGGCTTAACTGGCTAAAGCTGCACACATTCCCAAGGCAGGAACAACTGCAATACGTCCATTGGGGATTCCTACGGTTCGTGATCGAATTGGTCAGGCCGCGATCGTGAACGTGATCGAACCGATTTTTGAGCGAGACTTTGCGGAACACAATTACGGGTTCCGTCCGGGACGGGGATGTCAAGCCGCGTTACGGGAAGTGGATCGACTCTTGAAGGTCGGCGAGGTCCATGTGGTCGACGTCGACCTCATGGGCTGTCTCGATTCGATCCCACACGACGAACTCGTTACTCGCCTGAAAACAAAGATCAGCGATGGCACTCTGCTCTCTCTGATCCGAGAATTCCTTGAGGCGGGGATTCAAGAACGAAGTTCTTTGTGGACTCCCACATCGGAGGCACCGCAAGGGGCCGTCTTAAGTCCTCTACTGAGCAACATCTATCTGGACCCCTTGGACTACCTTGTGGCTCAATCTGGGTTTGCGATGGTTCGCGACACCGACGATTTCGTGATCCTGTGTCGCACGGCGGTCGACGCCGAAACGGCTCTGGAACTCATGGGAAACTGGGTTTCGCACAATAGTCCGACGCATCACCCCACGAAGACACGAATCGTCGACTCCCGCACGGAAAGTTTCGCGTTTCTGAGATTCGAATTTCGGGATCACAAACAATGGCCTCGCAAGAAAAGCATTCGGAAATTGAAGATGGCGATTCGTTCGAAAACGGGTCGTTCGCACGGGAACTCGCTGAAGTACATTCTTGTGGGTGTTAACTCGAGGGCTCATCGGCTGGTTTCAATACTTCCAGCACGATAACTACCGTGGCATCTACCGTGATCTGGACGGTTGGATCCGCATGAATCTACACAGTCTTCTGCGAAAACGATGCAGCCAACGCGGTCGAGGCACGCACATCAAAGTCCGTCAACGCTGGGCCATCGCCTATTTCGCCGAACAAGGAACGGCGGTTTCATGTCAACTATGGGTTTTTTGCGGTCGACGAGTACTCCTTGAGTTGAACTCGCAACGATTTCAGCATATTACGCTCTAAGGGATGCAGATCCTGCTCAGTAAAGGACCCCGCATCCGCAATCGACAGCGATTTTGTTGCTTCACCGAATTGCTTCAGTTCCGCTAATGCCACCGCAAGGTGAAATCGTGTGACAGGAGATTCCAAGCGGTTCAGTGAAAGCTGAAAATCAGCCAGCGCTTTTTCGGGCCTTTTCGCAGCGAGATGAATTAATCCACGTGAATCGAGTAACTCTGGAATCGCCGTCGCGAACTCAATTGCCTGCTCGATCAACCGCAACGCCTCTTCCGTGTCTCCCCCCACTTGGGCGAGGAGCACCGAAAGGTTGTTTAAGATGGCCATACTTCGGCCGTTCTTTTCCAACAGTTTCCGATACGCCGCAATCGCTCCGGGATAATCACCACTCCAGCTCCGAAGCTCCGTTGCAGTCAATTCCAAAATTAAAATCTTTTCATGATTTTGCATGTACGCTTCGAACAGCTGCTGTAATCGCTGTAACTGCTGACTGCTCGCCCGTGGATTTTTCATCATCGTAATTGCCATGTTCGCCACCAGCATTGGACTCGATGTGGGGCCGTATTCCTGCAACAAATCCAATGCTCGATCCACGCGTGGTGTTTGCGACAAGAACTGCGCGTAAATCAACATCTCTTCCGGCCGTTCTGCCACAAACTTCTCGTAACAGTACTCAGAAGACGCAATCATTAAGGCTCTCGCTTGATTGCGGTTCTCCTCTTGGGCCGCCGTTTCGGATTCCTTCGGGATGCTGAGAAGCCTCGCAAATTCTTCCAGTCGCTTGGCTGCCCATAGCCGGCTGGTGATTTCTGCATCAACCGCTTTTTGTTCGGATTTAAGACCCACATCGCCAATGTTCTTCAAAATTTTCGCAATTTTTTCGTACTGACCACGGTCGTAAGCGATCTGAACTTCAATATCAACCGTTGTCAGTTCATTGGGAGCTAACCGCTTTAATTGAAATAAATACAAGTCCGCTTCAGTACTTTCACCTGCCTGCAGACTGAGCTGCGCATAAGCCGTCAAGTACATGGGGTTATTGAGATCGAAGGCCATCAAATTCCGAAGCTCGTTCCTGGCCTTGGAACGATCATTGAGCTGAAGGTAAAGACGAGCCAAAAGAAAGCGGTCTTCTGCGGCAGTAACCCCCGTTGGATTCGACGTCAGAAGTTTTTCCAAAATCACAACCGCTGCCCGATGGTCCGCTTCGTTTGGTCCGCTGGCCAGAATTGATGCCTTCAGTCGCAAATCCTCAACAGTCCCCTGATTCGATGAGGTCAGATTGCGATCGATAATCGTCAGCGACTCATTTAACTTTGCAGATCCCCCCTCCATCATCAGGATCCCAGCCAACTTCCGCTGAGCCCAAGCCTGGTGTCCGAGTGATTCTTTGTCATCTCCCCTGGCCGATTGCAACATGCCTCGCAAAATCACTTCAGCCTCGTTGGTGATCGACGAGCGAATGAGAAAATCTGCCAATTCGCGAACCCTGCCCAGGTCAGCAGGCGATTCATCAACCCCTGATTGATAATTTTTACGAGCAAGATCGATCTTCCCCAAAATCTCATAACCCCTCCCCGCCGCCAGGAACACCTCTTCTGGGGCAATCGCGGCTTTCGATTCCTCTAATGCGATTTCCGCTTGGGCGATCGCACCCGCAATGGTGTAAGCTCGAACTAGCCCAACCCAGGGAAGCGGGAGTTTAGGATTAATTTCAATGGCGCGTCGGAACTGCCGCACCGCCTCCTCGGGTTTCTCTAAAGCCAGGAAAACACGACCAAACCAATACGGATCTTTCGCCTGCTCCGAATTACGAACTAATTTTTCCGCGATACGCAGCGCATTCTCTTTGCGACCCAATTGAAGCGAAACATCGACCTCAGCGCGTGCCATTTCGTCAGCGTACGAAGACTGATTCGCGCGCAGGAAGTTAATGAGCCTCTCCGCCTCTTCAAAACGACGTTCTTCAAACATGAGAAATAACACATGGCTCACAACGACTGTTCGACGCTCACCTAATTTGATGGCTTGCACATAATATTCGATTGCCGTCGTGTAAGACTTTTTAATTTCTTGAATTTCCGCTGTCAGCAGAGAAACCCGATCCCACGTTGGCGAAATAATTTGAGCCTTCTTCAAATAAGCCAATGCATCGTCCAGAAAATTCTGGTCTTCATTTTTCACCTTGCTTTGATCGAGTTCTTCGTGACGTAACACCATGAAGATCGCTTGGGCATAATTCCAGACAGCGCCCTCTCCCGTAATGCTCTTCACTCCCTCCAAAACTTCCGGCATCGCCTCAATTCGCTTAGCACGAAGTACAATCTCGAGTAATAAGAGTCGGAGTCCGAGATTTTTGGAATCAAGGGCAACCGCGTCTTTTCCAAATATCAGAGCATTGTCATAATCCTTGGTCAATAAAAACAATGACGCTATCCCCGCACTGAATTGAATACGCTGCTGTTCTGTCCAAGACTCATTCGGTACAGATAATCTCACCAAGTCCTCAGCGGCTTCGGCTTCGTACTTGGCACTGTAATAACGACATCGTTGCAGACGAATCTGAGGAATATCACCAAAATGTGTTTCGGCCTCATCTAGCAACTCGGTGACTTGGTCATAATCCTCGTCGAGTAATGCCAGGAAAATCTGTGTGGTCCACAAATCCACCTCGTCAGGGTTCTCTTTTCGTGCCGACTCAATGATTTGCTCGGCCTCATCTCGCCGATCCAGCGTCAATGATTTTTCGATTCGCAACATGGCAACCTGTGCAGGCGCCACCTTCAACTCCTGAAGCTTGTCCATAAATTGGTCGAAATCATACCAGTTCCGCTTGTTGTCACCCTTTTTCAGTTGAAACATCAAATAGCATTTTGCCATTCCCAAAAGCGCTTCTTTGTTTGCTTTGTTCCGTTGAATCAACGAGTTATAACATTCGCTCGCCTCAATATGACTCCCAATCGTCATCAGGCCATCAGCTAACAGCAATCGAGCCGGAATCCAATCCGCATCAATGATGAGGGCTCGTCGCACGCAGTTCAATTGCTGTTCATAAAACCGCAACTCGCGGTAAGCGACAGCCTGCCACAAATCACACCTCTTGCTGAGGTCAGCGTTGCTGACTAATCCAACGCGTGCAGATTCAAAGTAGGGGATCGAAGCCAACCAATCTCCCTGACCCAGTAAAATTCGTCCCTGCAAAAAATCGATGAAATGCTTGGGGTACTTGGCCTCTGTCAACTGCTGGACGATCTGAGATGCTTCCGTAGTCCCATTCGAGTCTGCGAGTGCATCGCCAAAAAGCCATTTCAGCTCCAGATCCTTACTCAAGCGCGCGACCCCTTGCCGCAAAACCTCAACCGCCCCTTTCGTGTCGTTCGCTTCAGATTTTAATCCGGACAAGCCTATGTAAAATCGGGAATCCAGTGGGGCGACGTCGATTCCATGTGCAGCCAATTCCGCTGCTTCGTCGGTTCGACCGCAATGATAGG
Organism: Schlesneria sp.; assembly: GCA_044354755.1. Lineage (GTDB taxonomy): Bacteria > Planctomycetota > Planctomycetia > Planctomycetales > Planctomycetaceae > Schlesneria. Next base: position 30,325 of record JBIKZJ010000004.1, on the reverse strand, counting down.
CAACCTGCATCGCATAAAACAGAGATTGTGGATCGTCAGGAGCAAGATTCAACGCATTTTTCGTGCTCTCATAACACGTTTGCAGCAAGGTTTCCAGCCGAGCATCTGTCGCAACCCCCTTCGCATTGAGGTTGGATTTCCGTTGAGTCCAAACCGACATTAGAAAGGCGACACGATTGTTATGAGCGATTGGATCATTCGGATTTCGCAAAACCATTTGATCAATTGTGGTGATGGCATCTTCAGTTCGTTTAAGCTTTTCATGCCTTAAAATGGCGATTTTCGCATAGGCACTCAGTCGATCAGGATAACTCGAGATGATCTCTTCGTACTTCAGTTCCGCGTCTTCATCACGCTGTTCTACCTCGAATAAATCTGCCAACTTTTCCAACAAATCCACATCATCTGGCGTCTCTTTAAGTAATCGGAACTCTAACAGATGAATTGCATCGCGATACCGACCCAGTGTAATTGCCAAATCCAGAAGTCTCAGTTGCAAATCTCTTTGGTTTGGCGCCTTTGTCGCCGCCTTTTGAAGCGTGATGTACGCGCCCTCTTTATCATTCAATTCGAAGAATTGATTCCCAAAAAGCGTCAATCCTTCGAGATCATCGGGCACCATCTTCACATATCGCTCAAGATAGTCGAATGCAACCAAAGGGCGATTTTCCGCGATGGCCCGCTTCGCTTGTTTTAGATAAGCCGAGGCATTCCTTAACTTTTGTACTTGATTCAGACAATAAACAAAGAGCAGTGAGACAATAAACACCAATCCATAGCGAGTTAGTCGTTTGACGTTGATTTGTCGTTCGTACATTAATGATGATCCCGATTCAAAAACCAGATTCCGTAGTCGGCGAACACTGTTCAGCGACATTTATTTCGATGTGATGCGGGCATCTTTCAGAAATGCTAAAAGTTGCTTCAGTTGGGTTTGCTCTCGTGGATGGGTAGGCATTCGTTCGTTCAGCCCAAGTTCGAGTGCTCTTTCGTAAGCGGTGAGGGCGAGTTTCGGTTTACTCGGATCGGATTTCGAAAGTGCGACCGCCAAATGAAAATATCGCTCTGCACTCTCTCGAGTTTTCACTGCCGCTTGGAAATCCGCTACAGCGTTTTTTGAGCGGCCTGCCGCAAGCATGACATACCCTCGAGTATCCAGCAGGTCGGCTAACGGACCCGCTAATGAAATTGCTTTATCAATCAGGCTCTGTGCAGTGCTCAAATTGCCGTCCGAGAGTGCTAAGAAAAAAGCGTAATTGTTCAAGATGACGTAATCACTACCGTAATCACTAACCAGCTTCAAATGAATCGCATCGGCATTCGCTTGACTTCCGCTCCATGCCAGGAAATCTGCCATTAACGATTCCAAGCCTTTTTGATCCTGCGGTTTGAACGTTGGTAAGCGTGCTGCGAAAATCTCGCTCAGGCGGCTCGCTTTCTGCTTCGCTTCAGGCCGGGGATTATTCATCAAATTCCGCGTTACCAAGTTTAAATGTTGAATTTGAAGTTCCTCCAAGTGCGCTGATAGCAGTTCTAAACCCTGGTCGACATGATCGATCTTGAGTTGGAATGCGCTCAGTAGGTAAAAAGCCTCCGGAACCAACTCAGCATAATGAATGTAGAGACGCTCGGCTTCGTTGTAAAATTCGACTGCTGTCGCACGAGTTTTTTCGTCGTTGATGCGACGATCAGCAACCAATTCGTAAAGACCTGCAGCCCATGAGTATATTCTCTTCTCGTCTGGATTTTTTTTGATAACTTCCGTTAAAATTTGCCTTATTTCATTTAAATTGTTGTTTGCCTCCAAAACGCGGACCTCTGTGTCTTTGGTGTTCAAGGCTTCGGGTGCCAATTGCTTAAGTTTTGTTAAATAATCCTTGGCCGTCGAATCTTCTTTGATTTTGAGACTCTGCAGCACAATTTCCCTTAACAGATCCGCGTGAACCATATCAAACCGAGTCTCTGACCTGATTTTGGTGATGGCCTCAATCAAGACATTGCGGCCACGAGTTGAGTCTCCCAATCGATAGTATAATTTAGAAAGAAGTTTTCGATCGTTGAGTTTGGTCTCGGTGATCGGGGGTTTGAAGTCTAGCTTTTCAAGAATCGAAATCGCTTCCTCATTTTCATTGCGATTACCTAATTCTTCCAAGATGCGCGTTTTTAATCGCAACGGGGTTTCTCGATCGAAATTGGATCGGGAGCCTGACGCGTCGATCAGCGCCAGGGATTGATTGGTGAGATCGAGACTCTCAGGGAGACGTTGTCGAGCAGTATAAAGAATGTCAGCAAGCGACAAGAGGACCCTGATGCGATTTTTCAACACCACCGCATCATCGGTTTCTGATTTCAATTCAACTTCAATCGTGCGAAGCATCGTCTCGGCGTCGTCCAACTGATATCTTCGTCGTAGATATGCCACAAGGTCAAATTTCTTGTTGAAATCGGGTGGCAGGCTGTTGGCTGCACTGCGATACGACGCTTCGGCAAGATTCGATTTACCAAGATATTCGTAGCAAAATCCCATGATTGTCGGATGCTTTTCCAAATTCATCGATTTCTGGGCTTCCTCTAAGACCTCCTCCGCCCTCTCCGATTTACCTTGACCAACGAGCGCCGCCACGAGAGAAGGTAATACCCTCGGCTCAGCGGGGTTTTGAGCGATTGATCGTTGATATTCCGCTTCAGCCTTTTCGTATTCGCGGAGTGTGAGATACTTTTCACCACGCCAAGCCGGATTCAAGTACTGCGGTCCGCCGGAAGTGGGGAGAGTTTCCTCGGGTAATCCCTGCAGCAAATCCAGAGCTTGCTTGTTTCGTCCCAAAATTACTGCCACATTGATTTCTTCGTGCAGTAGTTGATTGTTGAATGGAAATCCGCCGGATTTCAGTCTTCTCAGCAAATTGTCTGCATCTTCATATAGCATGAAATAATTCATGAGAAGATCCACAGCCTTTGTGGCGACGATGGACTGCCTTGATCCTGCGGTTAAAGCTGCAATGTACTCGTCTAACGATTCCTTAACGTCTCCATGACGGTTCAACACATCGCCCCAGAGACAATGCAGTTCATCCCAATTGGGGCGTTGTTGATTGGCAGACTTTAAATAACGAATGGCTGCGGTGAACCGTTCCTGGTCGATCGGTAATTTTCTTCGATCGCCTTGGAGTGACTCGGCGTAGATCAGTTTCGCTGATTCAAAATACCAAGTCGCATTTTCCCCGACCAAATTACGATAGTCATCCAGTAACTCTGCCGCCCGATCCAGTTTATCGACAATCACCGAAATTTGAATCTGCCTCAAGATGAAACCACCATTTTCCGGCAGTGCCGTCTTCGCCTGATTCAAACATTCATCAGCCTCGTCATAAGCCTGAATCTGTAAGTAGAAATCACTGAATTGCGCTAGAAGCGCAGCTCGCTGTGGCGAGGACCATTGCGGAAAAGGGACGCTCAACGGTTCTAAAAGTTTTTTCGCATTCTCGGGTGTCTCCCGATTCACAATGAGCAAGCCTTGATGCGCACGCAAGCCGACCGTATCGCCACTTTCCTGCTGCTGCACCGCGATCATCTCTTCCGCTGCCGGCCAATTTTTTTGGACTATAGCGAATCGGAATTCCATTTCTGACAAGAGCACATTGTCTGGGTGCTTCGCACGGGTTGCTTTTAACAGTCGCTCGTACTCATCGTTACGATTTTCCGCATTCAATTGCTGCAACCTCAAAACGGCTGCCGGCAAGGATTCAAGGTCTTCGTTTTCGATGGTGCGCAAGACTTTATCGAATTCACCCCAAGTCCGCTGGTTGGGAGGGTTCGAGGCATTCGACTGCAGTAAAAACTCCGCTAAGAGAGCTTGGTCCGAGCGATTAGATCCGGGTTTATTGGTCATTTTTCTCAATTCCACGATCGCTTCAGGGAGTCGGTTTAACGAGCGCAAAGTTTGCGCCAGATTTCTTCTCGCGAGATCGAAATTGGAATTGGCCACAAGACAATTTTGAAAACAACGTAAAGCTTGTTCCGGGGATTGGAGTTGCGTGTACGCAACTCCGAGAAGATAGTCTAACCGTATGAGTTTTTCGGTGTCTTGAAGCAGGAATATTCGGATCTTTTCCAACTTGGAAACTACGTCCGTCCATTGATTTTTCGTGGCATCAAAATGCGCTTCCAGATAAGAAATTCTCGATGGGGAGAACTTTTTCGAGGATTTCAATTCCGCGATTAAATTTTCAACATAATCATTGTTCACTAATTCGTCATCACTACGATTGATTGCCCACTCGGCGAGCAAGAGCTTCAGGTCCGGTAGCATCAAAGCCGAAGCATTGGTTGAGCCTTTCGGAATGGTTTTCAGCTCAGCTTCTTGATTCTTCACGATCTCGTACAGCATTTTCAAACCCAGCTGTGGATTTCCCGAATCGTGTTCAATTCGTGCAAGCTCTCGCGAGAAAATGACATCATTTTTAGAAGCCTTGAGTCCACGTTGAAGTAGATCTCGTGCCTCTTGAGTCTTCCCAAATTTTTTTGAAAAATCTGCGTATTGAATCAGGATTGATGCGTTGTCAGGTCCGAGTTCCAACGCCTGTTCATAATCTTTTTTCACCGAATTTTTGAGGTCTTCCAATGACTCATTCGAAACGACTTGACCTTGTGACCGCTTTCTATCCAGCACCGAGTACTGATTCCATCTCCAGTTTGCGCGGCGAAAGTACGCTCCCGGATCCTGCGGATTATTTGCGACCATTTCGTTCATGATCGATTCCGGATCTTGAGCAGGTTCTATGTTTTGGGTTTTCATTTTCTCGGCGAGTATGGCGAGAAAAACATAGATCTGAAGACGATCGGGCGCCGCTTCACGGGCTTTCCGCAGGCATTGATCGGCGTCTTGAAGTGCCCCGAGTTCATAATGGCAGGTTGCAAGGTACTCGAGATACTCAGGATTATCGGGGGATTCTTTGAGCAGATGGCTTTTAATTGCTAACAGCGTATCTTTGTATCTTCCTACCGAGATTCCTAACCTAACCAGTCGTTCCCAAACATCTTTCCGCTCAGGAACGAATTCGGTCGCCTGAATCAGTTTCTGGTAAATGGCGAGCTTCGTTTGCCTACTGGCATACTCCCAACGACCACGTTCAGACTGATGAACCACGTAGCGAACCAGGCCATTGGGATCTTTGGGATTGAGCCGTATATAACGTTTCAAATATTCCTCAAGTTTGATCGCATCCTTCTTTACTTCTGCCTCGTCTGCTAAACGTAAAAAGATCTTGCTGTTTTTCTTGATTTGAAAATGGCGAACTCCGTAACAAATAATCAAGAAAAAGAGCGTTCCAAACATAACGCCCGAGAGCCAAGCCAGATTCAACCGCCGCTTTTTCATTGAAAAACCTATTTATAGACAGATGCGAGACTCAAAGTAAATCAAGTCAACGACGTTCAACAAGTTTGACCCACGAGAATCAGTCTTCTAGTTCTCGATGCGAGATACTTTTGTTTTTTGAAAGTTCGCTACGAGATTTTTACTCGCTTAAAAATCTCCGGCACTCGAGTCGGTTCGAACTCAGAGGTTCCTTGACCACTCCAATAATTCGATCGCAAATGGCTCAAGTTCAGGAATTGCTTTATCGATATCCTGGGCCTGGATTTGCAACATAAATTTGATTGAGAATGGCCATTTTTTATTGCCCCAGAGAACGCGGTGAATCTTTCTCGCTTCAGCACTCGTCGTAAAATAGTGTTCGCCCATTTGATACCAATAGCCGACGACGCAATTCATTCCTCCTTTTTGAAATGCAATCAATTTGATCGGTATCGTTCCAAAGGACGTTTTCAGGTCAATCATTCGTTCTTCCTTGGGGGTCCAACCCGCATTGACGTAACAGACACTGGGAGGGTGTGGAGCCACGGAAGCAATCGCTTCAGGGTGAATCCATGCCGAGCCATGAATCGTAATTGACGTCCCATTCCCTTGTGTATATTCCCGATTTAATGTGGAATCGGCAGCCAATACTTTACTGATTTCATCATCAAGATCGATATCAGTCCCTTGATACCCGAGGAAAACGATCGGCAGAGACGCCAATTCCGATTTCATCTGCGTTACTTCGAACGAGTATCCATCTCGAACCCAAATTGTGAGCAGCCAGCCACAACCCATGATGAGTGCAGTCAACCAAACTTGTCGGGTAATTTGCTTCATTTCAGTTCAGTCCAATTCAAGATGTCAGAATACCTGAGTCGTCAGATTCTGTCGGGTATCAAAACCACGACGCCAGCGCGAAGGATCACACTACGAATTGCGCAAGTTTTGTGGAAGTAATAATCCATTCATCGAAAGCCTTCGAATTTCAAGGGCCGACAAATCATTGAAAACCGTTTATGATTTGCTATTCACAGGATTGGTTTCTGTGGCTTGAGGCTCCTGCTTCAAATCCAATTTCTTCGAGGATTTTCCATAGCCGTATCCGTACCCATATCCATATCCATATCCATATCCATATCCACCATATCCACCATACGCTCCTTCTGTCGTTCCGCCTGTGAATACGCAACCCAATACTGGTATTGAATAGTCGGCCAAGATTTTTCTGGCGGCGATCACTTGTGGCTCCTGGCTCCGATCTTTCATCATCGTCATGATGACTCCGTCAGCATGCTGTCCAACCAGTCGGCCATCAACAACAGGAAGTAGGGGACTCGAGTCAACCACAATCAACTCGAACTCGGTGCGACAACGATCAAAAAGGGAAGCGAGAACTCCGTTGGATGACTCCATGAGGAGGCTACCAGGGCATTCGCCCGCAGTGAGTAAACTGAGATTCGGCGTGCTGGTTTCATGAATCGCCTGCATCAGGTCGCTGCCACTTCTTAAGACTTCGGCAGTCCCTGGCTGCAATGGGAACTTGAGCCGCGTGTTGAGGGTTGGCCGACGCAAGTCAAAATCGACCAACAATATACGGTGACCCGAGCTTGCCAGACCTCGCGCCAGCTGTTCGGAGAGGGTGGATTTTCCTTCCCCAGACATTGCGCTGCAGACCATGATGACCCGATGTCCTTCACTCTCGAGTTTGTAGAGCAACAATGCGGTGATTGCGGAAATGGACTCACTTAAACGATTTCGCCAAATGAGTGCGGTTTTGCTGTCCGAATCATTTAGAATCGCCATCACGCGCGGTGGAACGCGCGGAATCGTCCCCAAGACAGTAAGTTGCAGGCTTTCATTGATTTTATTCAGGTTGTTGACGTGGTTTTTTCGGTAATCACGCATTACTAACAATCCCAACGGAAGAAGCAGTCCTAAAAGCGCCGCTGCAGAAGTCAGCGGTAACCGTAGTCTGTTTTCACCGGCATTGGGAGCACCAAGGGAATTGATCACGGTGATACGAGTGGCTGACTCCAATTCAATCTTCGTTCGTTCCATCTCCTGAGTGATCCGCTCAACAACCGGATCAAAGCTGTCAATTTCCTTACGCTTCATTTCCGCGTCAATCGATTGCCTTCCGAACGTTTTTGATTCGGTTTCCAGTCTGTCCAACTCAGTCTGCAGTTCCTCCTTGGTTTGTTTTAATACGCTGAGCCGGAGTACCACTTGATCAATCGGATTACTTGTTTTCCCGGCGCTTCGCTCGTACAGCTGTTGGACACGAGCTTGTCGTTTACGAAGTTGCGCCGTCAAGGTATCCAAGGCCTCTTGATAAGCCTCGATTTTTTCCTCGGCAAGCTTGCGATCGTACCGGAGACGAGTTGTTTCAATCAGATTTTTCTTCTGGTTAATTTTTTTCGTCAAATCGACGATCGCTCTATCGTTTTCGAGTTGTTCTAATAAGACAACATCCGTGATACTGCTTGTAGGATCCTGATCCGCTTCGTTTTCTGCGGTTTCAGACTCCGAATTTGGTTCGGAATCTGCTTGAGCGGCAACAGATGTGGTTTTTTCGGATTCCGACGTTTTGGAATCCTTTCGGTCCTCGGTCGAGCCCGATTTGATCTTGGGGTCAACGATCACCCCTTTCGTCTCATTGGGGTTGATCCCGTTGATCTTTAATTCTGTCTCCCATTTCCGAATTTCAATGGAGACCTTAGAGAGCTCCGCTCGGGTAAAATCAAATTGACGCATGGTCGATTGCTGAGCCAGGGTTAACGTAGCGGAGTCACTGGTTCCAGTGGAATCCACGATTGTAATCAATTCATCACGCATTTTGCGGACTTTCCGGACCGTATCGGACAGGACGCTTTCGAGGCGGAATACTCGCTGTTGACGCTCGGCTTTCTGCTTTTCAACCACTTCTTCGAAATAGGTTCCCACGACTGCATGGCAGATTTCGTAAGCGCAAGTTGGATCGGTCATGCTCAACGAGACGTTCATGATCTCGGCTTCGTCGGGAAACGTGACTTTCAATTTCTTTTGCAGCCAACGGACAGGATCCTCTTCATAGGCGACGATGGGGTTCTTCAGCATACCGCTCTCTTTGAGTGCTTTGCTCAAGGCCACTGGCTGAATGAGAAGCTGTCGTTGCGTATTCTTAAAGCTTTTGACATCAAATCGTCCCTGAGTATCCACGGTTTCAAAAATCAACGGCGCATGATTTGATGCGATTCGAACGTATTCCACGGCAGTGTATTCATCAGGCAGAAGCCACCAAGCCAACCCGGCGGCGGGGCCTGACAACAAAAGTCCCAGCACCGCACCTAAAAGCCAGTTTCGGCGAATGGAATTCAGGTAGCGTGAGAGATCGATTTCGGCATTGGCATCGTTTGTGCGCGGAGCGGTCGTACGAACCCTCGGTTGAGACTGACGAAGATTCAATCGTGTAGGTTTGACAACCTCGGTAACTTGTGGCGACAGAGAGAATTCCCGGCTCATTGGCTCTTGTTGATTGTCAGGTCCTGAGCTCATCGTAACACGTCCTATTTTGTTGAATTTCGCGTAAATTGGGACTTTGAATTTTCTGTCATCATTTGAATCAGCATCATACGGATTGCGAATTAGCGATGCGAATCGAAAAGTCATCGCAACGAGCACACAACAATGACACGCTCACCACGAAACTGAAATCGATTATGCCATCGGAATCAGCAAACAATCAAGCGTTTTTTGTCCGCTGCCGAAAACAACCTTGCGGGAAAAGGAGTGATCCGTAACACGAAACGTCAAAACTGCAAAGTCAATGCTGTCTCGTCCGGTGTCTCGAATATTTTTGAGAGCAAATACAGCTCTGCGTACAAAAACAGCAGCCCCAGCGGCATCATCAACCAGCCCGCCAAATCATGGAAAATCAGTTTTGCCATCTCTTCGTGACCTGTCTCATACGCCATGGCGGTGGCAGCGATCCGCAGCACATTTGACATAACTGCAATCGCCGGGGCACTCATGAGAATGAGAAGTTTTTCCCACAAAGGCCGCTCGATCAAGAGTGCAACTGCAGCCGAAAGTGCGAAAAATGAGGTCATCATCCGCAACCCGCTACACGCTTCCGCCACACCAACCTGCGTTTCGCTTAACCAGATTGTGTTTCCCTCAGAAACTGCGGGAACACCTATCGTCTGTAGTACAAACGTGCTGCCAAATGTGGCAATTGATTGAAGCTTGGAGCTGAGTAGCCCACCCAAAGGACCGGGAATCGGAACCATAAAGATCAAAAACATTACCGACGGCCAACCCCAGTGGACCCCTTTCCATCCAAAAAACAACAGGAAAATCCCCGCGATTCCAGGGATAACGGCAATCGCTTCTAACGAAATCGTTCTCGTGTAAATTCCAGTGCATCGCAACAGGATTCCCAAAAAAATCAGAAGCACTCCCAGTGACATTGCGAGACTAGTCACGTTCATTTCCCCAAATTTGGCGAGGTCTTTTCGATGCCACAATAGCCAGGCCGAAAACGCCGGAACGAGCATTCCATGAGAGTCGTCAGGGCTTGTGCTCCATTTTTGGAACATCCAACTCCACGCCGGGATATCGCTCCCAAAAAATGCAGCGGCAATGACCACCCCACCGAGAATCACGAGAGGGCTCGGAAACCCAGAAGAAAAACCGACGTTTTTCGTTTGATTCAAGGCAACCTGCTGATCGCGAACTGAAGAATCCGAGGTCTCTTCGCGAGAAGCGGTATTTGCTGGCATTGAATTCTGCAAATTCGGAACAAGATCCGATTTGGGCTCAGACATGTCACTTCCTCTTATTGTTGTCCACAAAACTCTGGTATGAAAAACGATCCAAGCGTTTTCGATTTACGGAGAATGCGCCTTCGACCCACCGAAACACTGGTTGTAATCGCGATTGGTGAACCCAGTGTACCACCTTGCAGCGATTGTACCACGGTTTGCTTCGAGAAACAGACGATAAAATCCCATTTTTCACACAATCTGAACGGACGTTTTGGAAATTTCCAGGGATTCACTCCAGCGTTTTCTCATTCACCCTCCCCCATCCACACCTCAGCAAAATTCGTGCCAAATACACAAGGGGAAGACAGAATCAGCGATGAGTGCCCAAAAATTTTTATGACGATGGAGGGGTCTATCTGAATCACAAGGAATGGCTGCAGTCGAATGCTATGGCTCGGCCCCTTGCCGAAGATCACAGCAGTGCGTGAATTTCAAGCACAAAAGCTCTGTCTAAATAAGCGACAGCGTCGATCACGCATGTCGCAGTCGATATTTCGTCTCTCCTTCAATATTCTCAACGTGGCGGCACAGAGAATCGATGACGGGTTGTCCAACGTTTCTGGGTTTCAAACGCAATGAATTATTGTTTCAATCCCAGCCTCTGACCCGCATAACGGTCCGAAACAGCTTTCCGACACCACTCTTCGTTCGCCAAGTACCACTGGACGGTTTTTCCCAGTCCAGACAAGAATGATTCTTCGGGTTTCCAACCTAAATCACGGCTGATTTTCGTTGCATCAATTGCATAACGATGGTCGTGCCCCGGCCGGTCGGCAACAAAAGTGATCAGGTTCTCATGCGGGCAATGTGACGCGTTGGGGCGGAAATCATTCATCAACTGGCAAATCGCGTTGACTACATCAATATTTTTCTGTTCGCTGTTTCCGCCGATGTTGTAGGTTTCACCAACTTGACCACGTTCAAGGACTGTCACGAGTGCTTTCGCATGATCCTCGACATAAAGCCAGTCGCGAATGTTCTCACCCTTTCCGTAAACGGGCAGAGGCTTTCCCGCCAGTGCGGACGTGATTGTCAGAGGGATCAGCTTTTCCGGGTATTGAAAAGGCCCGTAATTATTTGAGCAGTTCGTGACCAGAACAGGTAATCCATACGTCCGATGCCATGCTCGTACCAGATGATCCGATGAAGCCTTGCTCGCAGAATAAGGTGAGCTCGGATCGTACGGAGTCCGCTCTGTGAAGAGCCCCTCATCGCCCAATGATCCATACACTTCATCCGTCGAGATGTGGTGAAATCGAAAGTCCGCTTTCTGCCCATTCCCAAGATTGCGCCAGTATTTTCGAGCCGCCTCGAGCAGGGTGTAGGTTCCCACAATATTCGTTTGGATAAAATCGCTGGGACCATCAATGGATCGATCGACATGCGACTCGGCCGCAAGATGCATGACCGCGTCGGGTTGGTGTTGCTCAAATAATCGTCCAACTTCCGCTGTCTGGCAGATATTGACCTGCTCAAAAGCATATCGCGAATTGGAACTGACACTCCCCAATGTGCTCAGGTTGCCAGCGTACGTCAGGCAGTCAACATTCACCACAGAATGCTTGGTTTCTGCGATGAGATAGCGAATGACTGCCGAGCCAATAAAACCAGCGCCGCCTGTGACAAGTACTTTCACGAAAAACTTTCTAAAGTGAATCCCCAAGAATAGGATGTGGGGAAAAGTTACGGATGTTCGGATTGAATCAGTTGAATCAGGTATTTTCCATAATGGGTATTTCGCAAGGGGTGTGCCTGACGAAGCACCTGCTCGGAATCGATATAACCCATTCTCCATCCAATTTCTTCGGGGCAAGCGATTTTCAAGCCCTGTCGATTTTCGATGACGGAAACAAAATTCGCTGCGTCAAGCAGAGAATCATGAGTTCCTGTGTCAAGCCATGCGCTGCCGCGGCCGAGCATTGCCACATTTAGCTGCTGCCGTTCCAGGTATACGCGGTTCACGTCCGTGATTTCCAGTTCACCGCGAGCGGACGGCTTCAGGTCCCGCGCGATCTCAAGCACTTGATTGTCGTAAAAATACAAGCCCGTGACTGCGTAATTTGATTTCGGGATTCGCGGCTTTTCCTCCAGGGAAATCGCACTCCCTTTCGAGTCGAACTCAACAACTCCATAGCTGCTCGCATCTTGCACGTGGTATGCAAAAACGGTCGCTCCCGACATTCGCGCATCAGCCGCATGGAGTGAATCAGTGAGCTCATGCCCGTAGAAAATGTTGTCTCCGAGAATCAGGCAAGACGGGCTCGGTCCCACAAACGGCGCGCCGATAATAAAAGCCTGAGCCAATCCCTCGGGGCGGGGTTGTTCAGCGTAAGCAAACTCAATTCCCCATTGTGAGCCATCTCCGAGTAAGCGTCGAAACAATGGCAAGTCCTGAGGGGTACTGATGACCAGGATTTCACGAATTCCCGACAGCATCAATGTCGAGAGTGGGTAGTAAATCATGGGCTTGTCGTAAATGGGGAGCAATTGCTTGCTCACGACGTGGGTCACCGGATAGAGCCGCGTTCCAGACCCCCCAGCCAAAATAATCCCCTTGCGACGATTCGATTTCAAATCCGCCATGATTCATCTCCGCGTTTGTAGACTACCACCGCGCCGCTCTTTGACTTGACGAGGCCAACAGGCCGCATTGTACTGAATCCTCTGCTGGCAATCACTGCCAAGCGAAAACAATGAGAGCCCTCATTCAGAACTTCTGAAAACCATTCCACCAATTGCGTGGGTGCAATACAATTCCACCATACGCGTTTTTGAGTCGATCTGCTCGGATTTTTCCGAGAAAAATCCGTCCCAGGAATGCAAGCAGTACTCGAATTAACGCATGAATCCACAAAAGAGCTCCGCCCGTGATTACCTGCCAAGGACGCCAGAATTTCCGAAAGAAATGCATTCGGGATGTGGTGAGCATCAGGATTCGCTTCGGGTTTTGACCATCCCCCCCTCCCACCAGGTGGATGATTTCCGCGCGGGGTGTCATGACGATGAGCCAACCTTGCTGCTTGATACGCTGACATAAATCCAACTCTTCCGAGTACATAAAAAAACTCGAGTCAAAACCTTGAGCTTCATGCCAGGCCTCACTGCGCACAAGCATGAAAGCCCCGCTCAAGGTCTCGACCGTAGCGGCTTCGGTGGCAGTTTCCGCTAATGCACCATTCAAAAACCTCGCCCCTCCCATTGCAGCGATCGCCAAACGAAACAGCGTTGGTATGAACTGTTTACTACCAGGATCTCGCGCACCAGTGGGTAATCGACATCGACCACCGACAGCACCCGCATCGGGCCATGCCATCGCCGTTCGATATAATTCGCCAATGGCATCGTCATTCACCACGACATCCGGATTTAACAACACCAGAAACCGCCCGGTAGCATGCTCTGCCAGCAGATTATTCCCTCTGCCAAACCCGAGATTTTGTGTGTTCTCAATAATTCGCGTTCGCGGATACGACTCTCTGACGAGATCGGCGGTTCCATCGTTTGAGCAGTCAACGAGCAGCACTTCGTACGTGCACCCACGAGTGTAAAGGTCGACTCCCTTGAGGCACTGAAGAATCAAGTCGCGTGACCGATAACAGACAATGAGAATACTGACATCAACCATGGTGTTCTCAGAGAAAATGAGGGTTGCTTGTGTGCTGAAAACAATAGAGACGAATCACTAATAGACGAAAGATTGTGCAATTCGTTTCATCTGAACGATAGGATTGTACGCATCCACATCCACAACAAACTGCCCCTGATCTGCATACAGACTGGCCACATACCCAAAAGAAGATCTGCTCGCGTAGACCAGCGCATTGCATTTCGAAAGCAACAGAATATCGACGAGTGCCTGCGTTGCCCGCTCAACGCGGTCTCCGCATTCCGGATCGTAATGAAGCGGAATCCCTCCTCTCGCCATCCCTTTCGGTAAAGTCACAACGTTCGGAAACAGACTTCGTACTCGATCCTCGACATCCGCATTGTCGGTGGCACAGAAGACCCCATCACAACCCTGTTCTTGGACTTGGCGCTTCGCCACCGCCAAAATCTTTTCGGTCGGTGCCTGCAAGTCTGTTGCCCGAATATGAAGTCCAAGCATTCGAGGTTGAAAATGAGTTGCAGTAAATTCATTGACCAGCGACTGAACTCGTTCGCATGGCTGCAAAAATTTTTTTGCCGTCTCACCCAAAATTTCTACGTTCGTCATCTTTGGATATCGATCGTCCAATCGCACCAACAGCGGCCTCAAGGGACGCATTACCTCGCGCCATGACCAAAAGACGATCAGTTGTTCAGGGTAATCGACTGATTTCAGCCGAACACCGAGTTTGGTAAAACTGTTGAATTTTTTATAAAAATCTGGATCGTACTCTCGCCCGACAACTCCGAGCATCTCTTCGAGTCGGCCTCGCCACATCGCTGGTGCGACCGATTCAAAATCGAGTCGATCCGGTAATGGATCCACCAAGCTCGATATAAAGAGATCCTGAAAAAGGTCCTGAGAGGCTATCGAACGACCTGTATAAATCGGGTCTCGCCAGTCGACATACATGCGACGTTTCATAATGAGGGAATACAGGGTCGCCGTCATAACGGACAGCATGCGATTCCCCAATCCCCCTTGTCCTTTCACAAGCGTGAATCGAGAGGGGTGGCCCATCATTTCAATGACTCCAAGATGACACGATTCACAAAAAGGTAGTTATCCCGTCGCCGTTGTACCAGAGACAGTCCTACCCGGGAAAGAAGGCGAACAGCTTTTCGCACGCGAAAGATTGATGTGGGTGAGTCGAATTCCACACAAAAGACCTGCGGAGAAATGCCACTTGCCACAAAATTCTCGATCACGGGCATCCACGCCCCTTCAATGTCGATTTTCAACAGATCGACACCGGAATGGCCAAGTCGTTGAAGAACAGTTTGGAGCGTGAAGCACTCGACACGACACAAGAGTCGCCCCCTCTTCGAATCAAGTGCCGAAAGGTTCACGGTGTTTTCGGTGTCCTGACTATAAAAGTCGAGGTGTCCATCATGGGTCCAGATCCCCCAAGGAACGAATCGAAAAGGGGTCGGTTCAAGACTACGAACGTATTCAACTGCAGCAGGTGTCGGGTCAAACGAAGTCACTGGACAACCATATTTTGTTGCTAAATCGGATTCAAACGAGGCGTCGATACCTACACCAACCGAGTAGCAGTTCCAGGTTTTGTCCACGAGATTCGCCGGTATATCCCACTGCCCCTCACCATGCCCGATTTGAGCAACTTGAAGATTTTTGGGATGTGTCCCTCCCAAGGCGCTGAGCGGCGTCAAACGCACGCAGCGTTTTGCAATTCCCCGAGCAATTCGATAAAAAGCCCCCCGCAATTTTCGCAAAATATCCATCAATCGGAACCTCAGTATAGAAAATTTCAACTTCTGTCATGATGTTTTCAATCTCTCATCCACCAGAGATCGGAGTCTGCCGTATGCTCAGATCATTCGCGTATGAAGCAATCCTGCTTTTCTAATCCATTGCTCTCGGAACGAAATTAAGTGTATTCATCTTCATATTCGTATTCATCTTCGTATTCGTATTCATGACGCGTCGCTTCAGAATCGTCGGAATATAAATCCGATTGATCCTCGTCATGAAGCGCAAGATCGTGATCAGTCATGGTGTGGTCATTATCCGAAGTGACGTTCTCCATTCTTCCATCCGACAATCCCGCAGAGACGGCGATTGTGATCCAAAATAAGTTCACAATTTGACCGAAATAACTTACCGCAAAAAACGATGTCAGATGGACAAATAACATGACACCAATCGACCAACTGTTGATCAGGTTTGGAAAGTCCCCCTCAGCCATGGCCTGTTTATTGAGTTTGCCAATCCGTTGAAAGCTGTAGGCGATCGCGAGTATGAATAGGAGCATACTCAAAAATCCTCCGCGGACTCCCTCCAGAAGATACTGATTTGTCACATCCCACAAACCCCAGCCCCAATGCGAAGTTGAGCTCGTTCCCAGCAGAAACCATTCGTGCAAATGATTATACGCTTGTTCCATCAGGTTTGATCGATGCCACCCGGTCGATCCACCCAGGATGTTCACCTTGGCAATCAGGCTCCAGATGTTCCCCTTCAGGGTCATTTGTAGGCAAACCATTAAACCAAGGATTGCCCATCGAACCTTCATCATATTCGAACGGAGTGGAAACATTGCAAACCCGATACAAACAAAAATCAGGCCCATCAATGGGGTGCTTGAGCCGCTCAGACCCACGCAAATCACAGCAGAAGGAACTGCAAGTATCGTCAGAGATTTGAAGAGACTCGGCGTAAACCAGCGGGCTGCGATGATGGGGCACAACGAGGCCCAAAAACACCCCGCCAGAATTGGGTGAGGATAAGGGCCTTGACATCGGAGTCTTCCTTCCCTAATCTCGGTCATCTGCGGTACACCACCCAAAAAATAAAATACGTTGCGCTGCGTTAAATTTTCGATAATAAAAGCGAGGGAGACGGGGATACCGGCGCAAGCGAACGCCAGAACCATAGAGGCAAAATCATCCCAACTCCGTACCAGGCATCGGAAAAAAAAATAGCAACACAGCGGATCGAGGATGAGGTTTGAAACAAAAACAAACGCTGAGTAGTTCATGTAGTGTAGATTAAAAATCGCAAACTTGCAGACAAAAAACGCCACGACGATGTAATCGAGCTTCAACAAACGGACGCCTCGATGCTCAGATCGCATGATCAAACGTACGATTGCACAAATGAGTACGATTCTTAAAAACGGGAAATTCAAATTCCCCACCATAATTCGCTGTCCGGAAGCGATCCAGGCTGCCATCAGAATTACTGGCCAAGTCGCATACTTTCGAGGAAGTGTGAACAATGCGATCAGTACGCACACCAACACCGTGACGCCGACAGGATGAAGTGTCGTTGTTCCGTATGCACCACCTTCAAGCGAACTATTCGGTGTCTGTGTGTTTTCCATTATCTCATTCTCACCAAATCGAATCGAAGGAAAGAGTCGCCATTTCCATTACTCGCGATATTTTCTGGTTGGGCGAATAAACTACAAATTCGGCTCACAACGGCTTTCATCGGTGCCTCGATAAAGATCTGTGATCTGCATTGTTGACTTTGAACTTCTCGAGATCATACTTCCTTCAATGATCGTTCTTTTTGCAAAAAAACGGTAAGTATTTAATTGAAGACAAAATTTAATTGCTGACGTCATGCACTTCGATAACTCCACCGACGAGAATTACGAAAAATTTCCGCGAATAATTCGGGGAAGATCAGCACGCTACTGGACCCAAATCCAATCCATAAAATGGTTGCAGCAGCCCAGTAAATCCCGGGCTCTAATAAACCCTCATAATACCCTAAAAAATAAGCGGCCCCGAGTCCGCTTACCAAAAATGCAACAGGAGCTAAAAGATTTTGGGGGGCGGCTCCAAACCGTATTTTCGTTGTCCTTGCCAACGCGATCAGTGCAATCGCCTCGCCAACGAGTGCGGGGTACGCGATGAACGTGACTGGTAAGCCAGTCGCTGCTACCAGGATGACTAACGGGACAGAAACGGATCGCCAGAGGTTGTTATAAAAGCAGTCCCAAGATTGGCCTTGGCCTAACAATCCTACGTGGGCAGCAGAACGCAGTATTAATAGCGCCTGGCCACTCGCAGTAAAAGAGATCATGGCTCCCGAAGACGCGTAACGGCCAAGGTAGATCATCTGCACGATCAAACCGCTGAATAAAATCAACGGAATCGTGCTCAATCCGGCGATCAAAGCAGCAGTTTGGAGCGTGAGTCGATATCTTCGGAGAAAATTGTCATCCATCTGAGATAATAATGGCATAAATAAAGAAGCGATGACGCGATTCAAAAACAAGGA
Source organism: Schlesneria sp. (assembly GCA_044354755.1). Lineage (GTDB taxonomy): Bacteria > Planctomycetota > Planctomycetia > Planctomycetales > Planctomycetaceae > Schlesneria. Next base: position 12,261 of record JBIKZJ010000004.1, on the reverse strand, counting down.
AGCCATTGATGAAATCAGCATCGCGGCCGAAATTGATGCCGTATCTTCCATATTATATTGGGCGGCGGGAAAAAACCGTGAACCAGATGAAACAATAAATCGTTCGGCCTGATAGACCAGAAACAACGCAACCCAGTTGTACATTAATGGTAGCCCAAACCCCAGCACATGACGTATCAGGGCGAGATCGTAGGACCACCGGTAGGGATATCGAGCAATGATCTGCGAGAGAATCGTGTTAATCGCTGCCTGTAAGATCAATAAATATGCCACCGAACCGTAGTCATTGACCCATCTTGTCAATCCATACCAAGTGCCAATTGTGAGAATCTGCCCAAGAACTTCTTGCAGCACGATCGGACCATAGGCGTAATTTCTCTGTAGCCGATACAAATCGTGGTGCGTCAATCCTTTGAAGATTGGAACAAGTGCCAAAACAGCGTACGCCCAACTTGCCTGTCTCACATCAAACAAACAGGCAAGAGGGTACGAAATCGCCACGAGAGCGAGTCCCGAGAGAAGACTACGAATTGACGATACAAAATGTACAACGTTCAGAAAATGCGGTTGATCTCCGTTGGCATGTTGAATCACCAACAGGTTTGTACCCAAATTGCTGAGAGCATCTATCAGGCTGACAATCATGATCATGGTGGATGCGATCCCATAGTCATATTCACTCAAGATCATCCGTGCAATCAGAATGTTTCGTACTGCAGCCAGTCCCTGCGACACGATTTGGCCGGCGACCAGTGTCATACCGCCTTTTAAAAGTTTCTCCCGGAGCGTCATAAGTCAGCCTGCTGTAAACACAAAACAAATTGCGACCCAAACATTGGCTTGCGCTGGTGTGGATTAAGTGCAATTCCGAAAAAAAGTTTCCATGTTTCTCTGCCTAGAAATTGGATTCGTGAGGAATGCTGTAACGACATTGGTGAGTGAATTGGCTGTGAGGCTTCATGCGAACGATGACCCGAAATGATTGAACGCCGCTCTTTCGACGGCTACCGTTCATCATGCCAACTCACTGTTCTTTTCCCACCAGTCTACCGTTCGCTGGATTCCATCTTCTAGAGAGGTTTCGGCACACCATGCCAAATGTTGTTGTGCTTTGGCAAAATCGAGACATCGGCGTGGTTGTCCATCCGGTTTTGTGAGATCCCATTCGATTTCTCCCTCGTATTTGCACGCCTTTGCGATCAGGTGGCTTAGATCTTTAATGGAGACTTCTCGCCCATTTCCAAGATTGATCGGTTCCGGTGTATCGACTCGTTGAGTCGCAGCGATTACTCCTGCAGCGCAATCGTCAACGTAAAGGAATTCCCGAGACGCGTTTCCCGATCCCCAACAGACCAATGTATCATCGCCGCGTTTTTTCGCTTCTTTAAATCTTCGTATCATTGCTGCAATGACATGACTGCTTGCAAGATCGAAATTGTCTCCCGGGCCATAAAGATTCACTGGTACAACTACAGCGCTGTTTAATCCATATTGTCGTTGGTAAGCATCCAGCATGACGAAGAGCGATTTTTTCGCGACGCCATAAGGGGCATTCGTTTCCTCGGGATACCCGTTCCAAATATCTTCTTCCTTAAACGGAACAGGCGTGTACTTGGGATAAGCACACACCGTTCCTACCTGCACGAATTTTTCCAGACGTCGTATTCGTGATTCCTCGATCAAATGCAATCCCATCGCCATATTTGCGTAAAAGAATCTCCCAGGGTTATCTCGATTCGCGCCGATCCCGCCCACTTCGGCAGCGAGATGCACTACCACATCCGGCCTTGCGACATCAAATAACCGCTTCACGTCCGCTTCATGAGTGAGATCAAAATCGACACGCCTCGGTACGAACAACTGGTTCGGCGGCAGGCCGATCTGGAGGAGTTTTTCGCAGACCACTCGACCCAGAAAGCCAGCGCCACCCGTTACGCAAACCCGTTTACTCGTTAAGTCCAACAGACTCATACTTCAATCCATCAATCAAGAAAGGGTATTCAAAATCAAAATCGAGCGCCGGATCAATTTGTCGTAAGCGTATGGCCGGACTCTTTTAATGTCTTCTCGCGATTGGCCAGATCCAGGTCAGCGTCAACCATCATATCCGCGAGTTGCTCGAATGAAACGCGCGGAACCCAGCCGAAAGCGGCTTTGGCTTTGCTCGGGTCACCGAGTAACAGATCGACTTCAGCAGGACGGAAGTAAAGTGGATTGATTTCCACAAAATCCCGGTAATCCATTCCGACCCGAGCAAAAGCCCTTTCGCAGAACTCTCTCACGGATCGTGTTACTCCGGTGGCGATGATGTAGTCATCTGGCTGATCTTGTTGAAGCATCATCCACATAGCCTCGACATAATCCCCGGCGAAGCCCCAGTCACGCATCGCGTCAAGATTTCCGAGGTAGAGCTTTTTTTGCAAACCAAGTTTGATCCGACCCACAGCGCGCGTAATTTTACGGGTGACAAAGGTTTCACCACGACGAGGCGACTCGTGATTAAACAGAATTCCGCAGGAGGCATGTAATCCATAACTCTCTCGGTAGTTCACCGTAATCCAGTGAGCGTACAGCTTAGCGACTCCATATGGTGACCGTGGATAGAAAGGGGTTGTTTCTTTCTGGGGAGTTTCGACCACTTTCCCATACATTTCCGAGCTTGACGCCTGATAAAATCGGACGGATTGTCCCGATTCTTCTTGGAAATCGCGTACGGCTTCGAGGATCTTGATTGCCCCTACGCCGGTCGCCTCGGCGGTGTAAAGCGGTTGATCGAAGCTGACCTTAACGTGGCTTTGAGCGCCGAGGTTATAAACTTCTGTTGGTTTGATGATTTGAATCAGTCTCGATAATCGATTCGCATCGGTGAGGTCCGCGAAATGGAGTGTGAGCCGTTTTCCCCGCTCGCCGGTATCTTGATGAATATGATCGATGCGACCGGTGTTGAAGGAACTCGACCGCCGAATCAGACCATGAACCTCATAACCTTTGTCCAATAACAATTCCGCAAGATACGACCCGTCCTGGCCAGTAATTCCGGTAATCAGTGCGCGCTTGAGTGTAGTAGTCAATGGTGCCTCTGCTCTTTCTGCTTTTCATAAATCTTGTCATGATCACTTCAGCACGTGTTTTTGAGTCGTGTCAGATGGTGTGATAGTGACTGAGGGACTGTACTTCGATAATCATCTTGAGTAATCAAAATCTGAGTTACCCACGACGGTGCCATGAAAAAATCGTGTATGATTGAAGTCGGATGCTGTATCAAGATTGACTGAGAATTTGGGGGTGAATCAACATTAATCATGATGCAGTTTTTACGCTGAACCTTCTCTCATCACGACGGTTCTGATTGTGCGTAAGATGATATATAAATCTAGCCAAAGTGACCAGTTGCGAATGTAATACATGTCATAATAGATTCTTCTGTCGTAGACGCCAGAATTGCGGCAAGTGATTTGCCACATTCCGGTTAACCCTGGCCTCACGGATTGATAAATTGCGTACTCGCGTTGATAATTCCGAATATACGATGCGTCATAGTTGATGGAATCCACAATTGGCCGTGGTCCAACGAGACTCATGTCTCCGCGCAAGATATTCCACAGCTGTGGAAGCTCATCAAGGCTAGTTCGTCTCAGGATTTTTCCGATCCAAGTGACTCGGGGGTCATGTCTTAGCTTATGCGTTTGTATCCATTCCGCTTTAAACATAGGGTTCTCGTTGAGGCATTTCTCAAGGATCTGCTCTGCGTTGGGGAGCATTGAGCGAAATTTCCAGGCAGTAAATGGTTTTCCCCCCATCCCAATTCGCTGTTGCCCAAATAAAACCGGTCCGCGTGAGGTGAGTCGAATCGTGAAGGCGATTAACAAAAGAACGGGCGAACCGACGAGACAGATGAGGCTGGCGAGGACAAAGTCAATGAAACGCTTAAGTGACAGAGTGGTGCGGCAATAACGAGAATTCGCTAACAGTGAACCGCTGCATTCGCCGACCGTTCGATTTTGGTCCCACATGCCAATTTGCTGACCATTGGAAGTGGAAAGAAAAATTTTATTGGGGATGGATTGGATTGCGACATCCGTTTGCTGCTCTCCGCTCAAGCTCGCGTCAGCATTTGCAGTAACGCCAGATTTGGCGATAACGATCCAGGTTGCGCCGAATCGCATTGCGCACTCGTACGCGTTCTCAACAGGCAATGTGGGAATTTTTTCTGCTGCGAACCGCTTTTCTGATTCGTAATAGGCTTTTTTTTCCAAAAGAATTGCGATCGGCCGGAGTCCTCTTTCCTGAGTTCGTTTCAATTGGTGATAAATATCTGGTCCGTTTGCAACATCCGCATACACCAGAACCGGAACCCCCCACCATTGGCATCTGCGGAGAATCGCACGGACGATAAACCGAGATGTGGGCAGCGATGGTATTACAAAAAGAATGATGAAAACCAACTCACCGATATAATAAAGCCAATTGATCGCATCTGCAGAAATTTCCATTGCTATAAATAAGCATGCAGCCGCGACGGCGGTTCGGGCGATTTGACGGAATTCCACGGCGGGGCTGACGCCAATTGCGGGGTAGAGGCCAGCAATATTGGCGATCAGAATATGAATCAACGAGGCGATGATCAGATTCGCATGAGATCGGGGCTGCAGAATCGGATTCACCATAAACCGTAAGAACGTTGTGGTTGCCAGTAGAAGCAGGCCCATGGTGATCAGGTCAGAGAGAATCAACGGAAACGTGCAGAGGAACGACTGTACGAGAGACCTGCTCGACAGCGATCGCAAGGGGCCGACCGCTGCAGGGGCGATATGGCAATGACTTACCAATGACTCGGCTCGAAGTTGTTCGAATCCCAAGAGTTGGTTGTAGGGCGTGGCGCGGTCAACGCTTTCATGACACTCGGGATTGGAGTCACCACTTGAAGACATCGAATGCAATTGAATTGCCACTCCCACAATACCACCCGGAAGTCAAAACTCGAAAAAACACACAACAACAGACTCGTCACTCACCCACAATCGCGAAGCAGGTGCATTCAATCATACGGGAACCGACGCAATGCGATGACAATCAAAAAATCGAGGCATCCAACCTTCCCAGTCAAACGCAGAAACACTGGGTCAAACGCAGAAATACTGGGAAGACAAGGACAACAAAATCAAGGGATCACCCCAGTTGACGAAAATGAATTTTGGATGAATTTCGTACTTTGAATCAGTGAATTTTTTTATACGGTATTTTCGAAAGAGAGGAATCAGTAAATGCGTTAAGCAAGAAACGTTCGATAGGGTAACCCGTATCGCGATAGCCATTTGGATGGTAACGTGCGGTTGCGGGGAAAGCAATTAAACTTGGCCGATTTTTTTTTTGGAAAATCGCATAAGTGTCTTTAAATTGGACTGTTGTGGCGATTCCGCCGTGGCTTTTGCAGCATCGGAACTAGCCCAGAACAGAACAACTGACTGGCGACGGATTTCTCTGGCTCATGAAATACCGGGATTGGATTTGCGGTCGGGTATTCCATCGAAGAGATTGACGTTTGGGTTACCCTGGTGGCAACAGCGAAGTCGAATTCAATCAGAATGAACAACTTGAGTAAGGTGGCGTATTGGCTGTTTGATCCCGTTGTGGCCATGGGGTGGTGTGGTGGTGTTTTCAGGTTTTGCGATTCTTGCGGCGGGCCTGCAGAAAACACAAGCCGTAAATTGAGAGCGAAAATTGCGCCGAAAGCAATGTTTTCGGGAATTTTCTCGTGATTTTTGCGGACTTTAAGGGATCGGTGTCGGTTGCCCGATTGCCATCAATCTCATTTCAGCAGCGTTTTCACAATGTGTTGATGGGGGCTCTAGGTAGAATGAGGTTTTGGGGGTGGGTTTGGCGGATGTACTCGATTCTCTGGTGATACCAAACATTTTGACACGATAGAGTCTGAGGAATCTGCCGTTTGCGGATAGGGAATGGATTTTGTTTAACAAGAACGCAAAAGAACAAAGTTGCGGAACATGAGGAGGTAAAGTCCATGATTCGTGGACGTCTCGGGCAATCGCCAATTGTTTGGTTAGTGGTGTTTATCGCCATGGGGTGCTCAACTCCCCCTCAACATCGCTTAATGCAGTTGCAGGGGTCTTCGATTCCTCGAGAATTGGACAAGGTGAATCTCCCGGATTATATTGTCGAGCCGCCGGATGTGCTGATCATTCAGGCAACGCACACCCTCAGAACGGCAGAATCACCCGTGATTCCAGGCGATCGCCTGCTGGTTCGCCTGAAAAACGGTCTGCCGATTGATGTTGCTGCAGATTCGTCCGCAAATCAATCTCAGTTTGATGCTGAGCTTCAAATCGAATTGGGGTTCAAAGTTCTTTCCGGGAGCTACCGAGTTGAAACTGATGGAGATCTCGATTTTGGCCCCTCGTACGGCAAGGTGCGTGTCGTGGGTCAAACTCCTGCTCAGGCAGAAGAGTCCATTCGCAAGCATCTGGAGACCAAAATTGGACTGAAAGGTCCCGAGCTTTCGGTGGAGCTGGAAGACTTGGAATCGCCACAACCGGTTTCCGGTGAGCACCTTGTTCGCCCTGATGGCCGGGTTTCACTCGGCATTCACGGAGAAGTTTATGTGGCGGGTATGTCACTGGCGGAAGTTCGATCTGCGGTAGTCCAGCATTTGACGGTCAATGGGATCCAGGATCCGCAGGTGGCGGTTGACGTTTCGGTGTACAATAGCAAGAATTACTACATTATCAGCGATGGAGGGGGCTTCGGCGAACAGGTTTCCCGGATTCCCTACACAGGGAATGAAACTGTTCTCGATGCGATTTCGCAAATTAACGGACTCTCAGAGGTATCGTCGAAGAAAATCTGGATTGCACGTCCAGCTCCTGCGGACGACATGACGGCGCAGATTTTGGAGGTGGAGTGGGAGGATATTACCGCTTTGGGGCAAACGGCCACGAATTACCAACTGATGCCAGGTGACCGAATTTACATCCAGGCAGATCACCTCGTTGCCTTGAACAACAAGATTCAGAAGATGGTCGCACCGATTGAGCGACTGATGGGTGTTTCAATCCTCGGCTTCAACGTGCTACGCAATTCCAAGGGGGTCTATCCGATCAAATCCGTTGGTGGTGGTGTTCGTTGAGAATCATGGCCTGACAATCGGTGGAATGACCTGCGGCCGACGAGGTTGGCCTGATTCGGTGGTTGCGGGATTTTCAGAGTTGATCACTGTAAAAAACGTTTCTCGGGAAGATTCAGGAAGATTGGGGTAGATGTCATCATGTTGCAAAAAAACGGGTTGCGAAGTCTGAACCTGCTGATCGCTTGTGTGGGGGTGACTCTACTGAGCTGGGATGCCTGCTCTGCCCAACAGCCGAGCAATACCTTCGGGGCGGGAAGACGAAACCGGCCGACCGTCAGCCCTTACGTGAGTTTGACCGACAACGGGAACGGAAATAATGGAAGCGACATGAATTATTTCAATATTGTCAGGCCGACTCAGCGAGCGCGCGAGGCGAACCGCAACTTGCAGAACCAACTTCAATCGGTCGAGTCGGACTTGTCGAAGAGAAAGTCTGTCAGTGGGACTGCGAGCAGCACGAACCAAGAGAGTCGTTATGCGATTACCACAGGTCGGATGCCATCGACTGGCCATACGACAAGCTTCGGCGACTTGGGGGGGCGTTTTGGTGGCGCCAGCGGTAATAGTCAGTTTTCGGGATCAAACACTTTTGGTCGAGATGGCAATAATTGACCGCCGCTTTCGCTTGCAGGCATGCCGCATTTTCAGCCGATTTTCTGTTTTGTGTTAATTGATTAATTCTGTAAATCGGGTTCAGGAAAGGATTCCTCTCGTGCTTACCTTAGATCGCGTTGGATTTGGGCAATCGTTGAAACTCCGTGAGCTGGCATTCGTCGCCGTTTTGCTCGGTGCGGGACAGTTTTACTCTACTTCACAAGCCCAGGATGCTGTTTATTCTTCTGCGGCCGCAGACTATGAAACAACAGAGGGTTCTTCGTGGTGGCACCGTCTTCACTATCGGGCTGATGGCTCGAATCGCTATGGCCGCGGGTTTACCAGTGCAACGCGATTACATCAGAATCGACTGCCCGTGAATCCACCGATCTCAGGACCCTCATTTGGATATTATCAAACCTGCTGGCGACAGGTTCCAATGATTCGGCGTTGTGTGACCTGCGAGACCCTTCCACATGATCGCGAAATCCCTAACTTGAAACGGGGAGTCGGGGCTTCTGCTCCCACACAAATTCCCCCTTCTCCGATTGCGCCGTTGGAAGAGGAGGGTGGGCGAGCGAGCTACGAGGAGAGGGAGGCTGAACCAATTGCTCCTGCTCCGGTCGCCCCAGCTCCGAATCAATGAATGTTGTTTGTGGCTCATGAGCACCACAGGAATTTCCCTCGAGCGTGATCCCTTCCGATTGCTTGATTTTTTGAGTGCTGAACCGACAACGAAAGAACCCGCTGGAATCACTTCCAGCGGGCTCGTCTTGTTTTGCGGACTTGTCTCAACCTGCTGTGAAGACAATGTTTCGGCTGCAGCGACGTTTCCGCTGCAGCGACAAAGTCACTGCGGAATTAAAAACGGAGAGGGTGGGATTTGAACCCACGGTGAGCTTGCGCCCACACTGGATTTCGAGTCCAGCACAATCGGCCACTCTGTCACCTCTCCTTCGCACCTCTCCTTCGCACCTCTTTTTCGTGATTCCGATTCCATTTCAATTTCTTGATCCTGGTTCGTGTCCACCGAAAATGCGAAAGTCTATAATAGCCTCCAGCCATGATCAGCGCCAAGGGAGTTCCCGAAATCCGTGTGCGAAGAAATTCGCCTTACGGTTACCGAGGGAATCAATGGAGGGTTTTCATGAGTTTTTTTTCATTGGGTGTTTCTATCGTTGTCAAAACTCTGAAAGAGAAGCAGTATGTTCACCGGCTTGGTAGAGGGGCTAGGGCGAATTGATCGAATTGAGGTCGAGGCTGCCGGAATCAGGATCGAGTTAATACCACCGCAATTGCTCTTGGTGGATGAAACTGGGCGCAGTGCACCGGTTGGAAACGGCGACAGCATCGCCATTAATGGATGTTGCCTGACACTGGTGGGGTGGGGCGGTGGCCGATGGTCGTTTCAGGCGGGCGAGGAAACCCTCTCGAAAACGAACCTTGGCTTCCTTGCGCCGGGTGATTACGTCAATCTTGAACGATCACTGCCGGCCCAGGGGCGAATCGGGGGACATTTTGTCCAGGGACATATTGACGGAACGGGTATTGTTGACCAACTCGATCGCGATGCGGAATGGTTAACGATGGGGATACGGGTGCCGACGACTCTGGCAGATTTGATGGTTGCCAAAGGGTCGGTTACAGTGGATGGCGTCAGCTTGACGGTGGTGTCAGTTGAGACAGAGCGGTTTACGATTGCGTTGATTCCTCACACGCTTGCGGCAACAACCCTTGGGCAACAACACTTGGGCGGAACAGTCAACATCGAAACTGACATTCTCGGGAAGTATGTCAAGAAGTTGATGGCAGGGGTGACTGCAACTGGTTAGGATACTGCTCAGGGGAAGCGCGCCATTTTGAGTCTCCGTATCAGCTTCGCGGACCACGTCGCGGGGGGCCCTCGCTACGAGATGGTTTAAAATCGCGCCGAGGAGGCGATCCTGGTGAGGCTTGAATTCGGCGTCCTCGTAGTCGGACCCCTTGTACTGCATCGAGAATTTGCTCTGCGCACTCTGCAGCGACCTGAACAAAACTGACCGTTGCGAGGATTTGGATTCCGCCGATGACAGTTCGGGGGACGCCTGCTTCATTGGCAATGCAACCCACAAAATCTCCGGGGGAGACTCCGGCGTTGTCTCCAACATTGAATTTAATCCAGACTCCATTCTCATCAATTCGTGTGGGGGGGCCAGAATTCTGGCTGCGATCGGGTAATTCTCGGGGCCTTGTCATCGGCGGTGGGCCCTCGTCATCGCGATCGTTTCGGGCGGGGCGATTTTCGAAGTTTGTTGGGCGATTCTCGAAGTTATTGCTGCGTGGAGCGGGTCGCCGCTGTGAGCGAGGGTCATCTTCGGCAATTCGTTCTGGCGAGCGAGAGCTCTCACCAGCCAGCAGATGCATCAATGCCGAGACGATTTCGCCTGGAGCGTGACCCGCTTCGATCAGATCTTCCAGCAATTTGTCTTGAGACTTAAATTCGCCCGCCTGAATGGTATTATGCAGCGATTCCACCAGCCGGCTGGCGTGTTTTTCTTCCAGTTCTTCGAGTCGTGGTACCGAAATTCTGGGGATTTTCGATTTAGTAAACCGAATAATCTGTTGCAGGCGACCGAACTCACGGCCGCTGACAAGACTGATGGCTTTACCGCTTTTTCCTGCCCGGCCCGTTCTTCCGATGCGATGCACATAATCTTCGGCGTCATGCGGGAGTTCGTAATTAAACACAATTTCCAGATCATCGACATCCAGGCCTCGTGCGGCAACATCTGTCGCAACCAGCAGTTCAATTTTTCGCTCGCGAAATCGCTTCATGGTCCGTTCACGCATCGGTTGCGTCATGTCACCATGCAGTTTGTCCGCACTGTATCCTCTCGCGATCAGTGCTTCTGTCAATCCGTCGACTTGAATCTTGGTAAAGCCGAAGATGAGTCCGTAACGAACCTCATGCAGATCCAGCAATCGACACAAGACTTCGGTTTTTGAGCGGAAATCGACTTCCACGTAGGATTGCTCGATAGCCGGGATGTTCATCGCCGTCGCTTCGATCCGGACGGTCACGGGATCGTTCGTAAAGCGTTCAATAATCTTACGGATCGGGGGGGGGACGGTCGCGGAAAAGAGGACAATTTGGCGTTCATTGGGGACCGATTCGAGGATTTTTTCGATATCGTCTCGAAAGCCCATATCAAGCATGCGGTCGGCTTCGTCCAGAACGACCATTTTCACCGCATTGAGATTCAATGTCCCCTGTTTAATATGATCAATTAATCGTCCGGGAGTCCCGATGACGATTTGGGGTCCCGCCTTCAAACCGCGAAATTGATGGTCGTAGCTTTGCCCTCCGAAGATGGGAAGTTCGCGAATCCCTTTTTTGAAGTGTGCCAGTTTGGAGATTTCTTCCGCAACCTGCGAAGCCAGTTCACGGGTCGGGCACATCATGAGGATTTGAACCGAGCGGTTCGTCGGATCTGCCAATTCGACTGCGGGAATTCCAAATGCCGCCGTTTTTCCCGAGCCTGTCTGCGATTGTCCAATGACATCGTGGCCAGCCATGATCGGTGGAATTGCTTCTGCCTGAATAGGGGAAGCCTGTTCAAATCCCATCCGTTCGACTGCTTTGAGGAGTTCGGGCGAGAGTCCAAGTTCGGAAAAAAGTTTTTGTGTCATGTCGACAATATAACGCAAACTCCTGCGCGATCCCAGCAAGTTTTTGGGGAAGTTCCTGTGTGAAAGCGAGGTGGAGTCGGATTATTCGCATTTTTGCGCATTTTCCCCCTCAATCCCTGGTCGCATCACTGTTGATCAGACCTGATTGTGTCCTGTTTTTTTGGGATCGTCCGCGAGAGAAGCGGAGAGATTTGGTGTCCGGTGGAGTCTTAACGCGAGCGCGTGATGATTCCAATTCGCGATTTTCATGGCCGAAATCGATCTGAATGCGATGAATACGGTGAAAGTGTGGGTCGGCAAACGAGAAGAATTGGTGGTGAATGAAAAATTCCTGTTTGCCAAACTCCTCAATCCTGATACGGTTTGGTACAGTCAACGAAGGTAGTTCGGCATTCTGGTTTGGCGGCTTCGTCAATCTGGTAAGAATATGCCGTATGCTGATGTTTTCTATGGGTATTGTGGGTTGCTTCGGCTGGCATTTCATGCGTTGAAGAAAATCGGTGTTTTTTGCCGAGAAGATCTCTTCAACGCCTGACTCGGGATCAGAAACGATCAAGATGAGTCCTTCAGATACGCTATCGGGTCGCTCTTCGACGAAGAGCAAGTTAACGGCAAACGGTTCGCAAAATGGCGACCAGTCATTCATCGAGGACGATGTGGGTCATGCCCGCATGGATTCGAATTTGACGTATGTCGAATCATTGTATCTCGATTACTTGAACAATCCTGAATCGGTTTCGCCCGAGTGGCAAGACTATTTCGTGCAGATTGTTGACAGCCAGACTCGTTCTGGGGGCGAATTGCACGACCCAAGTCTGTTTCGGGCTCCTTCGATGGGGGGCGGAATTGTCAGT
>JBIKZJ010000493.1:0-4554 GCA_044354755.1 Schlesneria sp. | reverse complement strand
TTCGAACACGGTTTTGTTGTATGAATCCCATCACTGGCGTGGTGGAAACCCTGCCACAGACGGCAGCAATTTCTACGCCCCTCAAGATGTCGCCAACTGGGCTTCGGCTTTGGGTGCCACGGGATCTATGCGTAATCCAATCAACAACCGTAACCCTGCCTGGCAATATGGGAACGGAGACGTCCGCAACTTTGGTCCACAAAGCCAGCACGTTGGTGGCTGCCACGTGGTACTGTGCGATGGTTCGGTCCGATTCGTTTCCGAAAACATCGATAACTCGACGCGATATAACTTGGCGAACTGTCGCGACAACAATGTTGTTGGCGAATTCTAACTGTGGCTGTAACGCTGTTTGACTGAATTGAGTCTCCGTCCGGGGAAGTTCCCCCGGACGGAGTTTTCCTTTAACACCTCAGGTTTGTCATGCTGCGACCGACTCGCATGCGAGCGACGCCTGCAATCGTCTTGGGGCCCGTGCTTCTCTGTGGATGGGTTGTTGGGTTCTGCGCCGGTTGTAGCCAGCCGGTGGCACCCGAACCGATCAAAAAGAGCGAGGTCATTCCACCCGCCGCGCCTCGTAAATTCAATTTTACGCCGCGACCAGCATTGCCAGATGTAGAGACTCCCCGTGCCCGGGATTTGAAATTCCCCCAATTTGCAGATGTTGCCGAGCAGAGTGGAATTCACCACGTCTACGACAACGGAGCCAGCCCGAAGGCCCTGATGGTCGAATCAACTGGGGGTGGCTGCGGCTGGTTGGATTACGACCGCGATGAACAGCTTGACCTCTTCCTGACGCAAGGTGGGCAGCCCGATGCGCCACGGAATGCACCCCGTCCTCCGGATTCGCTTTATCGTCAGCGGGATTCCGGTCAATTTATCGATGTCGCGCTGCTGGCGGGTGTTGGAGATCGGGGCTATGGTCAAGGGGTGGCGATTGGTGATTTCGATAACGATGGTTTCGATGATTTATTTGTGGCCAATGTAGGACGCTCGTCGCTGTATCTGAATCGGGGTGATGGGACCTTTGAGCTGGCAAGCGGAGCGCTGGAAGGGAAGCGGGATGTCTGGTCGTCCAGTGCTGCCTGGGGAGACATTGATCGGGATGGTGACCTGGATCTTTACGTCTGTAACTACGCGATTTATGACCCCTATCATCCCATCTCTTGTCGCGACAAGAACGGCGTCGACTCGATCTGCCACCCCCGCAATGTCGATCCAGAGCCGGATGAGTTCTTTATGAATCTCGGCGATGGCCGCTTTGTGGAATGCTCGCGACGCATGGGGTTATACGGTCCGGGAAATAAAGGGCTGGGGGTCGTCATTGCCGATTTGAATGATGACGACTGGCCCGATATCTATGTCGCGAATGACACCACGGCTAATTTTCTCTTTATCAATGACAAGGGAGAGCGATTCAAAGAGTCTTCCCTGGAAATCGGCGGGGCTTTCAGTGCCACGGGTGAACCGCAGGCCAGCATGGGGGTTGCCTTTGGTGACTATGATGGTAATGGTTTGCCAGATCTCTGCCTGACACATTTCACCGGCGAATCGAATACTCTGTATCAGAATCTCGGACCACAGGGGCTGCAGGATGTGAGTGCCGTCACGGGTCTGCGTGAACTGACGCTTCCCAAACTCGCCTTTGGGACGGTGATGAGTGACTTCAATTACGATCGTCACATGGATCTTTTTTTCGCCAATGGCCACATCGATCCGCGATTTTCGGATACGGAAGGATACGAAATGGCCTCGCAATTGCTCTCGTTTGATGGTCAGCGTTGGCGTGACGGTTCATCCGTCGCGGGGCCGTTTTTTCAGCAGCTTGGTGTCGCGCGAGGGGTCGCTTCCGCCGATTATGACCGTGATGGTGATCTGGATCTGGTCGTCGTTCGACAAAACTCGCCTGCCGCGTTACTCCGCAACGATTCCCAACTCGGTCATGGTTTGCGAGTGGCCGTCGTCGGGCGTACCAGCAATCGCAGCGGGTTCAACGTCAAGGTGAATGTGACTTGTGGTGATGGGCGGCTCAGGGGAGAATTCGCGGGGGGGACCAGCTTTGCCGCTGCCCACGAACGTCTGCTTTGTTTTGGCTTGGGCGAAACGGACGCCAGCTGTCTGATTGAAGTTCATTGGCCATCGGGAGTGGTTGACAAGATTTCGATTGATCACCCTGACCGTCTGGTCACCGTCGTTGAAGGGCTGGGGCAACTCGGTCACCAACGGGTGGCGGAGTAATCCTGATGCGAACTCGCTTAAATTTCTCGTTTTACCTGGCACAGATCGACTTGATTGCGCTGACCGCTTCGGTCGCGATCTTTTCGCTCATCGGGTGCGGAGCGGCGATCAATCCGGTTGGGAAAGCGGGTCAAGAAAAACGCACGACGAACGCTTCAGCGTCAGTGAATTCCTCGGTTGAGGATCATCGACCGCGCGGCAAAAGTTATGTGGGGAGTGACGCCTGTCGCCAATGTCACACCGAAGCGTTCGAGTCCTTCCATCATCATCCAATGTCGATGTCGCTGGAAGAACCTCGATTGGCCTCTCGGATTGAGGACTTCGAGAATACGGAGTTTTCCACCGGGAATGGCGTTTCGTATTACGTAGAACAAACTCCCGAGGGTTTCATTCACCACGAAAAGCGGGTCGATGCGGCGGGGGATCTGATTTACGATCAAGGGGTGCCGGTGGCGTTTTCGGTTGGATCAGGGCGACGTGGCCGCTCGTATCTCGTCAATCAATCGGGGCGACTTTCTGCCTCACCCATCAGCTGGTATACTTGGGATCAGAAGTGGGATTTATCACCCGGATATGTTCCGGATGCGCATGCCCGATTTGACCGTCGCGTCTCGGATGGCTGCGTTTCCTGTCATGCAGGGCGGACCGAAACTCACGGCCAGGACCTGAATCGATTTGCTGAGCACCCATTTCCAGAACGCTCGATCGGTTGCGAACGTTGCCATGGTCCGGGGGGTGAGCACGTCGCTTATCGAATGGCTTCACTGACTGCCGATGCGGCATTGGATCCTGTTTTTAATCCCGCACGCGTCAACGATGCCCGACGGGATGCCGTCTGTAACCAATGTCACCTGCAGGGGCGTCGCCGCGTGGTTCTTTCCGGGCGCACCGAATTTGATTTTCAGGCAGGGATGACGCTCAGCGAAAACTGGATTGTCTTTCTCAAAACGGCTTCAATCCAGACGGGCGAGGCGGCTGCGGCGGTGAGTCAGGTCGAGCAAATGTATTCGAGTCGATGCTATCTCGCTGCGGGCCAGCAACTCGGCTGCATCACCTGCCACAGTGGCCATGAACTTCCCGCCGAGACCGCAGCGGCTTCGTTTTATCGGGAAAAGTGCCTTAGTTGTCATGCCTCAGGAAAGACGGAGTGCTCGGAACCGATCGAGAAACGAAAAGCCATCAACGCTGACGATTCGTGCATTGTTTGTCATATGCCCCGGTTTCCCGCTGCGGATGTGCATGCCACACAGACGGACCATCGCGTGCTGCGTCGCCCAAAAAATCCGGACACAGGACCAAAAAAACGCGAACGTTTGCGTGATGCCAAACCCGTGATTTTTGAAGAACCGGGTGTTCGGCTTTCCAAATCCGAACGGGATCGGGCTCGTGGGATCTTTATCGGAGAACAGGCGTCAGCGGGAGGAACCACCGAGCAGGGACGCCAAGCGATTGAATTGCTGATTGCGGCGATCCGAGAGTTTCCCCGCGATGTTGAGAGTCGATTCATTTTGGGAAAGGGACTCGAATCTGCTGGTCAACCAGAGCTGGCGAACCGGGCTTGGCAACAAGTATTGGAACTGCAGCCCACTCATGAAGAGGGACTCGAAGCCTTGGCGATCTTGTCGCATCAAAATGGCGATATCAAAGGTGCTCGCGATTATTACTCGCGGCTGATTGAAGTGAATCCCCAGCGTCCGAACTATTATGGTCGACTGGCACATGTCCTCGGCCAGCTTGATGACATTCCTCGCGGAATCGAAATTGCCGAAAAATGTTTAACGCTGAATCCGTCGCTCGTTCAAACCCACACCTGGCTGGTCGAGGCTTATCGTCGTGTCGGTAACGAAGCCGAAGCCGCTCGTCACGAGGCGATTCTGAAACGATTTCAGAGTACAAAAAATCGCACCGAGCCTGATGCACCCAAACAGGAATAGCCGAGAACGCAAAGACGCCGGGTCGGCAGAGTTGAGAACGCAAAGTCGCTAAGACGCAGAGGCGCAAAGAAGATAAGGAGGAGACGGGAAGGGGGACGGGGGAGAAAATGCAAAATCGGATCGGCAGTGATTGGAATCCCATGTTGCGTTGAGGCGACTCACGTCGAATTTAGGACAGTTGAATTTTCATTTGACCGGATTTTAAAACGGGGAATTGAACAAAAGTTAACGAAGGTAACGAAGGTAACGAAGGTAACGAATGAGAAGTCTGGCGTTAAAGAGAGATCTGATGGGAATCTGCACCATGGGCAAGTTAAGACTTTGGTCCCTGATCCCGCGACCTTGATGGCCATGACGATTGGAGACGGCCATGACGATTGGA
>JBIKZJ010000565.1:0-3538 GCA_044354755.1 Schlesneria sp. | reverse complement strand
GAAACCTCCAAAGATTCTCGGACCTGTCTCTGGTGTGAGGGAGTGATCTCTCTTGCGGTCTCGAAGCAAGAGGGAACCCAGGGACCCAAAATCCGTATTTTTACAGCGTAATCGGTCTCGACCAAGCCGTGATCGTTGATGGCTGAGCTTCGAGGGGCTGCCTGTGTGAATTGATTCACCGAGGCAGCCCCTCGATTCATGAAGATCCCGTTCGCCGCCAGGTTGCGACGAGGTTGCGACAAATCTTTCTCTGAGATTCGTCGTGACCCGTTTTGCGGTTATTCGAGTCCCGTTGTATGCTCCTCGCTCGCATCGAGCTTTTGCAGGAGCAGAGAATTTCCGTGAGCCAGTTTCGCTTTCATTTAGACGCAGTCGATACCGCCACCGGTGCCCGAGTTGGACGATGGGAGACTCCGCATGGCACGGTCGAAACCCCCGCCTTCATGCCTGTCGGAACGTTGGCCACCGTGAAAGGGCTGACGCCAGACCAGCTGCGACAAACGGGTGCTCAAATGGTGCTCTCGAACACCTATCATCTGGCGTTACGTCCCAGCGCCGATGTCGTGGCCGAAATGGGGGGATT
Organism: Schlesneria sp.; assembly: GCA_044354755.1. Taxonomy (GTDB): domain Bacteria; phylum Planctomycetota; class Planctomycetia; order Planctomycetales; family Planctomycetaceae; genus Schlesneria. Next base: position 2,955 of record JBIKZJ010000565.1, on the reverse strand, counting down.
ACATCGGTTCATGCAGTGGGACGGGCCCATGCTGACCGACAGCGGTGGTTTTCAGGTCTTCAGCCTGGCTCCCATGCGAAAACTTTACGAAGACAAAGTGGTATTTCGTTCGCATATCGATGGCAGCTTGCTTGAACTGTCCCCGGCTCAGTGCATCCGCATTCAAGAGCAATTGGGGGCGGATTGCATCATGTGCCTGGATGAATGCCCTCCCCACGATGCCCCGGAACAAAAAATTCGGGAGGCAGTCGATCGAACAACCATCTGGGCTTCACGTTGTCGTGATGCTCAGAAAAGATCCGATCAAGCGCTGTTTGGCATTGTGCAGGGGGGGACCAATCAGAATCTGCGTGAACGATCCGTTGCCGGGCTGCGACCGCTTGATTTTCCTGGTTATGCCGTCGGTGGCTTAAGCGTTGGTGAAGAACCGGAATTGATGTACCAGACCTTGGACTTCACCGTGCCACTCCTTCCCGCCGATCGACCACGGTATCTCATGGGGGTTGGTCGACCGGTCGACCTGCTGGAAGGGGTTCTGCGGGGGATTGACCTGTTCGATTGCGTCATGCCAACACGCAATGGGCGGAACGCAACGGCGTTTACCAGTACGGGGATGCTCAAGCTGAAAAACCTCAAACATCGGACAGATCCGACCCCCGTCGACCCAGACTGCGACTGTCCGGTCTGCAAGCAATTCAGCCGGGCTTACATCAGACACCTCTTTATCGCAGGGGAAATGTTGGGGCCGATTCTGTTGTCTTGGCACAATCTTGCCTATTACCAACGAATGCTGAAAGATTTGCGAACCGCGATCCGGGAAGGACGTTCTGCAGAGTTCCGGTCAGATCAACTTGCCCGATGGAATCGATCCGTTTAAGATGCCGAATCGTCGCTTGGATGTTTTTTCCGATTTTGCGAAGATTGACAGGGGACGATCCGGGTGGGGAGTGATGGAAAATTCAATCTTCCCGAGGGTCGTAATCCCTGTAGATCAGGGTTTTTGATCGATTTCGATGACTTAAGACGGACATATCAGTTGAACGGTTTAAACGCAATTTTTCTGTTGGCTCAAGACGAAGCGGCAAAAGAGGTCGTCAAAAACGACCAATTTTTCATGGTGCTACTTCCGCCGTTGGCCATCATTTTGGTGTTATTTCTGCTCATGGACTCGCCCCAGCGGCGTGAACGGAAGAAACGTGACGCCATCATGAAGAATCTCAAAAAGAATGACCGCGTGGTCACCATTGGTGGGATCATCGCGATCGTGGCCGATACCAGCCAAGATGGCAAAGAAGTTACACTTAAGGTGGAAGATGGTACACGAATTCGTTTTCGACGCTCGGCAATTTCAGAGGTCCTTTCCGAATCTGCCGTGGACGTGACCAAGCCCGCTTGAATGCTCAACCCGCTGGAATGAACGATCTCGCTCCGCGAGATGCATTCGACGGCCTCTTGCTCTGCTAGCTCACAAAACGTTAGTAAACAAGACGTTATTTCACGAGACTTCGGAGCATTTCCGGAACTCACCCTTTTTCTCCATCAGACGCTGACACACTTTCGGGACGGGAATTCACGAATGAACGGAATCGGGATATCGCTGTTATTGATGCAAACGGGATCGGCGGGACGCGAATGGCTAGTGGTGGTACTGCTGCTGATCGTGTTTGTTGTTCCGTTCCTGCTGGGAAATCTGCTCGCCAAATTCCTGCGGCAAGAGGATCTGGCAACCCGTATCGGGGTTGTCCTGTTGGCAATTTTCGCCTCGCTGGCCCCTTTTGTCTGGGCGATGTACTTGGGCCAATCGTGGAAAAACGCGATTCCGCTCGGTATCGACCTCGCCGGGGGAACCAACCTTGTCTATGGGATCGACAACGAGGCGGCTGAACAGCAGCAGAAGAAGGAAAAGGATAAGCCGATTCCGGTGGAAACAATCGATAAGATGGTTTCTGCCATTTCCAAGCGAATCAACCCGTCGGGTGCCGAGGAAGTCACCGTCCGCCGCGTGGGAAATGACCGCATTGAAATTATTATTCCTGGGGCTGAGCCTGATTTGGTTGAGCAGAAAAAACGCTTGATCACTAAACTGGGAAGCCTCGAATTTGGAATCGTCGCCAATGACAAAGATCATGCTGTCATCATCGAGAGAGCTCGTCGCCTCCCCCCCGGCATCAACGAGCTCCGAGATGAAACCAACGTCATCGCCTCATGGCGCGACGTGGTGGAAAATAAAGCGGATAACGACGGGCGAATCGCAGTCCGCGAGGTTCCACGCACAGATGAAATTACCGGCGAAGCAATCAATGTGATCCAATACCTGATCAAGCACGAACCCCCGGAATATACGGTGACGGGGAAATATCTGACCAACGCATCACCAACGCAGGATGAAAGCGGAAATCCCGCTGTTTCGTTCAATTTCAACCCGCGTGGAGCGGCCCTGTTCGGCTCGTTGACGCAAAGAAATCTCCCAGACACCACAGATCAGTTTCATCGGAAACTGGCGATTCTGCTGGACGGAAAAGTTCAATCGGCTCCCCGAATCAATTCTCGCATCACCGATAGGGGTGTGATCCAGGGGAAGTTTAATATGGACGAGGTCGTCAGTCTGGTGGGGGTCTTGAATGCGGGTGCCTTGGAAGTTCCCCTGAAGCAGGCCCCCATCAGCGAATTCACGATCAGTCCCTTGCTGGGTGTTGACGTGCAAGAAAAGGGGATTAACGCCATCATTGTTTCGGGACTGGTCGTCTTCGTATTCGTGATCATTTACTACCGTGTGGCGGGTGTCATTGCCGCACTGAGCTTGTTGCTGAACTTGCTGCTGGTCGTCGGATCGATGGCCGTGATCTCGGCAACATTCACACTTCCCGGGCTGGCGGGTTTGGTATTGACAATTGGTATGGCGGTAGACTCGAACGTGCTCATTTACGAGCGAATGCGAGAAGAATTTGCCCGAGG
>JBIKZJ010000193.1:0-11513 GCA_044354755.1 Schlesneria sp. | reverse complement strand
CGGCTGGCGATTCAAAATGGTTTTGATAAAGCCTTTGCCGCGATTATCGACGGCAATCTGACCTCGCTCATCACCGCCTTGATTCTGTATATGATCGGTACGGATCTAATCCGTGGTTTTGCAGTCTCGCTGTTTATCGGCTTATCGGTCAGTCTCTTTACGGTACTGTACTTCGGACACCTCGCGTTTGACCTCATCGAGCGGAAAAAATGGGTCAAGTCGATTCCGATGATGCAGTTAATCGGAAAAACCAATATTGATTTCCTTAGCTATCAGGGGATTGCCTTTTTCTGTTCTGGAGCCTTAATTCTCGCCGGACTTGCAGCGCTCGCTGTGCGGGGAAGCTCGAACATGGACATCGACATGAGCGGTGGAACCATGGCGACACTGGAATTTGTCGACAAACAAAGTATGAGTGACATCCGCACCAAGATGGAATCCGCATTCCCCAATGGCTTCAGTCTCGAACAACTGACGCTCAAAGGAGAAGAACAAAAACTGGGGAAACGGTTCCGAATCCGTACTTCGGAAATTGATCGAGCCACGGTCATCGGACAGATCAATAAAGCCTTCTCGGATAGTCAGCACGCGATTGTTCGTGTCGCGGTCAATGACATTGCAGTTTCCACATCCGCCGTACTGGAAGGGGATGCTGCACGGTTTTCACAAGGCCCCCTGGCTCAAGTGAAACTGAGCGGTGGAATGTCGGTCGAAACCTTCGTGGCTTATATTGCCGAGGAACTGGAAGGAAACCCCGACGCCAGCAAGAAGTACTCGTCGGCACAGTCACTCATCCAGGTCGCAGGAGTTACAGAGGTTCCTGCTGATACGGCGGCCTCGCCTGATCCAAAACAGAAATCGCCCAAGAAGTTTACGGAACTGACGGTCCGGGCGATGCCAGAAATCGCCGCACAGGACTTTGCTGATGGCCTGAAACGGGTGCAGAATCGTCTGAGCACCGAACCCGTCCTTGATGAAGTCAATTCGTTCGATACCTCGGTGGCGAATGAAACGAAGTATTATGCCTTGATGGCCGTGTTGGCCAGCTTGTTGGCAATCGTCATTTACATCTGGTTCCGGTTTGAAAAAATCTACTTTGGTCTGGCTGCCGTTGTCGCCTTGGCGCACGACGTGCTAGTGACCCTCGGTGCGATTGCCCTGGGTGCTTACCTGAGTAAAACCCCGATCGGTCCGTTGCTCATGCTGGAAGATTTCAAAATCAACATGAATCAAATCGCCTGTTTGCTGACGATCGTTGGTTATTCGCTGAATGATACGATCGTGATCTTTGACCGTATTCGTGAAATCAAGGGAAAGAGCCCGAACGTCACGTATGCGATGATCAATCAGAGCGTTAACGAGACCCTTTCTCGAACCTTGTTAACCGCGTTCACCACCTTCCTGGTCGTGCTGGTGCTCTATGTTGCCGGTGGTGAAGGGATCCATGGATTCGCCTTCTCGATGATCATTGGTGTCATCACGGGTTTTTACAGTACGGTCTACATCGCAAACCCCGTGCTGCTCTGGCTGGTGAATCGTGAAGCTGCTCTGAATTCTCCTGCCGCCAAGCCCTCGAAAAAGCAGGCCAAAACGGCTACCGCTTGAAATCGAACGGATGCCGAGACAAGCATCGAATCATCACCCGTGCTTGTCACGCGTTCATGAATGACCAAATGGGACTGTTGGGTCTAGCAAGACTCAGCAGTCCCATTTTCTTTCCTGTTCGACCGCAAATCGGAAGTTCCCTTTCCGTCTGCTTTGCGCCCCCGCGCCCCTGCGACTTTGCGTTGAATTTTCTGAGATTTCCAGCGGCACCAGCCTGGGAATAGGGCGGGGGAGGTGGTCACAAAACACGCATTCGCTTAATGAACGCCCCAAACGCCGAGTTGAACCCACAACTCGAGTCAGCAATCCGTTCCTGAAATGCAAACAGATTCGAACCCCAAACCCGGATTGCCCGTCAGGCCATCGTTTTCGGCCCTGAAGAAATCACATCGTCCAGCCGAGGCCACGAGAGCGTAAATCGTGAGCCATCTCCCAGCTTGCTTTCCACGCGGATGTCACCACCATGCTCGCGAATGATCTTCTGGCTGACCGCCAAGCCTAAACCGGTGCCGCGAGCCCCCTTGGTCGACTCGAACACATTAAAGATCCGCTGCAGTTGGTCATCCACAATCCCTGGTCCGTTATCCGCGACCGACACCCAGAACATTTCCGTAGTCGGGTGAAGACCGGTCTCGATCGTCACGGTGGCCCGATCTGCCCCTTCGACCGCATCAATCGCGTTGGTGACGATGTTTAGCACCGCACGATGAATCCCCTCGGGATCAAAGGTGCATAAAGGAAGCTGGCTGGCGGGATGAAAACAGAGTTCGACCGAACATTCACTTGCCCGCGCCTGCATCAGTTCAAACACATCATGGACGGTTTCATTCAGTTGCGCCTGCTGATAGGCAGGCTTTCGCTCTTTGCTAAAGGTCAGCATGTCCATCACCAGATTATAAATCCGGCCCTGGTTCTTTTCGACCACATGCCAGCCTTTGCGCACCAGATCTTCATTGTGATCATTGAGACCCATATCAATCAAATAACTTCCCCCACGAACCCCCTGCAAAATGTTCTTGATATGATGGCTCAGGGTCGCAATCGTCTGCCCCATCGCCGCCATCCGCTCGGCTTTGACAAACGCGTGCTGGAAACGATGATTTTCCACGGCGAGTGCCGTCTGTCGGCCAATCGCAATCAACAGTCGCAACTGATCCTCACGAAATCCCGCCGTTTTCTCACGCGGCATCAGTAGCGATTCCGCAGGGGTCGTAATGTCGACGTAGATCACCCCCATCAGTTGATGGCGTCCTTGCATCGGCACACACATCGCTTCGCGAATTCCCGCCTGGAAGATGCTATCGGTACGATCAAACCGGCTGTCATGCTGCGCATCCGAAGTCCGGACCCCCTGACCCGTCTTCAGCACATAATCGATAATCGTGCGCGAAATCGGCATGCGGACACCGGGAGTCCCCGCCACACGCTGACTGGTCACATGGGGACTAATTTCGCCCGACTGCGGGTCGGTCAGTAACACGCAACCCCGATCGGCCAGCACCGCTGACATTGTCAAATCGAGCGTCCGCTGCAGCGATTGTTCCAACGATGAGGAAGGTCGGGCCACTTCTTCGGCGATCCGGTAAAGCACCGACAGGCTGTTCGGGGAATCGCCTAACTCAGTTGCAATCGGTGCCGGTGTTCCTGCCGTCTCTTGTCCGAGATGCGTGACGATACTTGATCGATCGGCAGGATCGTGTCGACGCAACAACTGCACGCGGTCGGCCGCACTTTCCTGCCAGCTTTCTCGCGAGGCACCACTGAACAGCAGTAATGTGCTCCCCAACTGGATCTGATCGCCATCAGCCAGAACATGTGACCGAATGGCAACACCATTGACCAGCGTCCCATTGGAACTGTTGCGATCCGTCAAAACAAAATCGTCTTTGACTTTTTGCAGCGTGGCGTGATTGCGTGACACTTCATCATCATGGATATGAATATCACTGCGCGCATCCCGGCCCACCGCGAGTTGGCGGTCACCCAGTTCAAAACGAGTACCCTGCTCAACGCCTTGAACGACGAGCAACGAGGCCTTTTTCACGACGTTTACACCCCGAACGATAGGAAAATGGCAAACGTGGGCAAATACCCTTGGATTCACCAGCGGCCAGTATCATATCGAACGTGACGAAAAACGGGCATCTCAAGCAAAAAAGGGGGCAAGTCTTGGCGAAATTTTTAACCGGGCGATTCCGTCAACGGCGGCAGCAATAACAGATCTTCGATTGTTTTCAATAATTCGGGATACTGAAACGGCTTGGAAAGGAAGCGATCCCGATCCTCGACGGTCGCTTTGACCGAGCCAATCAGAATGCGGTGCGACTCGCCAAACGAGGCGGCGGTATCCGCAGCAGACTCGTCATCCAGATCAATCACCACCACATGCGGGCAATTGCCCTGCTCGTTGCGGCGTCCGACCATTGCTCCTCGGGTTCGTTCAACGGAAGTTCCTCGAGGTCCCAAAACCGCTTTGAGTACGGCTTCGGTATCTGAAATTTCGTCGACCAACAACACATGCGGTGCTGAATTCACTCCGCCGTCCTTCCCTGGGTGGCAGCTACAATCAATCGATATGCCCTGAACTCGAATCAATCCATTGCCGAGTCCATGACGGGAGGGGTTGTAGTGAGAAGCCGAAATCGTGTCAAAACCAATCTTAAGGAAGTTTTGGGGAAACCGCACAGAATTTCCGACAGATCCGTCACCCGTCCGGTTTTCTGGTGATATTTGCCGGTGAATTGAGCGTTCCCCAGTCCAGTCGACTCACTTTCCACTCTGGTGCCATCACGCATTCACGCTCAAGATCCAGATTTTTAACGCCAAGACGCAACGCCGCAGCGACGCAAAGCAGACCGCTTGGAACAATGAACTCTTGTTTTGTATTCCGGGCCTCCTCGCGACGGGGCGTCTTGATGTAAAAAACTTTCCTGTGTTTCAACCAGTCGCTGAATTGACCGGCCCTTGTTATCGAACCAGGGAAAACAGGGAGAAACAGGCGAAATGAGATATTTGCCAAGGATCAACTCCGCCTGAAAAAATCTTGATTATGGACCAGGTTCTTCAGTCGTCTGGCTGAACAATCATGGCCATGCACGCTATCCTGATCGATAGAAAAAAAATCCTGGAGATTCCACCATGCGACGAACCCTGGCCCTGGTTTTGACCCTGTTATTCGCCCCCCCGCTGGCTGCTCAAGAGACGGCAGAAAAAAAGGCGGCCCCGGATGAACCGCCGCTATCATCCGCCCGCATGACCGAACTCACCACCTCGTTCGAAAAATCGCTGACCGAAGCATCGCGGCTGATCGAGCGGAATCCCAAGGGACTCGATGGCTACTCTCAACGGGGGGATGCGCTGTTTTTTCTCGGCAGAATGAAAGAATCGGTTGCCGATTATGACAAGATGATCGAACTGGATGACTCAATCCGCACCTCCCATTGGCGTCGCGGGATCGCACTCTTCTACGCAGGTCGCTATCCCGATGCCGCCGCTCAATTTGAAAGCTATCACTCGTTTGATCAGATTGACCGTGAAAATGGGATCTGGCGATACTTGTCACAACATCAGGCAGAGGGACAACAAAAAGCGCGGCAAGGACTCTTGAAATACCAGAAAGACGATCGCGAACCATTCCCCGCCGTCTATAAACTCTTCGCCGGCACGATGACTCCCGAGCAGATCCTGAAACAGATCGAACAAGCGAAGCTGTCCGACACAGAACGCGAACAACGCCTCTTTTATGCCCACCTGTATATCGGCCTGAACCAAGCGGTCGAAGAGGAATACGACTCGGCCCGCCAGCACCTCGTCGCAGCCACCCGCAATACGTGGGGACCGAAAGCAGGCTATGGCCCCAACTACATGTGGCACGTCGGCCGACTGCACGAAGCCCAACTCAGGAAGAAACTCAAGGCCGAATAATTTCGGTTCAACGACAAACCAAGTGCGCGGTTGGGAAAATTCAGTTTTCAGTTTTCAGTTTTCAGGGTGCAGGATGCAGGATGCAGGGTGCAGGGTGCAGAATCTTGAAATCTCTTCCTATTCGTGCGATTCGTTTTATTCGTGGTTCACAATCTTCGCATTTTTTGACAAGGATGTGATTCACGAATCAAATGCCGTATTCTACGGATTGGCCTGAACTCCGCTGTGACAAGCGGATTACGAAGCCGGTCGAGACCGAGCAGTCCGATACTCATGGCCGTCAAAGGGAACGAATCAAGGACCGAAGTCGTCCTGTTTGCTGCTCCTCCTGTTTGCTGCAAAGTCAAGGATTTGTACCTCGCGCACTGGGTTTGTGGTTGAACCATAATTTCCCGCCAGCACCACGTCGGTTGACCGGTAGAACGCTGCGGTGCCAGTGGGTCAGTGGTGATGGTGATGTGGAACCGCCAACGGGGGCTCGTTCTGGATTCCCCCCAAAGTCATCCGGATTTGCTGTTCGACCATCGCTCGATACTTTCCACCTTGCAGCATCAGTTCGGCATGACTCCCCGTTTGACTGATCTGGCCATTCTCGACGACGACAATCAGGTCAGCACTCGAGATCGTACTCAGGCGATGAGCGATCACAAAACTGGTTCGTCCCCGCATCAACGCTCCCAGACTTTGCTGAATCAATTGCTCACTTTCCGTATCCAGATTGCTCGTCGCTTCATCCAGAATCAGTAATCGGGGATCAGCAAGGATTGCCCGGGCAATCGCCAATCGCTGCCGCTGACCACCACTGAGCTTGACCCCTCGCTCGCCAATCACCGTCTTCACCCCATCGGGCATCCGGTCAATGAACTCAAGTGCATTCGCTGCCGCCGCTGCCGCGCGAATTTCTTCGTCCGTCGCGTCCCGCCGGGCGTAGGCGATGTTCTGTCCGATTGTTCCATCAAATAAAAACACGTCCTGCTCGACAACCCCCAGCAACGAGCGGAATGACTCGACATCAAAGTCCCGTAAATCCCGCCCATCCAGCGTGATCCGCCCGGAACTTGGATCGTAGAAACGGGCTACCAAATTGCTGAGTGTCGTTTTTCCCGCACCACTGGGTCCAACCAACGCCACCGTCGATCCGGCCTTGACCGACAGATTAATTCCGCTCAAGGCAGGGGATTCGGTTCCAGGATAAGTGAACGAAACCTCTTCAAAGCGGATATCTCCGGAAATCCGCCGACGATCGGCCCTTACCGACCTGCTGTTCGAAGGCATTTCGCGCGGTTCCTGCAACAGATCCAGCACCCGATCCAGTCCACTCAGGCTATTTTGAAACTGTGTTGCGCTCTGTGCGAGTGCCGCCAAAGGTTCCAGCAGCATTAACAAATAGACGAGAAACATCATCAGGTCGCCGACACTCATGTGCCCGTCCAGCACGCGCCAGCCCCCATAAAACAGCAGGCCAGCACTGGCGACCGGGATCAACGTTTCCCACACCATCTCCACAACACGCATCCACCACCAGGCATACAGTTCCTGACGTGCCATCAGGTTGTTTTCCACGGTGAATCGAGTCGCCTCACGCTTTTGCCGACTGAAGGCTCGGACAATCCGCATCCCCGCAAAGGCCTCGGTGGCCCCGGCATCGATCTGCTCCCGCTGCTTGCGGATTACGCGAAACTGCGGGCGAATTCGATTAATCCACGCGCGATGCGTCACAAAGACAGTCGGCAAGAGGACAATCGCCCCCAGCAACATCGTCCAGTCGACCCAAGCCAAAATCGCCAGACTGCCAACCAATTGAATGATGGCCCGCCAGGGATTAAACAGCATCCCGAAGACCAGTTCCCCGACGCTCCCTCCATCCTCACGCAGAATCGAGGCGACGCCACCCGAACGAATTTCCTGGATCCGGTGCAATGGCAAACGAACCGCGTGCTCAAAAACCTGGCGGCGCAGATTTAATTGAATCTGCTTGGAAATCTTGGTCGCATACCAACGACCCCAGACGTGGATCACAATTTTCAACAGCGAAATCAACGCCACGGCAATCACGGTGAATAACAAAAGTTGCCGCGGGTTCGCCAAGGCAGGAAACCGACTCAACCACGCTGGAGGTAAGGTTTTTCCATTCAGCCCATAGTCAATAATGAATTTGGTCCCGGCAGGGGGAAGCAATCCAATGAGTGTCGAGAGCGTCACCGAAATCAGAATCCAGGTCACCTGCCAACGAAACGGCGAGAGCAACCGCAAAAATTCCCAGCTCAGCTGTCGCGCCGAGCGAACGCGGTCTTTCGCGCTGCGCGTGTCACCCGAAGAATGAATTCCTCCTTTGGGCAATTTTTCTTGCTTAACCTGCAGGCGATAGCGTTCAAAACGAGTCCGACTTCCGCGTGGTGTCGCACCACCCTTGGACTCTGTCACGAGTGGGTCAGCAATTTGAAGTGTCTGTGATTCGGTCCGTTTGTTTTGCATGGCAAATTGTAAGCGGTCGAGTCGACAGGTCGAGTCGACAGGGTCAGAATTTTTGGCAGGGGTTTTGATGGGCAGCGCATGGGTTGGACAACAAGACCCGGAATCGCTCGAACCAGCAACAAACGTAGCCCCTGTTTTGATGGGCCACGTTCGGATTGAACAACGGGAACAACAATCCCGTTTTCCGCTCCGATCCCGCGACAAGTGATCGTGAACATCGGCGATTCCGCACCCACATCGGTAACTCTCGCGGAATTGCCATTCCGAACGCGGAAAGCAATCCCGGAAATCCCGCTCCGTTACGATCAATCTCGCCCCCTCCTGCGAAGCGAGCAGAACATTCTTGACCGATTCGTGGCTTGATGCTGCACCGGGGGACCGGATGCTGTTAAACTCGACCGGCATGAGGATTGTTTGTTTGCGCCCTTCAAGGATGAACTGTGTCGTCTCCCGTTCCTTATTCACCATTTCTCAGTACTCCCGCACCACAGCCTGGAGCTTCGACTTCTGCAGGGAAGGGGGGGGCGGGGGCGAATGCTGGTTCAGCCCGCCAAGCACCCGCTTCGCTGAAAGACTTGAACGCCTCGCAACTCGACGCCGCCATCACGCTGGAAGGCCCACTGCTGGTGCTGGCCGGTGCCGGAACGGGGAAAACTCGCGTTATTACCTATCGCATGGCGGAATTGATCCGCAATGGGGTCGATCCCACCCGGATTCTTTCGGTCACCTTTACCAACAAGGCGGCCAAGGAAATGGCCGAGCGAATGTCGCATTTCCTCGGTCGTCGCCCCCGCAGTCGCCCACTGATCTCGACATTTCACTCGCTCTGCGTCCGGATCTTACGCGACGAGATTGAAGCCTTGGGATACCCGAAGAAATTTGTGATCTATGACCGGGGAGATCAGGAATCGGCAGCACGTCGCGCCCTCAGGGATATCAAGGTTGCCGAAACGGCACTCAAACCAAGCGACCTGCTGTCGCAGATCAGTCGCTGGAAAATGGTCGGGGTGCTCCCGGAACTGGCCTCCGAGTACGCGGAAGATGACAAAGGGTATCTCGCAGCATCCGCCTATCGACGTTATCAGCAAAGCTTGCGCGCATCCGGCGCGGTCGATTTTGACGATCTGCTGCTGTTGACGGCACAACTGTTTGACCAATTTCCCGAGGTTCTCGCTCGACAACAGCAGAAGTTCGAACAGGTCCAGATCGACGAGTATCAAGACACGAACGAGATGCAGTTCCAGATCGTCGCGGCGCTGGTCAAACCGCATCACAACATCTGCGTCGTGGGGGATGATGATCAGTCCATCTACGGTTGGCGCGGTGCCGAGGTCAAACACATCCTCAATTTCCAGCAGTATTTTCCCGGAGCGAAAATTGTTCGCCTGCAGGACAATTATCGATGTACGACAGAAATCATTCGGCTCGCCAACCAACTGGTAAAACACAATCTGGGTCGACATGACAAGACACTGATTGCCCACAAGGAAGGCCCGACTCCGATCGTCAAACCCTACTCGGATGAACAGACCGAAGCAGAAGGGGTCGTCCGCGAGATCAATTATCTGGTGAAGGAGCTGAAAGTCGCCCCTCAGGACATTGCCATCCTGTTCCGCACGAACGAGCAACCTCGCCTGTTTGAAACCGAGCTCCGCCGGGTGCGTGTGCCGTATCAACTGATCGGAGGTCAATCCTTTTTCGATCGGACCGAAGTCCGCGACATCATGGCCTATCTGAAAGTGCTCTCAAATCCCGCCGATGAAGTTTCGCTGCTCCGGATCATCAACACCCCGGTCCGAGGGATCGGCGAAGCCTCGATCGAAAAACTCTTAAGTCGCGCGGTCAAATCGGGTCGCAAGATCTGGGACGTCATCCCCGAAGCCCTGGCCGAAAAAGCGATCACTCCCAAGACCGCCAAAGCGATCGAAACCTTTCGGACGATGATGAAAGAGTTTCAGCGGCAATTCGAAACCCCCGGTATTAGCCTGGCGGCATCGCTGCAAAAGCTGATCCACGACATCGATTACGAAGGAGAGATCCAAAAACAATACAAGGATGCCGCCCAGCAACTTGCTCGTTCCGCGGTGCTGGACGAATGCATTCAATCCCTCAAAGAGTACGAGCAACGCGCGGACCGGCCGGATCTTTCTGATTTCCTCGACCAGTCGTCACTCAATGGTAATGACCGAAACTTTGGCGAGGACGATTCGTTCGAACAGTCGGCGGTTAAACTGATGACGCTGCACAGTGCCAAGGGACTGGAATTTCCCCGCGTCTATCTGGTCGGCCTGGAAGAGGGGCTGCTACCTCATAAACGCTCGATCACCGATGAACTGGAAAACAATCCCTCTGCGATTGAAGAAGAACGTCGACTCGCCTACGTCGGAATCACCCGAGCCAAAGATGTGCTGACCATCAGCTTTGCCCAGACTCGGATGAAATGGGGCAAACGGTATAAAACCAAGCCATCACGGTTTTTGACAGAGATGCAACGGGTTATTGGGGGTGAAGGGACTGGAACGGCGCCGGAATAGACCGCTCAAGAACCAACGACCGAGTGATGAACCGAGTGTGAATTCGATTCAAGTCCGATTGGCCAGCATCGGTATGCATCGCAAGTCGACCGGAGTGATTTTCCGCTCGATTGTTCGCTTTGTTCAGCATGGCGATACCGTCACTGGGTAACATCGCCCAAGAATGTTGAATGCGATTCTCTTGGCTTGGTCATCGCGCAAATTCAAGTGTGATCCATCTTCAACGACTGACTTTTCCTTGGTTAACTTCGTTACCTTCTGTTCAATTCCCCGGTTTAAAATCCAAACCACTGCAAAGTCAGCCTCTCATAAATTCGACCTGCATAAAGTCAACGCAAAACGGGACGGCACGACAGAGTGACGAGACGCCTGCGGAAGTGGTACAGCAGACAATAAGGCGGTTTTAGCGAGACTGGTGTGAAGCGTTTTTTTTTACAAAAACGTTATTTCGAAAATTCTTATTTTGAGGGACGTTTATTCGTCGTCATACAAACGTCTGCAACCTTGCCGGATTCTTCGATCGCCATGTGGAAACGCTGCTCACCCTCGAGGCGATGGACAGTCATGTGATACGCAGCACTCACCGCAGCCAAGTAAGGTCGTTCTTCAGGTTGCTTGGGGATGCGAAGCTTTCCCCACGAACCATCACCCAGATATAAGACACCGTATTTGTCCCGCATTCCGTTGGTGAGCGGATGTGTTCTCTTAAACGTGTGATCGTGATGTTCAAGCACGATATCGACATGATAGCGTTCGAACAGCGGGGACCAGTGCTTTCGCTGCTGTTCCCCCGTTCCGAATTTGCCATTCACCCCTTCAGGAGGCCGATAGGAAGGATAGGCCGGAACATGATTGGCAACAATCAGATGAGGTCGGTCTTGACGCGATAACAGACTTTTTTCCAGCCAATCCGTTTGATCACCTGCAATCGGGGCAATGTGACCGGTGTCGAGCAGCACCAGGCTGAGGTAGTTG
>JBIKZJ010000114.1:0-15069 GCA_044354755.1 Schlesneria sp. | reverse complement strand
GCGGGTACGTTTTGTAGTGCCTCACAAAAAGCCGAATCACCACTCCCCTGCGGCTGTCGTTTTCGTTGGGCGGCCTGATTACAGAGTTTGCTATGAGCGACCGTCAGCAGCCAACTGCGAAACTTGCCTAACTGGCGGTCATAGTTCAGCTTGCCGATCGCACTGGCCACAGAGCACAGTACATCCTGAGCCAGGTCAGCTGCGTCCGCATCCTGCAAGCCCTGTTTGCGAGCAAATCGATGAATGAGGGGGGCATAAATCTCGGCGAACTCGCGCCACGCTTCGCCATCTCCGGAATTACGAACACGAATCAGCAGGCTGGGGCGTGTGAATTGCGAGTCGGCCACGATGCAGGTCCCCTCGGTAACAAATCCGGTCACTGTGTGGGCGAATTGTTTCATTGTCAGGGAACGATTCTGACAGCACTGTCACCAGAACGCCAGTGTCCTGTTTTCGGTTAATCCTCGACGCCAACACGCGAATGACTGAGACGAGAATAGCGGGAATTCGACCATTCCACCAGAAACCAGAGGGGCGACGAGTTTTTCCGAGCAAGCGAAGCCTTACTTGCAGACGAAACGTCTGGCGGCGGAGGGGAGTGAGATTGGCAATTTGGTGTTCACAGAAAAAATTCCCAGAAATCTGTGAAAGGTTTCTGGGGCTGTGGCGGTAGATCTTTACAGAACCGGTTCTGCCAAGTGATGAATGAAACAACCCCCAAGACTGGTAACGTCCAGTCGCAAATCAGGAGAACGACCATGACTCAATTGATGACCGCACGAAAATTGACCAAGAGTGAAATGCAAGCTGTTCAGGGTGGCAACATCCTTTTGTGGTTGCTTGCGGGCTGCGGCGGGAGTAGCGGCGGGAGCACTTCGGCACCGGCAGCACCGGCAACTACGAAACCTTGTGATAACTCAGCAGGTCGCGGTTACACCACGGCGTCGGATGGGACTGTCGAGAAATGTGGTGTGCAGCAGAATCCGGATGGCTCAGGCTGTACCGATCGAAAAATTCCCTTCTAGTCCGGCGGATTGTTTTCCCGCGTCGCTCGATTGGCAAGTTCCACATCCGTTGAAAAGGCCCGATCTTCGTCACCGAGGATCGGGCCTTTTTCGTTAGCAGAAGGCTCTCAAACCGTGCCGTTTGCAATCACTGGCGACTATTACCCCGCCGATCCAGCGCCTTTGATTTTCGTCGAGCACAAAAAACTCCAAGAAATCTCTGAAATGTTTCTGAGGCAATCCCGGTAGATATTTACAGAACCGGTTCTGCCAAGTGATGAATGAAACAAATCCAAGACTGGTAACGTCCAGTCCTAAATTAGGAGAACGACCATGACTCAATTGATGACGGCACGAAAATTGACCAAGGGCGAGATGCAAGCTGTTCAGGGGGGCAACATCTTTTTGTGGTTGCTTGCAGGCTGCGGAGGGAGCACTTCGGCACCGGCAGCACCCGGAACCACGAAACCTTGTGGTTGCACCACGGCGTCGGAGGGGCCTGTCGAGGAATGTGGTGTGCGGGAAAATCCGGATGGCTCAGGCTGCACCGATAGAAACCGTCCCCGTTAGTCTGGCGGATTGTTTTCCCGCGTGACTGGTTTGGTGAGTTCCATATCCTTTGAAACGGCTCGGTCTTCTTCACGGAAGACCGGGCCGTTTTTGTTGGCGGAAGAGTCTCAAACCGTGCGGTTTTCCATCGGAGGTGACCCGCACGCCGCCGATAAAGCGCGCTGGGTTTTCGTCAAAGACAAACTTTTCCAAGAATTCTCTGAAAGGTTTGTGGGGCTGTGGCGGTAAATCTTTACAGAACCGGTTCTGCCAAGTGATGAATGAAATAACCCCAAACAGACTGGTAACCACCAGTCGCAATTCAGGAGCACGACCATGACTCAATTGATGACGGCACGAAAATTGACCAAGAGTGAGATGCAGGCAATTCAAGGTGGTGGTGAAACCGCCCCACCCACAACGACAACGCCACCCCCAACGACACCTTCAAAGCCAGCTCCTTGCGATAACAAGGCCGGTCGCGGTTATACGTATGATAAAGAGGGCGATGTCGTCAAATGTCCAACCGCAAAGTGCTTCCCAGACCAAGAAACCTTGGGTATCTGATTCGACCGGATGTGGTTCGCCGCGGTGAATTATCAATCACACGGTGACATCGGGACGAGGCCCGGCGAGCTCTATCGAGGGCCGGGCCTCGTTTTTTTTCGGGACGAACAATTGTTCTGCGACAATCCGCTCTCCGTTGATCGAGCGTTCTGATTGTCCCTGCTCATCACGCATTCCCTGCTCTCCGTTTTCTGAGGATGTGCCTCCCATGATTGCACTCGCTGATTTGCCTGAATCGATTTCCAAGACGGAAGGTTCTGTTGAGCCGCACAACAACGAGACCGTTGAAGTGCTGCAGCCCGCTATTCGCGGCTCTCGTTTGAAACGCTGGCTGAAGCGTTATCCCCATGTCCAACAGCACGACCAGTCAGACTGTGCTGCCGCCTGTCTGTCAATGGTCACCGGCTTTTATGGCGCGCCCGTCAGCGTCGCTCGGCTACGCGATCTGGCCAACGTGGATGCCAATGGAGCGACCCTCTGGTCGGTTGCTCGTGCCGCAGAATCACTCGGGTTTCATGCGCGTGGACTGCGGCTCGAATTTGCCGATCTGCAGCACCTACAGTTACCCGCGATCATCCACTGGGAAGGGATGCACTATGTCGTGTTGTACGAAGTCCACCGCCGGTCCGTTCTTGTTGCCGACCCAGGACTGGGGCTCAGAAAGATCTCCAAGGACGAATTTCTCAAAGGGTGGTCAGGACTGGCCCTCGAGCTGGTTCCGGAAAAAAAGCTGACGCAGCAAAAAGCAGCCCAGTCGAGCTTGGCAAGATTCCTGCCAATCATCACACCGTATCGGACGATGCTCATTGAGGTCCTGATCGCTTCGCTGATTCTCAGTGTTCTCGGTCTGGGTGTCCCATTATTCACGCAGATGATTGTGGACCGAGTCCTGGTCCATCGATCCCTGGGATTGCTGAATATGCTCTTGATCGGCATGTTGATCCTGAGCCTCTTCCAAGCTTTGATGCAGACTGTTCGGCAAGGATTACTCGTACACCTTTCCACACGGTGTGATGCGCGACTCATGAGTGACTTTTTTCGTCACGTCTTTCAGTTACCGCAGCGGTTTTTCGATTTGCGGCGGGTCGGTGATATTACCTCACGCGTGGCCGAGAACGCGAAGATCCGTGTTGCCATGGCAGGAACAATCCCCGGGATTATCCTTGATTCGGTATTAGCAACCGCGTATCTGGCGCTGCTCGCTTACTATAATATTCCACTCACACTGGCCGTATTAGCGGTGTTACCGGCCTTTATCGTGATGATGCTGGTGTTTTCCCCGCTTTACCGACGCAATCAAAAAGAATATTTCCAGAAGCAATGCGAAGCCTCGACGTTCGTCATCGAAAGCATCACTGGGATGAGCACGGTCAAATCGCTGGCGGCAGAAACGCAAGTTCGCTGGAAGCTCGAGTCCCTGTTTGTCGATACGATGCTGGTCGGTCGCCGCGGTGCTCATCTGGCGATGATTCACTCGGGTCTGGCGACGGTGCTTCATACGGGGAGTACGGTTTTTCTGCTGTGGTTTGGATCGCAACAAGTGCTGGCCAACGCCATGACCACCGGGCAGTTGCTGGGGTTCTTTACCATTGCAGGGAATGTGATTGGGCCGATTTTAGGACTGGTCGGTGCCTGGCAAAGCCTGCAGGAAGTCCGTAACGCGATTGACCGGCTGAATGATGTGTTTGAGGCCGAATCGGAACAGTCGGCGGACCACCAGCTGTTGTCCTTGCGGCAACTGTCGGGGCAGATTTGCCTGGATGACGTGAGTTACAGCTATCTTGCCGACGACGATCAGCTCGCGCTGGAAAATGTGTCACTCGAAATTCAGCCTGGCGAAACCGTTGCCGTTGTCGGGCCGTCGGGTTCGGGCAAGTCGACGTTGATGAAATTGATTCAAGGACTCTACCTGCCCGATCGGGGGCGAATTACTGTTGATGGACATGATCTGCGTACGATTCAGCATGCGTCACTCCGCCGACGCATGGGAGCCTTGCCGCAAGATGTCTTTTTATTCTCGGGGACAATTCGTGATAACATTGCGATGTCCGATCCCGATTTTCCGATGTCTCGCGTGATCGAGGTGGCGAAACTTGCCGGTGCCCATGATTTCATCTGCGAAACCGGACTGGGATACGAAACCAAAGTCGGGGAACGTGGCCAATCGCTTTCGGGGGGGCAACGACAGCGAATCGCGCTGGCCCGTGCTTTACTGCACGATCCCGATGTGCTGCTACTCGACGAACCCACCTCGGCACTCGATGGTGCCGCCGAACGGACGATTCAGCGTAATTTGTCTCGGTTCTGTCGCAGTAAAACCGTGGTGATCATCGCTCATCGCTTGTCGACGGTTCGCGATGCCGACCGCATCATCGTGATGGATAAAGGTCGAATCGTCGACCAGGGGACACACGAAGAACTGTTGCTGCGGGGGGGGCTGTACACCGAGCTCGTTGGGCAGCAACTGAGCGAATAACAATCGAAAAGCAAAAAACGTCGGAATGATCGGAATGAATGGTTCTGTGCCGTGGCGCAGCGCATCAAGCCCGCAACGCCGAATCCATGAATTCGCTACGCACTCTGTCCTTACGCAACAATAATCTCAGGAAATCAGGGAATTTTACGATGCCACTCCCACAACTCGCATCCTCATTTTCATCTCGGCCTCTCGATAAACTGCTGCCAGGTCCAGGAATCTTGTTATCGCGTGGTTTAATTTATCTGGTTCTGGGGTTACTCGCTTCCAGCGTTGTCTGGGGAGCGTGGACACGAGTCGATGTCGTTGTCGAAGCGCGGGGCCGGATTATCGTGCAGGATGAACCTGTCCCGATCACCGCTTCCGAAGCGGCACTGGTGGTTCAGGTGGCGGTCGAAGTTGGTCAGCACGTTGCGGCGGGGGATCTGTTACTCGAACTCGATTCGTTCGGCCATCGTAATGAGGCGGAAAAAATCGTTGCGGAAATGGAGATTCTGAAAGCGCAGGCGCAACGAAGTCGAGAAAGCGCTCTCGAGATCACCAGCCTGCAACAGGCACTCATGGACGAGATCGACGCGATGAAGAAGGTGATTGAACTGTCGGCGGTTCAGCGTGAGCGGACTCGGAAGCTGTTGGAAAAGGGGGTGGTGACTCAAGGGCAAGTCGAGCAGCATGAGCAGCAGCATCTGGAACTGCTGGGGCGGCAGGCCCGGATGACGGGCGAGTTGAATCGTTCCCGTCATGATGCAGCAGAGCGGGGTCGGCAGGCGACCGATGCGGATGAACGTCTGAAGATCCACGAAGTGCGTCTGGCACAACTGAATGAACTGATCCGACGAGCCTCGTTGCGATCTCCTGTTGCGGGGACAGTGATCCAACTGGCGGTGCTCCATCCCGGCAATATTCTGAGCCCCGAAACTCCCGCAGTCACCGTTCAACCCGATGGGCAGCCGCTTCGAGCTTGTATCGAGATTCCGAATGCCTCGATGCGGCGACTCCGTCCTCAACTCACGGCACGGCTTGAACTGGACGCATTTCCGCACGCGGACTTCGGTTACCTGAGGGGGACGATTTTGGAAATCGATCCCGATGCCACCACTGAGGGGCTATTCCGGGCTTGGTTATCGATTGATGCGGATGAGTTTACGAAATCCCACGTCGCCGTTCAGGTGAAGTCGGGGTTGCAGTTGCAGGCACAAATTGTCGTCGAAGAACGGGATCTACTCAGTTTTTTGCTGAAGCCGCTCGAACGCCTCGGAGAACCGATGTCGGTTGCCGAGTGATGACCAAGTCCCCGTCATGATTCAACGCAAAAACAGGAGATGTCGTTTAGGCAGTTTGGGAGGTTGGTGTGCGGGCTCAGTTTTCAGATCATCCCTTGGTAGGCGAGTCTCCGATGATTGACGAAGCCGGTTCGAGGGTTCATCGGCATGGGTCGTGACTGCGCTCGGATTCTGCGTGACTCGTGGGAGGGGGTTTCGTCCTGAATTTTGAGGCTCTGCATTCCGGACGCTGATCGGGCGTGGAAACAGGCCGAGGAGGAACTGGACGAACTTCGTATTCCATTTCGAAATCGAATTCGACGGGGAGGCGGTCGTTTCAAACAGTCCGTTTGATGACCGCAAGTAGATAAGAGCAATATCCATGCAATTTGCTGGGGCGAGTGCGACAGGCGACCGACGGCGACGAAGACTCGCCGTGAGTGGTGACGACACCGGTCGTGATGGCGTGACTCCCGAAGAAAAGGGAGCCGAGATTGAATCCGAGCTGGTGGCTTCGGCCGCTGCGGCTCCCTGGGTTCCCGTCACCGAATTGCGCATCTGGATCTATGCGGCGGTGATGGGATTGCTGCTGGTTGCGTTGACCATCGCGATGGTCTCTCCGTTGGTTTCTCTGCCCGGCCTCAACCGTTTTACGGAGCACTTGCTGCGGGGTTCACGCCCGCCGCTGTTAAATGTGATTCAAACATTGCTGCTGGCCCTTTCGACTCAGATGGGTCTGTTGATCGGCTGGTATCGATCTCGTTGCAAGCTCGATTTTGCCGGTCGCTATCGTGTCTGGCCTTGGGCGATTGGGCTCTTTGGTGTGGCGACATTTTGCTCGGCCACCCATCTTCAGCAGACTGTTGGTGAGGTCCTGGGACAAGGTCCGTGGCTTAAGTGGCGAGGTGAAACGGTTGCATGGCTTTTGCCTTGGTGTCTGGCGAGTTTGCCGATTTCGCTGCTGCTGGATCGAGATGTGCGGAATGGTCGTTCCAGCTTGATCGTGCTGCGGTGTGCCGGGGGACTTTGGTTGGCGTGTGCCTTGGTTCAGCTGTACCAGGTCGAGTTGCAATCACACGCGTGGTATGCGGCGATCCGGCAACTTCTGCCGCTCTACGCCAGCTTTGCGTTATTTCTGGGATTGTGGCTGCACGCGAGAATCGTCGCTTATGTCTGTCCTGATCCCCCCAAACTCGAACAGCGCAGTGCGGCATCGCTGGCGCTGGCGGCTCTTTTGTGGCTGGTTCATCGAGTCCGGAATTGGAATTGGACATGGAAAACGTCGAAAGAGACGCAGTCATTGATGGATGCTGAAGAAGAGTTGGCCGCCAAACCGAAGCGTCGGCGAAAAAAGGTGGAAGCGGAAGTCGAGGAAGTCGCTGCCAAGCCAAAACGAAAGCCGGCCACCAGACGGACATCAACGCCGACGCGAACGCGAACTCGACCGAAACCGGCCCCTGTCGAAGAGGACGAGTCCGCCGAATCAGGGTACGAGGAAACCGTTGACGAGTCTTCCTCGCATGAAGTCGAGAGTGGCTACGATAATTCAGAACGGGTAAACGAGGCTGTTGATGAGGCCTCGGAATGGGAAAATCCGGGGGAATCGGACGAAAGTGGGGTGGAAGCCGAGCAGGACGAGTGGCAGGAAGAACCCGTGGAATCTCCACGAGATTCCCGGCAGAAATCCCCGTCGAAAGGGAATGGGCGAACGACTCAAATTCATCAGGCTCATACGCCACGCCCAGCAGCACCCCATTTCGTTGCCGCAGCGGCAGCGGCAGCGGCAGCGGCAGCGGCAGCCGAAGAAGAAGAAGAAGAAGAGCCCTCATGGGAAGCAGAGCGGGACGCGGCAGTTGCAGCAGAGTACGGCGAGTCGGCTGCTGAATCTTCGAATGAATTGGATGAAGATCAGCAGTTTGAGCGAGATTCGGGGATGACTGCGGATGAGATGAAAGGGTTGAGTAAAAAGCAGCGGCGGGAACTGAAAAAGCAACACCGGGAAAAAGAGCGGGGACGTGATCGATCTTGAAGTTCCTGCGGTGTCTTGCACTTCCTGTTCAGGTGGATACGTTAGCCACGGGGGGCGATTCGGAGTCCGACTTCCAAGATTTGCCCCCTTGCGGAGATTCCCGAGGGTTTCAGTTTGGCTCGATCACATTGGCTCGATCACTTTCGAGAATGGTTGGCAAGATGTCACAACTTCAGCACTTGCGCCTGATCATTGAAACGGCCCCCTGTTCGGGGGCCTGGAATATGGCGGTCGATGAGGTTTTGCTCGAGACGGCCATTTCGGCGAATGTCGCGACATTGCGGTGGTATCAATGGGAAGAGGCAACGGTCTCGCTAGGGTATTTTCAGAAGTCTGCGGATTTGTCGAACGACCCGGTCCTTTCTCGATTGCCCGTCGTGCGGCGACTTTCCGGAGGTGGGGCCATCATCCATGATGATGAACTGACCTACAGTCTCGCGTTGCCAGCCTCTCAACGGTTATTCATGAAGCCGCCGGAGCTGTATGAAATCGTGCATCAATCGCTGGTCGAGGGACTGCAGGAACTCGGCGCTGCGGTTTCATTTCGAGGCCAGACCGTGAAGAAAGCAGAGGAACCGCTGTTGTGCTTTCAGCGGCAGGATGAGCATGATCTGGTTTTGGCAGGTTGCAAGATTCTTGGCAGTGCCCAAAGACGTCGACGCGGAGCAATCTTGCAGCACGGCAGCTTAATTCAAAGGAGCTCGTCGGTGGCAAAACAGATTTCGGGGTTCGCTGACCTCTGTATGCTGAAAATCCCGAAAGATTTTGCCCAAAGTTTGGGGGGGCGGCTGGCAAAAACCCTCTCAGAATCGTGGGATATCGGGGAACTCAGCGATCAAGAGCGGGAAATTGCTCAACAATTGACGGAACAAAACGATTCTCATGTTCAAATCCGTTAAAAGTGAGGCTGTTGACGGAATTCACTCGTTGACAGTCTGAATGTTCAGTGGTAGCGTAACAGAATTATTCCTGTTGGAATTTGGCCCGACGGCTGTGATGTCATTTTCATTCGGATGGATATAATCCCTCAGGAAAGACATGTACCGGCTGTCGTCAAGACATCGGGATCATGTTCGCCAGTGCCTGCGGAAGTAGGCAATTGTTTTGGGATTTCAATCGTTCGTTCATCTCGACCTGAACCTCAACAAAATAGATCAAGGGAGTGCCTGACTTATGCTGCAGGCCGAGTTGAAAATCCTTGGGGGAAAACACCAGGGAAAGCTGATTCCTCTTAATACGAAGAAATTCCTGGTCGGACGAGAGCAGGATTGCCATCTTCGTCCCAATAGTGAACTCGTCAGTCGTCATCATTGTGTGTTTTCGATTGATGAGTACGCAATCCGTCTGAGAGATCTGGGAAGTACCAACGGCACCATCGTCAACGGCAGTAATCTCCGTGGCGAAGTCATTTTAAAATCTGGTGATCGGATTACGATTGGCAAGCTGGATCTGGAAATGGTGATCCGGCAGGCAGCTGCCAAACCCGCAGCCACTGCGGTTCAACCATCAATCGATGCACTACCGCTGACCGGGAATGATGCCAATTATTCCACCATCGAGATCTCGCCTCAGACGACCGAAGTCGAAACAAGTTACGAGTTGGCCGCGTATTCGGATCCTCTGCAAGGCCCGCCTCAAGCTCCTCCCGATACCGCGATCTTAAGCGCCAGTACACCTCCGCAATACCCGCTGCAGCCGATGCAGGGGTATCCTGCAGGTTATCCCCAAGGCTATCCACAGGGTTATCCCCAGCAGATGCCTCCCTCTGGCTACCCGATGCCAGGTGGGTTTGCCCCGCCGCAGTATCCTCAGTATCCGCAATATCCTTCTGGTTATGGGCAGATGCCCGGATACGCACCGCCAATGGGGTATCCCATGGCCTATCCTCAGATGATGCCGATGCAGCAGGGCTATCCAGGAATGGCAACTCCTGCCCCCGTCGAAGCTCAAGTGGAAGCAGAGGTTGAGACGACCGAGGTTCTGGCCGTGAAGTTGCCGAATCCCGAGGAAACTGGTGCAAAATTGCCGACACCACCCCAAGGTGGAGCTGCCGGCGGGGCGAAAAAAGAGGAAAAGCCCTCCAATACGGCCGCAGATATCATCAAACAATATATGAATCGCCGGACTTGATTCCTGATCAAAAAATCTCTCTCCACATCCCTTGGCCATTCGATTTTTCTTTGTCCATGGGAGATCCGTCGCTGACGAGCCTCGAATGTTGTCTGGCCTGCACCACAAAAGTTAGGTCTCGTCTTCGCCAAGAAAAACAAAGTTGTTTTCTCTTCTCCACGAAGTGGAGATCTCAGGAGCCGTATTATGTCGACTGTCGATCCCTCGGTTGCCGAACAGCAGCGTCGTTATCGTGAGTTTCTGGATCTCATGCCATTGATGATTTCGATCGCGGGTTTACCAACCAGTGACATCGGAAAGTACTACACCGAAGAACAAATGGAAACGCGAATTTTTGCGCTTCGACACGCTTATAAAATGGCTCGACAGTTCGCCCGTGAACAAATTGCTCGCTAAAAGGGACCTCGATGACCGCTCCACTGGAAATGGATTGTCGTGCCGTCAAGTCTTGGATCGATGCCGGAAAAACCTTCCTGTTTCTTGACTGTCGCGAGGCTGACGAATATCTGACTTGCCACATCGACGGAACAACGCTGATTCCCATGAGCGAGCTCTCGCAACGGGTGAGCGAACTGGAACCCTATCGAGAGACCCCCATCGTCGTGCACTGTCATCATGGCGGTCGTAGCTTGAGGGTGACCAATTGGTTGCGACAACAGGGATTCAGTGCGGTGACGAAT
This sequence comes from Schlesneria sp., assembly GCA_044354755.1. GTDB lineage: Bacteria > Planctomycetota > Planctomycetia > Planctomycetales > Planctomycetaceae > Schlesneria. Next base: position 4,372 of record JBIKZJ010000114.1, on the reverse strand, counting down.
ATGGCCGGGGGAATTGACGATTGGTCTCAGCAAATTGATCCTGCTGTTCCTCGCTATTAACGTTCCCTGTTAGTGAAGTTCCTTATTAGTGAAGTTCCCTGTTAGTGAGTCGAACCATTTTAAATCGACTCCCGCATCCTCTGTGCCGCCTCTTCCGGCGGAACGGGATTGATGAATAATCCACTCCCCCATTCAAAACCGGCGACCCCCGTGATTCGTGGCAGGATTTCGAGATGCCAGCGAAAATGGGGTAACTCGGGTGCCGTAAACGGGGCGGTATGGATCACGTAATTGTAGGCGGGGTTGCTCAAGACTCGTTCCAGTCGCTGCAGCACGTTCTTTAAGACACCACCCAGTTCCGCTTTTTCTGCCGTCGAAACCATTTCAAAGTGGCTCTTTTGCTGCTTGGGCAGAATGCAGGTTTCAAACGGAAAGCGGCTGGCGTAAGGGCAAAAGACAATAAAACCGTTGGTTTCCAACACGATTCTTGAGCCTGTCGCCGTCTCTTGTCGTATCAACTCGTGAAACAGCGATTGCCCCTGCTGTTGAAAGTACCGTTCCCCCCCTTCGATTTCCTGGTTCACGGTCATCGGAACGACGGGCGTCGCAATCAGTTGCGAATGCGTATGTCGCACCGAGGCCCCGGCTTGCCAGCCGCTATTTTTGAAAATCGTGACATGCACCAGACGCGGGTCTTGTTTCAGCATCAGTAAACGTTGCTGATAGGCTTCGATAATCTCGCAAAAATTTTCGCGACTCAGCCGGCAAAGAGACGCTTCATCGTGTGGGCATTCAATGATCACTTCATGCACCCCCCAGCCACTTTGCTGCTGGTAGAAAGAATTTTCTGGTGGTTGATCGAAAAGATTTTCTGGTGGTTTGAGGGAATCTTCGAACCGCAGCGCTGGATATCGGTTCGGAACCACACGGACTCGCCAGCCAGGGCCGTTCGGTGCTGAGCCGGGATTTCGCACGGCGAAGGTCTCGGGAGGGGTGTGGGCCTCGTTCCCTTCGGCAAACGGATCAAAGCCGAGCTCGTTGAGTCTCCCTTCCGGATGTAATTCCATCGGCCGCTTGGCTCGTTCTGGTGCAATCACCACCCAGCGTTGGACCAGCGGATCAAGGCGAAGTTCAGGCATCGTTTTCAGATCTCGGTATTGCGTCTCATTACTTACGTCTCGGTCACCGTTTTTAACGCTCAAACCGACTGTTTCTGGATTGCCCGCTCGTAGACCTGCAGGTACTGATTGGCGCTGTGCTTCCAGGACAAGTCTTGTCCCATCCCGGTTTGTTGTAGCTGGCTCCACTTGAGCTTATCGGCGAACATCGCCCGCGCCCGGCAAATATTCCAGAACAGCACGTCACTGCGAAATTCGCGAAACGAGAAACCATTGGCCGAACGATGAGCCAAATTTTCTTCGCTGGCGTCCACCACTGTATCTGCCAGGCCCCCGACGGCGCGAACAATGGGGACAGTGCCGTAAATCAGGCTGTACATTTGATTCAAACCACATGGCTCGAATTCACTCGGCATTAAAAAGGCGTCGGCTCCTGCTTCGATCTGATGCGATAAGGGTTCGTCATATCCAATCGTGGTGGCCACTTTTGTGGGATGATTGTGAGCCATTTTCTTCAGCATTTCTTCAAATCGAAGCTCGCCCGATCCCAGGAAAATCAGCTGGATATCCTGATCCAGCAACATCCCGGAACATTGTTCCAGCAATTGAAAGCCCTTCTGATGTGTCATCCGGGAAATGCTGCCAATCAGCATCACCTCAGGTCGTACGGGGAGACCCATCCGCTGCTGTAATGCGACCTTGCAGGCACGCTTACCCTCCTCATGTGAGGTGAGCGTGTAATTCCGGGCCAGCGTCGGATCGGTGGCTGGATTCCAGATTTCGGTGTCGACCCCATTCAAGATTCCAAACAAATCATCATGCCGGGAAGACAACGCCCCGCTCAGCCCACAGCCGAATTCTGGTGTTTGAATTTCTCGCGAATAGCTGGGACTGACAGTGGTCACCATGTCCGCGAACGAGATTCCTGTCTTCAGCAGATTCAAGTGGCCGTAACATTCCATCTGTCGCCAGTTAAAATACTTCCAGTCGAGTCCCGTGAGCAGCATATCCCAATGCCAGAACTGCCCCTGGAAGGCCATGTTATGAATCGTAAAAACGCTGGCCGTTTGCGCAAAACCTGGTTTCCCCCGGTATTCAATCTGAGTCAGTGCCGGGACCAGCCCCGTTTGCCAGTCATTGGCATGGAGAATGTCAGGATTCAGACCCAGAACTCGGGTCGCTTCCATCACCGCCCGGCTGAAGAAAATAAATCGCTCGCTGTTATCCCGAAAATCCTGATCATGCTCGACATACAGCCCGGGCCGGTCGAAGTAAATGGGTTGATCGATCAGGTAAACCTGAACGTTCGAGCCCGGCAAAACTGAACGCAGAATTCGGCCTTCAACCTGTTTGGGTCCCACGCTGACATAAACCGATAACCCGGTCGACTCGATCGCAGGAAGCGTACCCCGATATTGCTGCAGAATCTGTGGGTAATACGGCGCGATGACGGAAACTTCGTGCCCCACCAGCGACAAGGCTTTGGGTAACGCAGCGGCAACGTCCGCAAGTCCACCCGTTTTGGAAAACGGGACCACTTCGGAACTGGTGATGACGATCCGCATATGCTGGCTGCCTCTTGGTAACTGATGACCGGTCATTCTTGCCGAGGAAATCGCGTTTCAGGAAAGGATCGAGCCCCCAAAGGCCATTTCTCCTTCGTGTCACCCTTCCCGTGATCGGCAAGTCACTCATAATGGCATCAGAAGGACCTGCGGTCGAGTTTCATTCCCTTTTTATTTTCCCTCAGCCGCCCATTGTTTCATCTGGGCGATGTTCTGCTGCAGAATTGCATTCAATTCCGTGTTTTTGCTGTCGAGATAAACTTGCATGTCACTGTCGTATCGGGCGAGCGATTCGGGGCGACGGCCTTGGTCATTGGTTTCGATCATCCAGCGATCCAGTCGTTTTCGCAGTTCGAGCAACGTCGCCTGATGAGCGGGTTCCTCGGCCAGGTTGTGAATTTCATGGGGATCAACCCGCAGATCGTACAGTTCTTCCTCAGGGCGACGCTGCGCAAACAGCATCAGTTCCTGGAGTGGGTTCAACTGCTGTTGCGCATGCAGTTCACGCAGACGCTGGACAATCGGTTTTCCGTCCTTATAGGCATTCGGTTGCAGATGAGGTCGATGCGGATAGCCATTGCGAATGTACTTGTACGCCGCAGTCCGAACGCTGCGGAGATGCTCGACCGTTTCATCACAGCGATCACGGGCCGAAAAGACGGCCTCTCGCGGCAAATCGCTGGCTTGGAAGAGGTCGCGGCCCTGCATCGTCTCGGGGATCGCAATTCCTGCCAGCGCCAGGGACGTCGCAGCCAGATCGATTTGCTGCGCCAGATCCTCGCGAATCACGCCACGCGGAATTCCAGGCCCACGAATAATCAGGGGGACATGGATTCCCTCGTCGTACAAAAATTGTTTGCCTCGGGCATGACTGATCCCATGATCCGTAGTAAAAATCACCACGGTCTGATCCAGCAAACCTTCTTTTTCGAGTCGATCGATCACCTGACCGACTTGCTGATCCGTATAACGGACGGCATCGAGATACTGAGCCCAATCCTCACGCAGCACCTGATCATCTGGATAGTACAGTGGCAGTTGCACGACAGCGGGCGAGGTGGCGGTTCCCAAGGCGACGTGTACGGTCTCGGACCAGTTTTTCCCTTCGCGATATTTTCCGCCGTGCAACTGGACCTGCATGAAGAATGGCTGACCCGGCTGACGCCCGGACCAGTCATTGGCAGCATAAATCTCGGGATTCCATGCAAAATTGTAGTCCGTCTTGGCGAGTTTATCCCCCTTGGCAAGCGGGCCACCGATCGCCGTATAATAACCCGCTCGTTGAAATCGCGCCGGGACCGGTTCCACCCCCGCAGGTAAATGAATCTTTTCGGTCCCCCGACCGCTGCGGTGGTGATGAGCTCCAATCGAGGTTTGATACATCCCGGTAATCAAGGCTGATCGACAGGCTGAACAAACCGGAGCGGTCACGAAGGCTTTTCGAAATAGTGTCCCTTCCCTTGCGAGACGATCGACATGGGGAGTCTTGATGCGAGTTTCACCGTAACAAGAAAAATGGGCCGACATATCGTCGACGATGATCCAGACGATGTTCGGCGGTTTTCCTTCGGCCGCTCGCGACGAAGTTATGCCGCCGAGCAGCGAGATCAATACCACGTTCACAAGGGATAAATATTGGTAGCAGGACTTCATTGCGCAGACCTTTGATCGACGGGGGTTGAGAGCTCG
>JBIKZJ010000492.1:0-4572 GCA_044354755.1 Schlesneria sp. | reverse complement strand
GGCGAGTTCCGAGAACCAGATACCTTCTGTTCCCAGGACATAACACAGAGCTGCCGCGACCGGTTCGTTGATGATATCGATCTGGGTCAAGCCGGCCCGCTTACCCGCCTCGACCGTCGCCTGTCGCTGAATCTCACTGAATTGAGCCGGAACCGTGATCACGGCACTGGTGACGGGCCCAATCTGTTCACGAGCGGTATCAAGCATCGATTTCAGAATGTAGGTACTGATATCAATCGGCGAATAGCTCTTGCCGTCAATCTTCCATCGATGGGTCGGATTTCCCATCTGTCGTTTGGCATGAACGACGACGCGATCGGCATGCAGAATCGAATTTCGCAGCGCCTCTGTCCCGACAATCACCTGATCGCCATCGAACAGGACCGCAGACGGGGTGGAAAGCTCACCATCCTTATTGGGGATCGAGACCGGTTCGCCATGCTCATTCAAGTAGGCAATACAGGAATAAGTGGTTCCCAGGTCGATGCCAACGGCGTGTGTCGTAAGCATGATTGCGACTCGACTTTCCAGGAGTTTTTTTCAACGAGAACGAGATTGTGGGAGACGGATCAAAGGGGACTTCATGAATCGTTTGGTGCGCGGGAACGAATTGCGAGCAAAGAAGATGACCCTGCTTCGCCTTGTTATCTGTTCCCGATTCCGTACGATCCTCTTGTCGCGGTGGGGACAGGACAAACCGTGATGGCTGCCGATGATCCCCCTGCGATTCCTCCGCGTACCTCTTACAATAATTGCAATCGCATCCTAACAATGCCAGCGAGCGTCCGCCACAGGCGTTTTTTTCCCGACGAGTTTGTCACAGGAGTTGTGTCATGATCGCTTCAGTCCCCCTGTTGCTGACGATGGGGATGCTCTGTCAATCGCGACTCGAGGTGACTCCACCCGTCGAGGTGAACTGGCTGACGGGTCCGAAATTTCGTCAGGAAATCGAGCAGCCATTTTCCGGAAACTGGTCGAATATCGCGTTTCGTCCGCTGCTGCAGGGGATCGCGGCGGATCGGCAAATCGCAATCATTTTGGATCGTCGGGTAGATCCGTCGGTCGAACTTCCGCTCGATGCCGCCAATGTTTCCCTGAAAACAGGCCTGATCAGCCTTGCCAAACAGGCGGGATGCGACGCCACGGTCCCTGGAAATCTGGTCTTTCTCGGGCCGAAGTCGGCAACAACCCGCTTGCGAACATTGATCGAGCTTCGCCGCCAGGAATTGCAGGCGAGCGAGTCTTCGATACCACGAAAACGCCGTACCGAGCTGCTTCAGCCCCGCCGGTTTTCCTCGAACGACCTGGAATCTCCCCGCGAAATCCTAAACCGATTTGCCGAACAAGGGGGGCTACGCGTGGCCAACTCCGATGTGATTCCGCATGACCTGTGGGCCGCGATGGTCCTGCCCGAAGTTTCGGTTGTCGAGGGACTTTCGATCGTACTGATTCAATTTGACATGACGTTCCGCTGGACCAACGAGGGGAATGGGGTTGAGCTGGTCTCGATCCCAGACGAAATTTTCATCGAGCGAAAACATTCCACCCGACGAAAGGTGGCCGATGCCTTGGCCGCGATGCGTGAGCGCTGGCCACGACTGCAGGCCGAGATCTCGGGGAATCAGCTTGTGGTCAGGGGCTTGCTTGAGGATCACGATGCCGTCGCCGAATTGTTGCGCGGGGACGGCACGCGCGGTCCGATCAAAATCGAACCGCCACAACCGCTGCGTAAACAATTGTTCACGTTAAAGGCGATAAGAACTCCACTCAGTGGGCTGATGAAAACATTAGAGGAATCCGCAGTCATCTTTGAATTCGACGCCGACGAATTGGACGCGGCCGGGATTCGACTCGACCAAACGATCGACGTGGACGTCAAGAAGGTCTCGGCAGAAGAATTTTTTCATTCGGTCTTAGACCCGGCGGGACTCGATTTTCAAATCGATCATCTGACGGTGAAACTGACACCAAAAAACCGGAAATCGAAGTAAGCATCAAGCAGCTTGTTGCAGAAATCGAATCTCGCCTTCCATCGTGGCTTCCAGAGGTCATCACGGCGCACGTAACCGAATTAACGCGGAATCGATACCGAAATTCCGTATCACGTCGGTTCGCGGTTTTCAGTCAGGCCAGAACGAATTTCTTTGGGCTTGCGTCTGCGCTGCTCAAATCTTGACCTGCGATGTTGTCGATTGCGGTGATTCTTCGGGTTTGACTTGGGGTGGTTCTTCCGGTCCCAAACCTACGCAGGTACACCACCAAACAAACCCATTGAGGCACACCATGAGCGCCATCGAGGCCGCCACAAACAGGCGGTGAAACCTGGTTGGTGAGCTTCCCAGTATCACACAGAACACCATCACGGCAATGGATACCGTCATCACCCACGCGAGAAACGCGGACGTTGATTTTGAGAATGCAGGTTTTGTGGGCATCGAATCACGCTCCGTACCACGGATGCTGTCACTTGAAATGCTGTCACGCGGAACTCAAGCGGTATTACCTGATGATTGCATCCTGGCTCGAATCCAGCAACGGACATTCAGGCGCTTTCCGATCGGCTCGGGGGTCGGGTACACTTGAATGGTCGACTGTGGTCCTGTTTCCAACACTTTTCTGGTCCTCGCCATGATCAAAATATACTCGGCTGTTTCTGGGAATTCTTTACTTCCGAGCCTTGTGATACGAATGCTGATGCTGATGCTGGCCGGCTCGACCAGTTTTGCTCAGGGGAACCGTGCGGACTATGCCCGGTCCGAGGCGCTCCGCGGAATGTCGAGTGGACGTGTTTTTAAAACCACTGTCAAACCAAACTGGCTCACTGGTCAAGACCGCTTCTGGTATCGGAACGAACTGGCCGACGGGGGGCTCGAATATCTCCTCGTCGATGCGCTGGTCGGAACACGAGGGGCTGCTTTTGATGCGGGGCGATTGTCCGAGGTACTCAGCCAAAAAACCGGGAAACCTTTCGACCGCAATCGGCTCAATCTGACCAATCTCGATTTTGCCGCTGACGGCAACAGCATGACGTTTGAGCTCGATCAACAAGCCTATCGTTGTGATCTGGTCCAGTACAAACTGGAAGAGACCACTGTCACCCCCAACCCGGCCGACGCCGAAAAGGGGACTCGGATGAGTCGCCAGACGGGTGAAGAAACCGAACTGGTGCTGACCAACAAAACTACCGGCCCGGTTCGGCTGGTCTGGCTTGATGCCGAAGGACAACGTCGGCCCTACGGAACGGTCGAACGGGGGGCCACGTTTCGGCAGCATACGTTTGCGGGCCATGTTTGGCTGGTGCTTGATCGTAGCGGAAAGGAAATCGGCTTGTTCAAGGCGACGGTCAAGCCCCGTGAGGTCGAACTGGATGACAAGTCAAAGCCTCCGGTTCCGCAGGCTCGCGATGAGGCGAGTCAAAATCGCCGTCGACGAAATGGTGGCAGCAACCAGTCACCGGATGGTCGTTATGAAGCACGGATTACCGAGCACAACGTGGTCCTGCGGGACCTCAGCTCGCAGGAAGAAATTCGGCTTAGCACCGAGGGGACTGCCGCAGACTTTTATCGCGGCCCGTTTTTCTGGTCGCCCGATTCGACCTGTCTGATCGCCTTTCAAGAGCAGCCCGCAGAAGAGCACAAGATCACCATCGTCGAATCCTCCCCGCGTGAGACGCTGCAGCCGCGCGTCAAGACGCTCGATTATCTCAAGCCCGGCGACAAGATCGCACATTCACGTCCCAGATTGTTTAACGTGGCTCAAAAGCAGCCGATCCCGGTGGACGACACTCTTTTTTCGAATCCGTGGAGCCTGAGTGATTTCCAATGGATGTCTGACTCGACCCACTTTACGTTTCTTTACAATCAACGCGGCCATCAGTCCCTGCGCTGGATTTCCCTGGATGCCACGAACGGCCAGTCGCGAGTGATCATCGATGAAAGGAGCCCCACGTTTATTGATTACTCGAATAAAACGTTTCTCCGTGTGCTGGAAGAGACGAATGAAGTGATCTGGATGTCTGAACGGGATGGCTGGAATCATCTGTATCTGATCGATCTGCAAACCGGAGCGGTGAAGAATACGATCACCTCGGGCCCCTGGGTTGTACGGCGTGTTGATGACGTTGACCCCGCGACGCGTCAAATCCGGTTTCGTGCCTTGGGTCTGTTTCCCGATCAGGATCCTTACGCACTCCATTTCGCCCGAGTCAATTTCGATGGGACCGGTTTGACCCGGCTGACCGAGGGAGATGGGACACACGATTTACAGGCCTCACCCGATGGCCGCTTCTTGATTGATACCTATTCGCGCGTGGATCAACCCCCGGTGATCGAGTTGCGGCGTGAAAGCGATGGGGCGAAAATTTGTGAGTTAGAGCGGGGTGACTGGTCCGCATTGCTTTCGACCGGCTGGAGGGTTCCCGAGCGATTTGTGGCGAAGGGGCGGGACGGCACGACGGACATTCATGGCGTGATCTGGCGACCGACGAACTTTGACGAATCTCGTTCGTATCCCGTGATCGAAATGATTTACGCCGGACCACAGGGGGCTTTTGTTCCCAAGTCTTTTTCGGCC
>JBIKZJ010000491.1:0-4580 GCA_044354755.1 Schlesneria sp. | reverse complement strand
GTTGATCGATCGACAGACACATCGGCGGCAATTCGTTGACAATACTGCCGTGGTTATCCCAATTATTTGACGGCCCCCCCGCCCCGCTCCAGACCTGCACAAATCGAACACCCCGTTCCAATAATCGCCGGGCGAGCAAACACCGTTTGCCAAAGTCGGCCGTCGGTTTTTCCTGGATCCCGTATGCCGATTGGGTCGCTTCGGTTTCACTTCCCAGATCAAATGCCTCGGGGGCACTTAATTGCATTTTTGCGGCCAATTCATAAGCCCGGATTCGTGCGTCCAGCCGCGAATCCCCCTCGTTGGCGGCCAAATGCTGGCGATTGAGTTTTTGCAGCAGATTCCGACCGTCACGATCCGCTGCGGGGGTAATGAATGTGGCCGAAGCGGGGGCTTTCAGATCCGCAATCGGCTCAGGCAAGCTGGTATTGAGGATCGTCCCTTGATGGGCTGCTGGCAGAAACCCTGGCGAAAAATTTCCCTTCTGATTGTACGGGAGCCCCCGCGCATCAGGCAGCACCACAAACGTCGGAAGATTGTCTGTCAAACTTCCCAGACCGTAGCTGACCCAAGCTCCGAAACAGGGGAATCCCGGCAGCAGAAACCCGGTATTCATCAGGTAGCTTCCCGGCCCATGCACATTGGTTTTGGACTGCATCGCCATGAAAAAGGCGAGTCGATCGACGTGTTTTGCCAGCTTGGGGAGCAGATTTGTCACCCAACGCCCGCATTCCCCATGTTGCTGAAACTCGAACGGAGGTTTCAGAACATTGCCAGGAGCACTCGTCGCGGCTTCAACTCGCACCCCGTCTCCAGGGTCAAATTTCTTCCCCCCCTGTTGCATCAGCAGGGGCTTGTAATCAAATAGGTCCATCTGGCTTGCGCCACCGTTCATGAACAACTGAATGACGCGACGAACTTTCGCGGGATGGTGCAACCCCCCGTTCCAGAGTCGATTCGGTTCCTCTGCCAGCAATGAGGATCGACCGAGTAGCTCGGCCAGCGCAACCGACCCGAAGCCCCCGGCAGCGGTTGCCAGAATTTCGCGACGTGACCAGTCACCCGTGGCCATGATCTCTCCTTGCCAGACCTGATCCCTCGAACCCCACCCCGCCAATCCGAATTGGCTCACCTTGCAATTCACTTCGTCCTGAGTATAGCGAGTCAAACGCGTTGTCTGAATCAATTTGAGAAAAAACGGCTTCAATTTTCCGAACAGAAATGTTGTTCGTGGACGCCTTTCACTTTTCAGCGGTATGATTCGGGAGAGATGCGAACCAAACCTCTCGAGACAAGTTTGTGGCCCTGATGAGTGACTCGGAGACCGTTTTGACTGATCAGATTCCTCCCGATCGGGAGATCATCGTTGTTGATGCGGACCAGAACTCGGGTGGAATCCGCTGGAAAGAGTTGTGGCGATACCGTGAACTGATCTGGATTTTTGCCGGTCGCGACATCAAAGTCCGTTATCGACAGACCATCGTCGGCATTGCCTGGACCGTAATTCAGCCGCTGGCTCAGATGCTGGCATTCAATGGATTATTTCAGCTGCTCAAAAGCGAACCTGTCCAGGGAAATGTCCCCGCACCGGTCACCATTTTTTGCGGTTTACTTTTGTATCAGTTGTTTGCGGGGATCCTCGCCACCGCGACCGGTTGCCTCGTCGATAATCGCCAGATGGTGACGAAAGTCTACTTTCCCCGGCTGGTTTTGCCCCTTTCGGCGACGCTGCGACCACTGCTGGATTTCGGCATTGGAATGGTGGTGCTGCTGCTGCTCATGCTCTGGTATCAGATCCCGCCCCGCAGCACGCTCTTGTTATCCCCCTTCATCATCGTGCTCACCGCGATTGCCGGATTGTCCATCGGTTTATGGCTCTCGGCACTGAATGCTCATTATCGGGATTTCGGGTATGTCGTCCCCTTTATGCTGCAGCTGGGGATGGTGGTGAGCCCCGTGCTCTACGAGTCGCGGCTCATTCCTGCACGCTGGACCTGGCTGTATCACCTCAATCCGCTGGCGGTTCTGCTGGATGGATTCCGCTGGAGCCTGCTGGGAACGGGATTTCCCGCCTGGGATGGATTGCTGATTTCCGTGTTCGCGTTGATCACGCTGTTGATTTCCGGCGTCTGGTACTTTCAGCGCGTCGAGCGGTTTCTGGCTGACCACATTTGACCCCAAAATATCGGGTCCCCAAAATTGGGCTGGCACTTGGCTGGCACAAAGAACGAAAAAACCGCCGATGGCTCAGGGCGAGCTGTCGGCGGCTAAAATCGTCTTGGGGGGGGGAAGACGATTAAGGTGGGATTCAAAATCAACCTGCAATATGAGAAATTACCCGGCTCATGGTGAGTGGGGAATTTTGTCAACTTTTTCGTTCAGCGAATTAATCTCGCTGACAGCAATCGCACTCAGTACCACCGCAGCAATCACGCCACCGGTCAACAAGACCAATGTTGGGTCGACTGCACCGAATTGTCCTCGAGCCCCGTTTTCACCCATGACGAGCAGTGCGGAAGCTTTGGCGGATGGGGGGGCTGACTTTTCCGACCAGACGCGGAAGACACCTTCGGTGTTGCCCGAGGTCACTTGATAAACGCCACCCTTGACGTTCTTGAAGGAATAACTCCCTTCACTATTCGTGACAGTCTGAGCGATTTCCTTGTTGCCCTGTTTGAGGACAACCTTCGCTCCTTCGATCACTTTTCCCGAGTGATCGCAAACGCGACCAGACATCATTCCCGTTGCCGTCAGTTGCAGGTCAGGAACATGATTGGCCTGAGCCGCTTTTCCGACGGGTCCCTTCGATGTGGCGGCGGGCGTTTCAGCGAGCAAACGAGCCTGGGGTACCATCATTCCGATTGTAGCAAGGCTGACAGCCATGCCCCTGACTAAACGAATACTGAACATGTGTTCCTCCTTGAAATCAATAGCGACGAGCCGAAAGACACTGTTCCGAATGCAGGCGTCGCCGCTCGGGAACAGACATGACGTTGGGGAAATTGATTGAGTGAATTTGAGTTGCGATGAGATTGGAATTGCGATGGGACGGGCGGAGTATATCCATGGGCCAATTATGGTCAATCGGACTTCATGGCGTTTTCCCGCCGAATCTGGCGTTTTCTCGCTTTTTGGGCGGAACTTCCCGCGAAATCGGCGATTTCCGCCGCTGGGAAGGACTTGGGACAATCTCCGCTTACTGCGGGGGACTGGGATCGGCCTTGAGTCCCGTATATTTTTCGTAGAGTCGGCATAAGTCGGGCCGAGACTGCTGGAGCTCATGCAGATTTTCGGCTCTGACTTCCGACACCTGCGGCTTTCCCTCGACCATCCGTGTCCGCTTCATCGTGATTCGGGGACCCGCTCCATCCAGGATTTCGAGTTTTTCATCGGGCAAATCCACGCGAATGCGACGGGGGCCCCGACGGCTCGTGGCGAATTCGGGTGCGGACGGATCAGCTTCTCGCTGCGGAAAACCACCCTGAATAGGGATCTGGCGATTCACTCCGGGCGGCAATGGTCGGGCCGGTTGCAGACGAATTCGCGGTACTGGGATCGGCACTTGGCGATTGAACGGCGGCGGAATGTCGTCGTCATCGGCGGGTACGGCTGCAGCCCGTTTGGGGGCGGGAGGCTCTTGGGCGGCCGCCCCATTCGGCAAACCAACCCCATTCGGCAAAACGACCCCATTCGGCAAAACGACCCCATTCGGCAAAACGACCACAGCCGAGAACGAGCACAAAAATAAGAGCATTTGCGCAGCGGGCAATCGTTGATCACGCATCGTCAGAATTCCTTCGGCACGAAGCTGCAAGCAGGCTTGGTGAATCACCGGCGGTAACGAGGACCCGACCCGCCATTTCTGATCAGGGCGACTGAAAAAGCCCGACGTGATCATGATAACGCCGGGCTTTTGAATCTCAATCACGTTCAAATCGAACGGGAATCAGTCGAGTCGTTTGACACGGATATTTTTGAAATGGACGGTGCTGCCGGGATCGTGAGCCTGCAGGGCAAAGGTCCCTTTGTCCAGTTTCCGGGTGAAGTCTTCGCCCGCTTTTTTGTCGGCAGGTTCGGTGTAGTCGACAACCACCTTGTCGTTGATCTTGGTGATGATTCGCTTTCCTTGAACGATCACGGTTTCGGTATACCATTCGTTATCGGGAACATGCTTTTCCAGCACATCGACGACCGCGTACAGGCTTCCCGTCCGCTTAGGGTCACCTTGGGAATTGTTGACCTGCGCTTCGAAGCCATACTTCGGCCAGCCCTCTTCCTGAAACTTGGTATGGAAGTAAATGCCACCGTTGCTGTTCGGCTCGGTCTTCACATCGACGCGCAATTCGAAGTTGACGAACGGTTTGTCGTCACCGACGTAGAACAGATGGCTGCGGTTGCCGTTGGCGACGATGGCACCGTCTTTCAGCTTCCAGCTTTCGGGGCGTTCATTGATTTTCCAACCGGTCATGGTCTTGCCATCAAACAATTGAACGAAACCATCCTTATCAGGTTCTGCGGCCAACCCGATCACCGATGTCAGCATCACCGCTGCGGCTGCAAGAAATCTCTTCATCGAAACA
>JBIKZJ010000490.1:0-4581 GCA_044354755.1 Schlesneria sp. | reverse complement strand
GGCAGGTGGCTGCGCTGGTTTTTTCACCGTCGGAGGGATCTTGGCTCCTTCGGGGTAAAACTTCATCGAAACCGAATTGACACAGTGGCGGGTATTCTTTTTGGTGATCCCTTCCCCCACAAAAACGTGGCCCAGATGACCGCCACAGTTTTTGCAGAGAATCTCGGTTCGGTCCCCGTCCGCATCGAGAACTTTTTTGACCGCCTTGGGAATCTCGTCGTCGAAGCTAGGCCAGCCGCAGTGACTGTCAAATTTGTCTTTTGACAAATAGAGCGGGGCGTTGCAGCGTCGGCAGACGTAGGTTCCAGGATCTTTTTTATCGGTGTATTCACCGACGAAGGCTCGTTCAGTCCCCTTGCGGAGGATCACACGCTGTTCTTCCCGTGTGAGCGGATTGTAATCGGCGAGCGGGGTCGCCTCGGCCGGGGTCTCATCGCCAGCGTTCTCGGGCATTTTCGGGTCCTTTGTACCTTTTTTGTCGGGCGAGCCTTTTTTATCGGGTGTTTTCTCGGCAGCCACAGGAGTGGCTGGACTGGGGTCTGCTTCCTTTTTCGGTGGTGCTCCCTGCAAACGAACACCTTCCAGACTCAACAGTCCCAGCAGGAACAGCACAATCCAGGCTTGTTTTACCGGCATTTTACCAACGGTGAACATGGAAAAGTCTCCCAATCGTTTTTTAAAACTTTTCGACGCGGACCTCTTGTCACGCAAATTTCTCAAGCAATTCGTTACTGCACAGGGCCGATTCCGCCTATTGGCACATTCCGCACTTGGCAGATCCCGCAGGGCCTAGGCACCAGTGAGGTCGCTGATGCCTGGCAGTCTGTTGAAAAACGGGGATAGGCACCTCACACGATGTCTCATCCCAGTGGATTTTTAATGTTGGTCAGAGCGAGTCCCCGTTTTTCAACAGACTGCCAGGCATTCTTGTCAGAAATTTTCTGATTTCCAGGCAAAAACTTCCAAAGCGGAAGAAATCAGCTCAATCCCGTCACTTCCCAGCCTTTGCGATAGGTACGACGAATCAGCCTTGCCGCCTCGGGCTTGTTTTTGAACTGTAGCTTGGCGGCATCCCATTCGAGTGTTTCATTCGGGAAGAAGGTCGAGACCCCACCCAGCAACACGCTTTCCGTCAGGGGTCCCGCATACCCGAAGTGGGCTGCGGTGGTCCCGTTCCCACGAACCGCTTCCACGAAGGAATGCCAATGATTGATATCCTGAAGTTTTGGTCGTGGATAATCCTTGTATTGAGCAACGGGGAGCAGGATTGGCATATCGACATGCGGCAGCAGCAGCGCCCCCTTCTCGCCGATGAAGAGCGAACCTTGGTCGGGCAGAGGCTGATCTTTCAGCCACTTGGCGGTGATCTCGGCGGGTGGTCGCTGGTCCCCATCATACCAGGTGATCGGGACGACCGGGCCAATCGTCTGAGCGGTCTGGGGGAATGTCAGGTGAACCACCGCATTGTTGGCCCAGTTATGCGGCGTCGGTGCGGGGCCTGCGGAACGGAGCGTCAGGGGGGCGGTCAATTCCAGTGCTTTGAAGACCGGATCGAAGATGTGGCAACCCATATCGCCGAAGGTCCCGGTGCCGAAGTCGAGTCGCTTCCGCCAGTTTCCGGGATGGTAATAGCCATCACCAATGAACGGCCGGGATTCGCAAACCCCCAGCCACTGTTCCCAATCGACATTGGCGGGAACGGGATCTTTGCGGTCTGGGCGCGGCGTTTCGTCTCCCCACTTTTTGCTGCTCCACGAATGGACGCTCTGAACCTTGCCGATGGCCCCTTCCTGGATCAGTTGCACTGCAGAACGATAGGCAGGGTGCGAATGGATCTGGATCCCCATTTGGGTCACGAGTTTTTTCTCGGCGGCCACCTGTGCCAGTCGGCGCGAGTCATACACGTCGTGGGTCAGGGGTTTCTGGCCATACACATGCAATCCCCGCTGCATCGCCGACATCCCCATCGCGGCATGCATGTGGTCGGGAGTCGAAACATTGACCGAGTCGAGATTGGCGCTCTCTTTGTCGAGCATCTGCCGCCAGTCCTGATAGACCCTCAAATCAGGAAACGCTTTTTTCAGCTCATTCCCCCGGCCGAGATCGACATCGGCAACGCAGATCAGCTTACTTTTGGGGTGGCTGACGATGGAAGTGAGGTCGGCATGGGCCATCCCCGAAGCACCGAAGCTGGCATGGCGAACCACTTCACTTGGTGGTGCCGCGCGCAGGTTACGAATAAATACCGGAGCCGCAAACGCAGCCAAGGCGGCTTGCTGAAGAAATGAGCGGCGGTTGGTTCTGTGGGAAATCGTCATTGTCGAGCCTTTCTGTCGGGGAACGAGACCGTCAAATTGCAAGCATACCATGCACAAGTGATCGTCAAAACGAAGTATACAAAAGTTTGCCGGCCGGCGTCTGTTTGGCCAGATCTGCAATCATCTGTTTGGTGGCCGCCTCGGCAGCCGCCTCCCACCGCTTGGGTCCGAATTGTTCGGCAAACTCTGTGGATTTGTAGGCAAAATTGATCCCGCGCGAGTTATTCACGAGGGCTCCGTAGCCATTAGGATGAAAGGCTCCGACGACATCCAGGGCGGCTCCCCCCTGGCTGCCATAGCCTGGAATCAAGAGCGGAACATGGGGCATGACGGCGCGCAGTTCGGCCAGTTCCCGTGGATAGGTTGCTCCGACCACCGCACCGATGCACCCGTATCCTTCCTCTAACGTTTCCAGCGCCAGTTCTTCGACCATGCGTGCCACATGTTGATAGATCGGCTGGCCATTGGCTTGTTGGTCTTGCAGCGTCGCCGAACCGGGGTTGCTGGTTTTGACCAGGACATAAATCCCCGCTCCCCGTTCTTTCGCCACCTTGACGAACGGTTCCAGGGTATCGCGCCCCAGATACGGATTGACGGTCAACGCATCGGCTCCCCATGGGGCGGCGAGGGGATCAACACCGGCGAGGTAGGCGCGGGCGTAAGCTTCGGCGGTTGTCCCAATATCCCCCCGCTTGGCGTCGCAGATCACGATCAAGCCTTGTTTTCTGGCGTAGCGGATGACGCGACAGAGTGCCAGACATCCATCGGGTCCCAGTTCTTCGAAGAACGCGGACTGCGGTTTGACGGCGGGAACCAGCGGTGCCACCACATCAATCAGCCGGATACAAAATTCCTCGAACGCCGCTGCGGCTTGTGCTGCGGGATCGTCATATAACTCGCGAGCGTGGGCCAGCACGTCGGGGGGGAGCTGATCCAGGCGTGGGTCGAGGCCGACCAGCACGGGGGTTTGTTTGGCTTCTGCAGCTTCATGCAAGCGGGTGGTGTAATGGTGACTCATTTAATATCCGCGGGGTAATGCAATATGGTGTGATGCGGTAAAGTATGAAAAAAACGACGGTTCACTTCCAGGCAAACGGTGTTCCTGTCAAGCGTTCATAGGCCTCGATATATTTTTCCCTGGTCCGCTGGATGACCTCGTCAGGGAGCTCGGGCGGCGGGCTGTTTTTGTCCCACGAGGTGGTTTCCAGCCAATCTCGCACGAACTGTTTGTCGAAACTGGGCTGGGGTCCCCCGGCCTGATATTGATCTGCCGGCCAGAACCGGGAGCTGTCGGGTGTCAAAACTTCGTCAATGAGAATCACCTGATCATCCACCAGACCGAATTCAAATTTTGTATCGGCGATGATGATTCCGCGTGTCACCGCGAACTCGGCAGCGGCGGCATAGACTTGCCGGCTGAACTGACGCAAGTGTTCTGCCTGTTCGAGGCCGATAATCGCCGACATCCGTTCAAACGAAATGTTCTCGTCATGTCCCGTTTCGGCTTTGGTCGCGGGGGTAAAGATCGGTTCGACCAGTCGATCACTTTCTCGGAGGCCGGGGGGGAGCGCTAAGCCACAAACGGTCTGGTGCGAGCGATATTCTTTCCAGCCAGACCCTGAAAGAAAACCGCGCATCACACATTCGATCGGAAAGACGCTGGTCTTGCGGACAACCATGCTGCGTCCTTCCAGCAGACTCACATCGGTTCCTGCGGGGAGCGGAACATCGGCGGGATTCATGCTGAGCAGATGATGGGGAACCTGCAGCTTGTCGAACCAGAATCGGCTGATTTGCGTCAGAACTCGACCCTTGTCGGGGATTCCATTCGGGAGAATCCAGTCAAACGCACTGATGCGATCGGTGGCGACAATCAAAAGTCGATCGCCGAAGTCATACACGTCGCGAACTTTTCCCCGGAGGGGATTGAGGCCAGCAAGGTGACTTTGTAGCAGCGGGGGGGTTGATTGCGGTGAGGGCATGACTCGTATTTCCGAAGTTTCCGGGAGGTTGGCAACGAGACTAACAGACGCTGGGCTTCTTGAACAACCCGCTAGATCGGGATAGACTCGGTCTGGTTTTTCTGGATTTGATTTCGTAAGTCGTGATTCCGTCGTGGACGGGATCGTTGATGCGGGATTCCTGCAGGGAATCGGCAAAATCGGTGGTGGGTCGCGTCATCTGCCCCAGCATGAGTGCCAATCGGTGATAAAGGAAGGTCTGGGCCGCAATGGGATTGATTCGCTTTGCTGTCTTCCCGGCC